>JBJFHO010000234.1:0-6599 GCA_051893675.1 Ruminococcus sp. | reverse complement strand
TGTCGGAGTGGGCAATGATCATATTCTGACCGCCCAGCACGTAGGAAGGACGCATGAGCACAGGATAGCCCAGAGTATTGGCAGCCTGGAGCGCTTCCTCCGTCGTCATGACCGTCAGACCGGCAGGTCTCGGAATACCGCACTTTTCCAGTACTTCATCAAAGCGTTCTCTGTCCTCTGCAGCATCGATATCATCTGCGGAGGTACCCAGAATATTGACGCCCATATCTGCCAGATAGCGTGTCAGCTTAATGGCAGTCTGACCGCCGAACTGTACCACAACGCCATAGGGCTTTTCGGTGTTGATAATATTGGCAACATCCTCCTTGGTAAGGGGGTCGAAATACAGGCGGTCGCCGGTATCAAAGTCTGTGGAAACAGTCTCCGGGTTATTGTTGCAGATGACTGCCTCGCAGCCCATTTCTTTCAGCGTCCATACGCAGTGTACAGAGCAGTAGTCGAACTCGATACCCTGACCGATACGGATGGGACCGGAGCCGAATACGATGACCTTTTTCTTGCCGCTGTTCTGACGTTCAATGAATTCCTCCGCCTCATTTTCGTCATCGTAGGTGGAGTAGAAATAGGGTGTCTCCGCCTTGAATTCCCCGGCGCAGGTATCAACCATTTTGTATACCGCATGGCGGTGCATGGGGCATTTCTTGCCGGAAATACGCTCGATGGTGGCATCCAGATAGCCGTACTGCTTCGCCAGAAGATACAGCTCCTCCGTGAGCGGCTTCTCTGCCATTTCCCGTTCCAGTTCCACCAGATTCAGCAGCTTGTTCAGGAACCAGCAGTCCACCATGGTCAGCTCGTGGAGCTTTTCTACGGTAACACCACGCTTCAATGCCTCGTACAGCTGGAATGCACGCTCATCGTCCACCACATTCAGACGCTCCATGATCTCTTCCAGAGGCATCTCCTCGTACTTCTTCATATTCATGGAATCCACGCCCAGCTCTGTGGAACGGACAGCCTTCATGATTGCCTGTTCGAAGCTGGTACCGATTGCCATAACCTCACCGGTCGCCTTCATCTGGGTACCCAGGGTACGCTTTGCATAGACGAACTTATCAAACGCCCACTTGGGATACTTGACCACCACATAGTCCAGTGCCGGCTCAAAGCAGGCATAGGTTTTTCCGGTGACCTGATTGATGATCTCGTCCAGAGTATAGCCGATGGCGATTCTTGCAGCAACCTTTGCAATGGGATAGCCAGTCGCCTTGGATGCCAGTGCGGAGGAACGGGATACACGGGGGTTTACCTCAATGACGGCATAGTCCATACTGGTGGGATGCAGTGCAAACTGACAGTTGCAGCCGCCCTCCACTTTCAGCTCGGAAATAATATCCAGCGCTGCCGTACGAAGCATCTGGTATTCCCGGTCTGTCAGTGTCACAGCCGGTGCAATAACGATACTGTCGCCGGTGTGTACGCCAACGGGGTCGAAGTTCTCCATGGAGCAGACGGTGATCACATTGCCCTTGCGGTCACGGATTACCTCGAACTCGATCTCCTTCCAGCCGCTGATGCACTTCTCAATGAGTACCTGGGTAATGGGAGAAAGACGCAGACCGTTCTTTGTAATATCCCGGAGCATTTCCTCGTTGTCTGCAATACCGCCGCCGGTACCGCCCAGCGTGAATGCAGGACGGACGATGACCGGATAGCCGATGGTCTCAGCAAATGCCACAGCGTCCTCAATGGTCTCCACGACTTTCGAGGGAATGCAGGGCTGGTTGATTTTTTCCATGGTATCCTTGAACGCCTGGCGATCCTCTGCCTTGTGAATGGTCAGGGGGTCAGCACCCAGAAGCTTTACGCCGTTTGCCTCCAGGAATCCCTCCTCTGCCAGCTGCATGGACAATGTCAGACCAGTCTGACCACCCATGGTGGAAAGGAGACTGTCCGGCTTTTCGATCTGGATGATACGCTTCACCACATCCAACGTCAACGGCTCGATATACACCTTGTCCGCCATGGCCTTGTCGGTCATGATGGTTGCCGGATTGGAGTTGATGAGGACGACCTCCAGCCCCTCCTGTTTCAGGGCACGGCACGCCTGAGTGCCTGCATAGTCAAACTCAGCCGCCTGTCCGATGATGATCGGGCCGGAGCCGATGACGAGAACCTTTTTGATATCATTTCTCAATGGCATAACTTACTTCTTCTCCTTTTCCATCACAGAGGTGAATTCATCAAACAAATAAGCGGTATCCAGCGGTCCGCCGTGAGCCTCGGGATGGAACTGGACGGTGAACGCATTGATCTTATGATACCGGATGCCCTCGCAGGTCTGGTCGTTTGCATTGATATGGGAAACCGTGCCCACAGCCGGGTCAAGGCTTTCGCCCACAACGGCATAGCCGTGATTCTGGCTGGTGACATAGGTACGGTGGCTGTTCAGGTCAATGACAGGCTGATTTGCCCCACGGTGACCATATTTCAGCTTTTCCGTCTTGCATCCCTGAGACAGTGCCAGAAGCTGGTGTCCCAGACAGATGCCGAAGATGGGGATGCCCAGTGCGGCGATCTCACGGACATTGTCGATGACCGCCTGATTTTCCGAAGGATCTCCCGGGCCGTTGGACAGCATAATGCCATCGGGTTTCAGTTCCAGCAGTTCCTTTGCAGTCGTAGTTGCCGGGAGTACGATGACCTCGCATCCACGCTTCACCAGTTCGTTGCGGATATTGCGCTTATAGCCGAAATCGTAGAGTGCCACTCGGTATTTCGGTGTCCCCTCGCTGTAGGTTCTCGGCTCTGTGCCGGTAACGGTCGTGATGGCGTCCCGGATCACATAGCTGCGTACCTGTTCCAGGAGCTCGTCCTTCTTGGCGTAGACATCTTCTGTGGTAATGACGCCGTTCATCACGCCCACTTCCCGGATGATACGTGTCAGCTTCCGGGTATCAATATTGTAGATACCCACGATATTCTGTTCTTTCAGAAATGCGTCAACATCGCCCTCCATGCGGAAATTGGACGGTGTATTGCACCATTCCCGGACAATATAGCCGCCGATATAGGAACGTGCGGACTCATTGTCTGCCTGATTGACTCCATAATTTCCGATCAGCGGAAATGTCTGTGTGACCAGCTGGCCAAAATAGCTGGGATCCGTCAGTGTTTCCTGATAGGCAGTCATACCTGTCGTAAACACGACCTCACCGATCACGGTTCCCTTTACACCGAAATGCAGGCCCTCAAAAATTGTTCCGTCTGCCAGAAGCAGATAGGCCTTGTCGCCTCGCTCCAATAATGACATGACACCAGTCCTTTCCTATCAATTAAAGATACGCCGTAATATCGTCACGCATCCGAATGGCTTCTCTTCTTGCCGCCTGTGCGAAATCTGTTTCGGAACAGTCCGGCTCTTTCTTCCAGGCGCACATAATGGCACGGGAGGAATTCACAATCGCGCCTCTGCCGTCTGCATCAAATGCCCCGGCAACACCCTGTGCACCGCCGCCCTGTGCGCCGTAGCCCGGCACCAGGAACATGGTATGGGGCAGCTTTTTCCGCAGTGCAGCCAGCTGTTCCGGATAGGTCGCACCTACCACTGCACCTACGGAAGAATACCCATAGGCACCGATCTGATCTGCACCCCAGTTCTCGCACATTTCACCCATGATCTCATAGACAGGCTTTCCATCAATTTCTCTGTCCTGGAGTTCCCCGCTGGAGGGGTTGGATGTCTTTGCCAGTACAAAGATGCCCTTGTCATACTGGGCGCACATATCCAGCAGGGGCTGGATGCCGTCTGTGCCCAGATAGCCGTTTACAGTCAGAGCGTCTGCCCCGAAGGCATCCAGAGCTACGCCGTCCACATCCGTTTTTCCCAGATGTGCCGTGGCATATGCAGTCATGGTAGCGCCGATATCATTGCGCTTGCCGTCTGTCATGACGAACATGCCCTTTTCCTGGGCATAGCGGATGGTCTCCGCCAGCGTGCGCACGCCCTGCCAGCCGTACATTTCATAGTACGCCGCCTGAGGCTTGATGGCAGGCACCACATCGTACAGTGCATCAATGAGTGCCTTGTTGAATTCCAGGAGTGCAGCAGCAGCGCCCTCCAGTGTGCGGCCATATTTCACAAAGCAGGCATCCTGTATAAACCGGGGTACATATTCCAGACGAGGATCCAGCCCGGCAACTGACGGATTTTTCAGTTCATCAATCCGCTTGATCAATCTATCCAATGACATAGCATGATTCCTTTCGATTTGTTATTTTATTGATACGTTGTTACACGTGATAGTCCGTATCCTGATAGCGCACAACGCCGTCGGTGATGGTATACACAGGCTTTCCCACAAGGGTTTTCCCCTTCCAGATCACATTCCGTGCCTTGGAGTGCATTTTTTCCGGCTCCACCGTCCATGCATACTCCGTATCCACCAGTGTCAGGTCAGCCCGTTCACCCACAGCGATCTGCACCTGAGGCAGTCCCAGAATCTGTCTCGGACGAATTGCCATACGCTCCACCAGCTGGGGCAGTGTCAGGTAACCGGCATGCACCAGCTTCAGGGATGCCGCCAGGGACGTTTCCATACCGATCACACCATTGGGTGCATGTGCAAAGTCCGCCTTTTCCTCCGGCGCATGTGGTGCATGGTCTGTGACGATACAGTCAATGGTACCATCCAGCACGCCCTCCAGCACTGCCCTGCGGTCGGCTTCGGTACGCAGGGGCGGATTCATACGATAATCCGCATCCCGTCCCAGCACAGCCTCCTCCGTCATGAGGAAGTAGTGGGGGCAGGTCTCACAGGTAACCTTTACGCCGTGTGCCTTTGCCTGACGGATGATCTCCACGCTGCCCTTTGTGCTGACGTGGGCAATGTGAATAGGGGTATCGGTGGATGCCGCAAGGATGATCTCCCGTGCGGTGATATAGTCCTCCGAAGCCCTGTCCATGCCCTTGACGCCCAGGGTTTCCGAAGCCAGTCCCCGGTTCACGATACCGCCGGCAATGATGGACAGATCCTCACAGTGGGAGATCACCGGGATGCCCAGTTCATGTGCCCGTATCAGCGCCGTGCGCATGGTCTCAGCGCACTCCACCGGTCTGCCGTCATCGGAGACAGCGCAGATGCCGGCATCTTTCAGTGCGGCATAATCGCACATAGTCTCGCCTTTCAGACCCTTGGTAATGCAGCCCACCGGGTGTACATCCACGCCGGTCTGTGCGGCTTTTTCACGGATATAGCGTACTGTTTCCACACTGTCGATGGCAGGGGCAGTATTGGGCATACAGGCAACGCCGGTGATACCGCCGGCAAGGGCAGCGGCTGCACCAGTGAGGATATCCTCCTTGTGTGTCTGTCCCGGGTCACGGAGATGCACGTGCATATCAAACAGTCCCGGCAGTGCCGTAAGGCGTGAGCCGTCAATGACCAGATCTGCCGGATCCGTCAGCTCCTGTCCCAGCTTGGCGATCTTTCCGTCCCGGATGAGCATATCGCACCTTGGCAGCACGGTATTCTGCACGATCCGGATATTCTCAATGCGTATGGTCTGCTTCATGGTGTATCCTCCTCCGGTGTATTCTGATAGATTTCCACGCAGTCGATACCGTCGATCTCCGTCACGGAGACACGGACGGTTTCCGTCTGCGCCGTGGGTACGTTCTTGCCGATATAATCAGGACGGATGGGAAGCTCCCGGTGTCCCCTGTCCACCAGTACTGCAAGCTGCATACACTGAGGTCTGCCGATGGCAAGAATGGCATCTATGGCAGCACGGCAGCTGCGGCCGGTGTAGAGGACATCGTCCACAATGACCACACGCTTGTCCTGTACCGGAAAGTCAATGGTACTTCTGGCGCAGTGGGACGGATCGGCAGTCCGGTCATCCCGGTAGGGTGTAATATCCAGCGCACCGAACTCCACCTGTACCTGTTCCAGTTCGTAGATTTTCCGGGCAATCCGTTCCGCCAGCACAACGCCCCGGGAAAGGATACCCACAATGCAGAGTCCATCTGCACCACGGTTGCGTTCCAGGATTTCATAGGTGATCCGGGCAACCGCACGTCTCATGGCATTTTCATCCATGATCATTGCTTTTTTCTCCATGTGCACCTCCCAAAAGAGCCTTATGCCGGCTCAAAAAGGTTCAAAAAAAGCACTTACCCACTTGTGACAGGTAAGCGCTTACAATAACTGCATTCAAATTGCATAAAAAGGACATGCCCTATTTTTGAAACGCCTTGTCAACCTCACGGGATCAACTTAAAGGATTCATTTCTAGATATTATACCACATTTCAAAGATTTTGTCCAGTGCTTTTTTGCAATTTCTGAAAATTTTATGGTTTTTCTGTCGAAGGGCACCCTTCTGGAAATCAGAAGCGTAGGGCGGGGGCTTGCTCCCGCCGTATTTATCTGAATTCTTCAATTGTAGAAAGATAAAGTTTTAAGTGGGACTTTGTAGTAGGGGCGAACTTTGTTCGCCCGCAAATCTCCTGAAATCGTCCAACGGGCGAACGCAGTTCGCCCCTACATTTGCACAAAATTTGTACAATTTGTGATTGTCGAGAATACGGCGGGCGGATGATATCCGCCCCTACGGTGGGCTTCCGTCATGTTCAGA
>JBJFHO010000233.1:0-6733 GCA_051893675.1 Ruminococcus sp. | reverse complement strand
GTGGCGGCTATGAAAATCATGATTTTTTATCATGATTTTCAAATGAGAATAGTATCAGATGGTACAACAAGGCTCTGCACTTGGGGAGAATGAATACCAAACGAAAAAAACCCACCGGAAACGCTGGACAAAATCCGGCGCATATGCTATAATAAATAACGAACAAATTGGAAAACACCCAATTTTCTGAAAAAAGTGAGAGCAGGAGGCTTATCTGATGAAATATCTGGTAGTTTTATGTGATGGTATGGCGGATTATCCCGTGGATGCACTGGGCGGAAAGACACCCCTGGAGGCTGCGGATACCCCGAATATGGATGCATTGGCAAAAAAGTCCACCGTTGGTCTGGTGAAAACCGTGCAGGACGGCATGAAGCCGGGCAGCGATGTGGCAAATCTCTCTGTTCTGGGCTATGACCCCATGAAGTATTACACCGGACGCTCTCCACTGGAGGCAGGCAGCATTGGCATTGATATGAAGCCCACAGACGTATCTCTGCGCTGCAATCTGGTGACGCTCAGCGATGAACCCAACTATGAAGACCGCACGCTGGTGGACTATTGTGCGGACGATATCTCCACCGAAGAGGCACGGATCCTCATGCAGGCAGTCCAGGAGGCACTGGGTACGGAGACATTCCGGTTTTATACCGGCGTGGCATATCGTCACTGCCTGATCTGGGATCACGGTACCACAGATCTGGGCGGACTGACACCGCCTCATGATATCACTGGTCAGCCGGTGAAGAAGTACCTGCCTCTGTGTCACAGTGAGAATGCTGCACCGCTGTACGATCTGATGGTGCGCTCTTATGATGTGCTGAAAGATCATCCGGTGAACCAGGAACGTGTAAAGCAGGGCAAGCGTCCAGCAAACAGCATCTGGCTCTGGGGTGAGGGCGTTCGTGCCAACCTGGATCCCTTTGCGGAAAAGTATGGTCTCCACGGTTCCATGATCTCGGCAGTCGATCTGCTCAAAGGCATCGGCAAATTCTCCGGTATGGATATTGTGGAAGTGGAAGGCGCTACCGGCTATATTGACACCAATTTTGACGGTAAGGCTGCCGCTGCCATTGCGGAATTTGAACGTGGTCAGGACTTCGTCTACATTCACGTAGAGGCACCGGATGAATGCGGTCACCGTGCAGAGACTCAGAACAAGGCAGACGCTATTTCTCTCATCGACAAGAAGATTCTCGGTCCAGTAGTGGCTGCGCTGGAGAAAATGAGCGAGTTCAAGGTGCTGGTAATGCCTGACCATGCAACACCCCTTTCTCTGAAAACCCATACCAATGACCCCATTCCGTTCCTGATCTACGACAGCCGTGATCTGAAGAATGGCCCGGAAACGTTCAGCGAAAAAACTGCAAAGGCAACCGGTCTCTATATTGATGAGGGATTCCGGATGATGCAGGATTTTGCCGCAAAGTAAGGCAGGTGTACTTCAGCAAAGGATGAAACGATTTTTTAAAATGTACCGTCTGGTACTTCTCAGCCTGGCCGCAGTTATAGTAGTACTTGCAGTGACTGCCGGGTATACCGTCGGTGTGGTGAGTCAGAACGATGTGATAGCGCAGATCGACACGAATATCGGTTCGGTGGAGGCATATCTGGAGAAAAATAAAAATACTACCACCACATTGACAGAAGAATTCAAGGAAGAATATGCAGCAAAAACCAGAACCATCGCCATGCTGCTGGCGCAGGATAGTTCCTTTATTACAGATGACCGTACACTGGAGGAACTGCGTGTCACAGTAGATGCGGATATGATCAGCGTTGCAGATGTGGACGGCAATGTGGTTGCAAGTACGGATCCTTCCGGGGAAGGTACTTCCATTCGTGAAGAATTCCGCAGCCATCTGGAAGATACGGTGTATACCGAAGTGCTGTTCCTGCTGGAATCCGACACGCCGACTATCGTGGCAGCATCGTCCCTGGACGGCGGCAATGGTCTGGTACAGATCACATTCTCTGCGGATTCCATGGTGTCGCTCCTGCAGGATGCAGATCTGGCAAATGTGGCATCGGATATGCCGCTGTATTCTTCCGGAACGACTGCCATTCTGGAAACGGATTCTCTGAAATATATCAGTTGTACCGACTCGTCCCAGATCGGCAAAAAAACAGAGTATGATGCGGAAAATCTGCAAAAGAATAAAGGCAAATTCGATGTGGAAAATGCAGACGGCAAGACGGAAATGGTACACTATCAGACCAGCGGGGATTATATTATCCTGGCAACGGTTCCCTATTCTGATATCTACCATATGCGCAATGTCGTCATAGGTTGGATCATCTGCGGCGGCGTGTTGATGCTGATCGTCACAGCACTGGCACTGCGGATGGTGTTCCTGCGGCAGGAAAAGGCGAAAAAGTCTTCATAAATGAGAAAGCCACCTGGAGAGAACCGGGTGGCTTTTGGTTTGATTTCTGTGAATAGGGACGCCGAAATCCTGCATTTTTGCGTATGAAATTATTCCATAACAACAGCATTTCCCAGCAATTTGAATTCCTGACAGCTCTTGCAGAGATCGTTCAGAAAAGCGGCGATGCTGCGGTCACGCAGATTTCCCTTGAAGTCAATGTGGAATACCACATCGAAGCTGCCGTTCCGGATGGGACGGCTTTCGATCTTGGTCATATCCAGTCCGTACAGGAAGAACTTGTTCAGGATCCGGCTCAGGCTGCCCGGTTCATTGGAAATAGTCAGCATAACAGAAATGACGGATGCATCCGGGCTGACCTGCATATCCTTAGTAATGCAGATGAACTGGGTGTAGTTGGGTACCACATTGGAGATGCGGGAGGCGATCACTTCCAGGCGGTTTAACTGTGCGCATTCCTCTGAACAAATGGCAGCGATGGTCTTGTCACCGGCTTCTGCCACCATCTGCGCTGCCGTAGCGGTGTTGCTGTAGTCCCGTCTCGGCAGGTGATGTGCGTCCAGGAAATCGCTGCACTGGGAAAGTGCCTGAGGGTGGGAATATACCACGGCGATGTCGTCCAGCGTTGTACCGGGCAGGGCTGCCAGACAGTGGGTCACTTCTACCTGATTCATGGCAGTGATAAAGAAACTGTATTTGCCCATGAGATCTACTGTCTGCGTCACGGTACCGGAAGTGCTGTTGTAGATGGGGAGTACGCCGTATTCCAGTTCGCCGGATTCCACAGCTTCGAACACATGTTCAAAGGTAGGGTAGAACCGGATCTCCCGTCCCGGAAAAAATGCCTGGGCAGCTGTCTCGGAGTTTGCACCCACAGTGCCCTGACAGCCGATCTTCACTGCTTTTTCCATGTATGGCAGTTCGATTTCCGGTGCCTCCTCTGCTGCAATCAGCATTTTCTGCTGCAATTGGGAGCTGATACTCATCATATTGGCAAACATGGTGCGGGAGGCAAGCCCCAGTCCCTCAGCGGCATTCTGTTCTACCCGATCCAGCACCTGCTTTTCCCGGTCTGCCTGAAAAACCGGCATATTGTGTGCCTTTTTATATCGTGCTACATCCTGGCAGAGCAGCATACGCTGTTCAAACAGGGATTGGATCTGTCGATCCAGCTTGTCAATTTCAACTCGAATTTCACTCAGTTCCATGGCGAAGTCCTTTCCTTGCGATGATCTGCGGCATCTGCGCCGCCTTACTTCCCATTATACACAATTTTTTTTCAAAAATCAAGATAAAAATTTGAATAGCTATTGAAAATGACTTCCGTTTTGTGCTATAATGAAATGTACGTGTAAAGTTTTGCGGAAAATGAGAGACAGGAGGGATGCCTTGTGCGGATCCTGGGAATAGACCCGGGTTATGCCATTGTGGGATTTGGCGTGGTATCGTACCACGGTGCGGATTTCACGCCGCTGGAATACGGTGCCATTACCACGGAAGCCGGAACACGGTTTGCGGCACGTCTGGCTGCGATCTATGATGATCTGGACTTTCTGCTGAAACGGTTCCAGCCGGACTGTATTGCCATTGAACGGCTGTATTTTACTTCCAATCAAAAAACAGCAATTGATGTTGCGCAGGCACGAGGTGTCATTGTTCTTTGTGCAGAACAGCATGGCATTCCGCTGTATGAATATACACCGCTTCAGGTGAAACAGGCAGTTGTAGGTTATGGCAAGGCGGAAAAACGGCAGGTCATGGATATGACACGGCGTATTCTGAAGCTGGCACAGATTCCGAAGCCGGATGATGCAGCAGATGCACTGGCACTTGCCATCTGCCATGGCCACTGCGCAACTGGTGTGCAGTTACAGGAGCGAAAAATCAGAACAGGAGATACCGTATGATCTATAGTGTACATGGAAAACTGATTGCAAAGGAGCCGTCATTGGCAGTAGTGGAATGCGGCGGCGTGGGCTATGCCTGCCGGACGACATTCTATACCCTGGGACAGCTGGGCAGCGTAGGCGAAACTGTCTTTTTGTATACAGTCCTGTCCGTCCGGGAGGATGCAGCGGAACTGTTCGGCTTTGCCACAAAACAGGAATTGCAGTGCTTCCAGCTGTTGGTATCCGTTTCCGGCGTGGGACCTAAAGCAGCCCTTTCCATTTTATCTGACCTGTCGCCGGATCAGTTCCTGCTGACAGTGGCATCCGGGGACAGCAAGGCATTGACCCGTACCAAAGGTATCGGGGCGAAATCGGCACAGCGTATTGTCATGGAGCTGAAGGATAAGATCGCCGGGGAATCCATCGGACTCCTTGCCGGAACGGAAACAGCGGCAGTATCTGCGGCATCCCAGTCCAGCGGCAATGTGGGTGAGGCGATCGAAGCACTTGTGACTCTGGGCTATACCCAGAGTGAGGTGGCACCTATTGTGGCAAAGCTGGATCCCACCTTGTCCTCGTCGGAACTGATCCGGCGGACATTGCAGGAATTCGGAAAGAACCGTGCATAAGCCGGGAAAAAGGAGTGAGACAGTATGATCGAAACCAGCGATATGGAATTTGATAACCGGATGGTAACGCCCAGAGAAGTGGAGGAAGATCACGAAGTAGAAGTAACGCTTCGCCCTCAGAATCTGGTGGAATACATCGGGCAGGATAAAGTCAAGGAAAATCTGGCGGTATATATTGAAGCAGCAAAACGCCGTGGGGATCCTTTGGATCACGTGCTGCTGTACGGCCCGCCGGGACTAGGTAAAACGACGCTTTCGTCTATCATTGCCCATGAAATGGGCGTGAATCTGCGTGTGACCACAGGTCCGGCGATTGAAAAGGCAGGCGATCTTGCGGCAATCCTGACGAATTTACAGCCGAATGACGTGCTGTTCATTGACGAGATCCACCGCCTGAACCGACAGGTAGAGGAAATCCTCTATCCGGCACTGGAGGATCACGCCATTGATATCATTATGGGAAAAGGTCCCTCTGCTCGTTCCCTGCGTGTGGATCTGAATCCCTTTACACTGGTGGGAGCGACCACAAGAGCCGGACAGTTGTCTAGTCCTCTTCGTGACCGGTTCGGTGTCATTTTGCGGCTGGAACTGTATACCACAGAACAGCTGACAGATATTGTACGCCGCAGTGCCATGATCCTGAAAATTCCCTGCACCATTGATGGTGCAACGGAAATTGCCAGCCGTGCCAGAGGAACACCTCGTATTGCAAACCGGCTGCTGAAACGTGTCCGGGATTTCGCCGATGTCATCGGTAACGGTGAGATCACAGAGGAGATCGCCCATATGGCACTGGATCGCCTGGAGATCGACGAACTGGGACTGGACAGCAACGACCGCCGGATGCTGGAAATGATTATCAAAGGCTACGGCGGCGGCCCGGTTGGTCTGGAAACTCTGGCTTCGGCATTGGGAGAAGAGACGGTGACACTGGAAGATGTCTGCGAGCCGTATCTGATGCAGCTGGGCTTTCTGGCGAGAACCCCGAGAGGGCGCTGTGCCACTGCGCTGGCATATCAGCATCTGGGCTATCGCCAGCCGGATGTAAACGGCGGTATGGAGGGACAGATGTCCCTGTCGGATTGATGAAAACGTCTTTTTGAAAAAGATGAAAATAGACAATATGATTTTATGATGAAAGGAAACTATGACTTATGGGCAGATTATTTGGAACAGACGGCGCAAGAGGCGTTGCGATTACAGAACTGACATGCGAGCTGGCGATGCAGATCGGCCGTGCCGCAGCACTTGTCCTGACGAAAGAAACAAAACGCCGTGCAAAAATTTTCATCGGCAAGGATACCCGGATTTCTTCCGATGTGCTGGAGGCTGCGCTCTGTGCCGGTATTTGTTCTGTCGGTGCAGAAGCAGTAAAGCTGGGTGTTGTTCCTACACCGGCAGTGGCATATCTTGTCCGGACGAAGGGCGCCGATGCCGGTGTCATGATCTCGGCATCTCACAACAGCGTGGAATTCAACGGCATCAAGCTGTTTGCATCTACAGGCTATAAGCTGCCGGATGCCATTGAAGAGGAAATCGAAGCGCTGATCCTCGATCATCCGGAACAGATCGTTCTGCAATCCCATACCAATGTGGGTGCCATCTCTACATATGAAAATGCCAAGGAGGATTATATTTCCTATCTGGCAAGCTGCATCCATACAGACTGTACGGGAATGCGTGTGGTACTGGACTGCGCCAACGGCAGTTCTTCCACCACAGCGGAAGCCCTGTTCACTCGTCTGGGTGCATCGGTACATATGCTCAGCGCAGAGCCGGACGGCACCAATATCAACAAGAACTGCGGTTCCACCCATATGGAACAGCT
>JBJFHO010000232.1:0-6734 GCA_051893675.1 Ruminococcus sp. | reverse complement strand
ATTATAGCATATCTATACATTAATTTCAAGTTGATGGTTAGAGATTAGTATTAGTTAATTGGATATGCTTTTTTCAAATACTCAATCAACATTTCCGGAATATACTGATAATGGTGTGATTCATACAATTTATAAGTTACATCTGCATCATGAGCTTCCAATCGATCATTTAGTTTTGCAAGTCCCTCTAATGTAGTGTCATGACCATTATAGTATTCGGTGTAGTCAGGATCTTCTAACGTGCCTCCACATAAAAAAACCTTTTTGCAAAGAGTTTTATTCCTGTCGAAATAACCATAATCATTTATATACCCCTCAGAATCAAGATCGAAATCCTCGAGATACAAATTCCAAAACGCCGGACTTCCAATGATGTAATTTCCGAATGGCTGATTCTCATACAAATCAGACTTAAATAATGCATTGTGCGTGAATACACCACCATTAGAATGACCATACAACGTTGAATTTGCATAGTCAATGTTGTAATTTTCCCCAAGATACGGCATGAGATTATCTGTAATGAAATCCAACAGCATATCACGTTTCTGAATAAAATAAGTAAAACGGTTGTAATCATCAGTACCATCCATATTGTAGTTATAACCAAGACTGACAAGTACCACATCTGCCGACTCGCTGTTCTCCATTACCTTTCTCAGTTCAGTGTGGTTGCCGAACCGCCACACTCCGTCAGTCAGGAAAAATACAGGATATGTTTTGCTTTTATCATAATTTGGCGGCAGTGTTACATGAACGAGAAATTCTGTATCAAGCTCCTCGTCATAGATGTTTATTTCATCAATAGAATCCTTTATTGCTTCTACAGCGTCACGGTCATATTCCCAGACATCCCGGTAATCTGCATTTTTCGTTTCTTCCCCTGGATCATCGTATAAGGAATCGTCTGTTACATCAACTGTACCCTCCGGAAGTGTTTCATAATCACCGGTTTTAAATGCTTCATCGGCAATCTGTACACGAAGTATATCGTTTTCTATCCAATCCTCTGAATAACCGTATTCAGTATCACTTTCCCTGATCCAGTCAAGATACTCGTCAAAGTCGGCGAACGAAAGTGATACAAGTTCAGTTTCACCTGTTTCATCATTATATGAGCTTGTATAGATCGAAATCTCGCCGCCGTCATACCCGGGGTCTGACGAGGGGATATAGCGTCTACATAACACACCGTCTACAAGAATATATGCTGGATTTTTGTAATCCTCTCCCGATTCGATAAAGGGTTGTAATTCTTCCATTGCTCGCTGATATTCTTCATCAGATAATTCTTCATGTCTTTCTTCGAGTTGTGAAATCAGTTCATCGTTCGGAATTATTTCGAACTCTACACTGACTATATGTTCTGTCAGTTCTGGTTCTGTCTCAGACGTGGCTGTTTCTTCTGGTGCATCAAGGAGCGTCACACCATGCTTATTCACCCTTGCAAGCTCTGTCTCCGTCATTCTGTTTGTAAGCTGTATCGGTTCAGCGGTTTGCACTACCTCTACAGGAGAGCTTTCGCTGCTCTGTTCATTATTACTGCAAGCGGTTGCTGATAAAAGCACTGCAAAAGATAAAAAAACACAACTAACTATCCGTTTCATAATTATACCTTTCTGTTATTAAGTCCCCATTTTTCTTAATAATTATTATACAGCAAAGCAGTCTCTTTGTCAATCATAATTACAGGGCTGTTGCACGCAGTCAAAATCCCACAAGAAAACGGTGCGATGTGGGCATCGCACCCTACAAATTACCACGAATTACATGACATTTTGTAGGGGTCGATGCCCACATCGACCCGTGAATCAGGATTTTGCTTTCTTTACAACAGCCCTTATTTTTATTACATTTTCTGCGGCAAAGGCAGAATTTTCTGCACTGCCTGAATTTCCTCCATGGTGGCAAGATTCTCAGAAAAGGCACTTGCCGCACCTGCCGCTGCGCCCAGATGGAGCGCTTTGCTGTAGTCGTGAGTCTGCATCCATCCGGTCATGAAGCCGGCGATCATGGAATCTCCGGCGCCCACATCGTTGACCACCGTGCCCGAAGCAGCGTCCTGCACCAATACCTGCCCATCCTCAGTACACAGCACGGCACCCTGACTGGACATGGAGACAAGCACATTCCGGGCACCCTGTTCCAGAAGCTTTTTGCCGTATGCGGCGGCGTCCTCCCGGCTCTCGATCTTTACGCCGAAGAGATCGCCCAGTTCATGATGATTGGGCTTTACCAGAAACGGACGGTGGGGCAGTGCCTGGAGCAGCGTATCTCCCGTTGCATCCACAATAATATCCAGCCCGGCATCCCGGAGCCGTTCCATCCAGTCTGCATAGACCGTTTTCGGCATGGACGGCGGCACACTTCCGGCGAGAATCAGCACATCTCCCGGTACCATTTCCGTCAGCTGCCGCAGCAGTTCGTCCTGTGCGGCGGCGGAAATATCCGGGCCGGGTGCGTTCAGTTCCGTGGTCTCATCGGTACCCCGGAGCTTCACATTGATTCGGGAGCAGCCGTCCTCCAAATGAATAAACCGGCAGTGGCAGCCGCTTTTTTCCATACGCAGTTCAATTTCATCCCCCACGAATCCTGCCACAAAGCCCAGCGCAGTGGTATCCATGCCCAGATGGTGGAGTACCACCGACACGTTCAGCCCTTTTCCGCCGGCAAGAAGTCCCACTGCATCGGCACGATTCGTCTCGCCGGGTTTCAGCTGCCCCAGCTCCATGCGATAGTCCAGCGAAGGATTGCAGGTCACAGTATAAATCATATCAAACACCTCTATTTTTGAATTAGGGCAATACCGCACAAAGATTGTGCGTCAGATGCGCCATCAGATTTTTCGTCAGATGAAACAAAAAGCGCAGTGAATACTTTGTGTATTCACGAGCATTTTTGTGAAATATGACGGAAAAGATGCAAGCATATGACGTGCAAAGCCGTCAGGCGCTCTTTGTGCGGTGTTGCCTTAAAGAATAAGGAGTTAGGAGTGAGGAATGGCGGTGTTCGCTGCGCTCACGAATTTTACGTTTTATTTGAATCCATCGCCGCAGGCGATACCATCATTCCTAATTCCTCATTCCTAACTCCTCATTTTATTCTTTATGTTCCGTGCAAAGGTTGATCACAGGGATACCCTTTTGCTTTGCCATGCGTACCGTCTGTGCAGTGCCGGTTCTGCCGTCCGGCTCCTGGCAGTAGCAGATGCAGCAGTCCGCCAGATCTACCAGCCGCTGATTCCGCCGGCGCATACAGGTCTTGGTGTATTCCTCAGAGACAAACTCCCGGGAATCTGCCGCCGCATAGATGCAGTCATAGGCAGTGCGCTGTTCTGGTGTCCAGCGTGCTGTCTGTTCCTCCCGGGAACAGGGGAGTACCAGATGCAGTGCAATTCCCGGATAATCCTCCCGGAGATCCAGCACCATCTGGGCACAGTATGTATCCCATCCCACAGCACCGCCGGTGTAGAAATCCACAAACCCATTGGTGATCGCTGTCTCCAGAACACGCTGCAATTCCCGGAGTACATCCGGGAGCAGCCTTTTCGGAATGGTACGATGTCCTGTGAAACATATGGCTCTTTCCATGCTGCACCTCCCTGTAAAAAATCACCGCCCGGTTCATAAGGCGGTGAGGTTCTTTTATAGTATACCCGTTTTTGGCGGAACTGTCAAGGAAAATATTGGGCAGCTATTCCCGAAGCTTGTGCATAAGAATAACCGCCCCGAGCTGCAAACTTAGGCGGTTATTTTTATAATTACTCGTTAAAGGGAGCAGACCGTTCTACTGGTATGCTCTTTCTTTTATGATACCCGGTTTTTTCGGATATGTCAAGACTTCTTTTGATATTTTTTCAACTAACCCCTCAGCCGGAAAGCTTGATTTGCCTCCCCTGAAAGGGGAGGGGGGACCATTGCGCAGCAATGGTGGAGGGGTTGCCTGACTAAAGGACACCTCTAAAGCAATTGCAGAGGTCATTTCTCCGTTTCCTTGCCTCTTCCCCGGAGCACACTGCCCACAAGCAGCACCAATCCTGCCGCCAGCAGAACAATGCCCACTATCAGCACAGCCTGTACCAACGCTGTCATTGTGCCCGTAAATACGGCATAAACCGCCGGTTCCTTCAGGGCAAACCGGGAGATCACCGATGCACCCAGCACCCATGCTGTCGGAACAGTCAGCAATACACCATCTGCAAACAGGCTTGTACCGATCCAGTAGCAGGGACGATCTTTCAGGCATACCAGCAATCCTGCCAGTATCAGAGAAAGCACACCGCATACCACTGCCAGCAGCGTCAGCAGATTCCGGTGGTCAAAGACCTTGTCCCAGATACCGGCATCTTTCATGGTCTGGATGTGGTAGACATCCACAGCGTCCTGGACTGCCGCTTTTGCATTGGCAATGGTTTCGGACAGCTTTTCCGTGTAGGTGTCATCCTTTTCGCAGTTGTTTTCCGCCGCATATTGTTCAAAATATGCTGTGATGGATTCTTCCAGCGGCGTAAAATCCCATTCCGTCAAAAGATCAGCTCCGTTTGCACGGGCATAGCTGTCAGTGATCCACTGTTCCATGGCATCTTCCATCCATGCCACGGTGACAACATCCATATACACCTCCGCCGGAACGGCAGTGGTGTTGTATTCCATGTCAAATTTGGATTGCAGGGAATCGTGTGCCTTTTGTGGGGCATTCTGCTTTTCCAGCTGGGATACCAGCAGAGAAGAGGATGCCGTCACATATCTGCCCAGCACGCCGCCCACAGTGCCCAGCAGCGTGAACACCAGCAGGATACTCAGCACCAGACGGAGCAGCAGGCCGCCTGCACCGGATTTGTTCTTACTCATGGGGTGCCTCCTTCCGCAGTCTGGTAAAACGCCTTGTCCGTCAGCTTGCATACAACACCGATACGCTTGGATGAAGAGCCGAGAAGCTGCATTTCACAGGTGTACAGTGTCAGGCGATCGTCCTCCGTCTTTCCCAGATAGGACTTATTGGAGGAGTCAAACTCGATGCATTCCGACACCTCATAGGTGAATTTGCCGTAGGTGGTGTATGCCGTGATGATATCGCCCACTTCCAGCTGGTTCAGATCGTGGAAAAAGGTATTTACATGGGCACTGATCACGGAATTGCCCGTACTGCCCAGTGCAGCCGATGCCGGGGTATGGCATGCACCCTGTTCCAGCAGCTCCGAGCCGCCGCCCCAGTATACGGGAACATACATGTCAATGGCTTCGCTTTCCAGCACGGCGCACTGGCTGCCGTATGCCGGGATAACAACTTCACCCTCCGGGGAAGTCTCGCCGGAATAGTTTGTGTCAATATCCGTTTCCACAATGTTCAGTCCGGCAGTACCGCCCTGGGAAACCGTGCCGCTGCCGTCCATAAAGCCCACACGGAGATAGGTTTTTCCCAGCTCATAGGGACGGATGGCGCAGAGCAGCACGATGCCGCCGCAGAGTATGGTCACCAGCACCGGCAGCAGAAGCTGTGCCGCCAGGGGCAGGTTTGTCTTATTTTTTTCCGTTTTCATGGCGTCTCCTCACTGTTTCTTGGAACTGCGCACCAGGACAACACCCAGTCCGGCAGCTGCCAGCAGAATGGCACCGCCGCCCACCAGAACGGGTACGGTGTAGGGAATGCCTGTGGCTTCCACGGTATCGCCAAAGGTGGATACGCTCACCAGATTGCCCTCTGCATCCCGGGCACTGATGGCAAGTGCGCCGTCAGAAATGGAGTCCACGGAATAGCTCAGACCAAAGGCGTCTCCCACATCCAACATACTGGAAACAACCTCCAGCTGCTTGCTGGTATCCATCTGCTTGAGGAAGCTGTTGCGCACATCATTGCTCATGCTGTCGATGAATTCCGTGCGCTGGTCAGAGGGCAGGCTGTTCACATAGTCCACCTTTTCATCCAGGGACATGTTGATGAATTCCTGCTCCGTGGGTGCCTGGGTAGTCGTCTGTGCACCTGCGGCATTTCCGGCGGCAGTTGTGGTAGTCTGGGCTGTGGAATCATCGGCGGCAGTGGTAGTGCCTTCGTTCAACACATCGTCAACGGCGTTATTTCGCTGCGCTGCCCACTGATCCAGCGCAGCAATTGCCTTGTCGCACTGTTCGGATGTGTAAGTACCGCCACTGTACTGGTTAATGCACGCCTGAATCTGGGATTCCGGCAGACCTACGGCATAGGCATGTGCAATCACATCGCCCACTGTCGTAGCGGAGGCGGTCATACTGCCCACGCCGGCAGCCAGAAGCAGTCCCAGACCGCAGACCAGCCCGGCAATTTGTTTGGTATGTTTTTTCATATTGAGATCCTTTCCCAAAATCGGTTAATTCGTATGCGTTCTCTGTTCTCCCGTGTCAATTTCCGGGAAGAACGCCCCTGTGAGAACATGCAGACGTAAAAATGTCTGTTCTTTTTATTATACAGGATTTTATGCGAAAAAGCAAGACTTTTTTCGGAAAATGCGCACAAATCAATTTTTGTGAAATATGGATTATTGTAGGGGCGACCATCGGTCGCCCGTTGCGGTTTGCCTGGATTTTTGGCGGGCGAACAATGTTCGCCCCTACAGTTGCAAACGGCGGGAGCAAGCACCCGCCCTACGTTGTTTCTTGTTTACAAGCCAAAAGTAAAACCTTAGGCAATACCGCACAAAGATTGCGCGTCAGATGCGCCGTCAGATTTTTCGTCAGATGAAACAAAAAGCGCAGTGAATA
>JBJFHO010000231.1:0-6752 GCA_051893675.1 Ruminococcus sp. | reverse complement strand
GGATTTCCCCCGCTCCCCTCACGGTTTTCCCTCTGCACTCTCTTTCCCTTCACCCTTCACCCCCTTTCCGCACTTTTGCCAGTCACTGTAACTTGACTTTTTTGTGCTTGCTTTGACTAGGACTTTCAGAATGCAGTCACGTCATTGAAAAACAATGTTTTAGGCGGAACTACATACTACAGCAGCATGTCCTCTCCCTGCATATCATTATAATATTCCACAAAAATGGTCTCCCAAGATTCCCATTCTCACCCGGTTGACTTATCCACGGAATAATGGTATAATAAAAGGGTATATATAATGGAGAGCGAGAGTGATTCGATGAAAGTGGTTTTGCTGGCACATACGCCCCAGCCGGAACAGACTGTTGCAGCGGCGGCACGGCTGTGCTATTCGGATACAGGCGTAGAGGAACTGCGGGATGCCATTTCCCTGGAACGTGCAGAACAATTTGTAGAAATGCTGGACGGCTTCGGGCATGAGAGTCCCGTTGAACATGTAACCTTTACCTTCGGCATCGAGGGCGTGTCCCGGTCATTTCTGGCACAGGTGACACGTCACCGCATTGCCTCCTATTCCGTACAGAGCCAGCGCTATGTGCGGCAGGATCAGTTTGTCTACATCACACCTCCGGCAATTGCCGCAGACCCGGCACTGGAGGCAGAATACCAGGCGGCAATGCAGCAGTCCATTGATGCATACAACCGTCTGGCAGATGCACTTGCTGCAAAATATGTGCCGGAATTCCTGGCGCAGGGACTGACAGAAAAAGCAGCCCATTCCAAAGCAGAAAAGAAAGCCATTGAGGATGCACGCTATGTGCTTCCCAATGCCTGTGAGACAAAAATGGTGCTGACCATGAATGTCCGCAGTCTGCGGAACTTTTTCCGGCTGCGCTGCTGCAACCGGGCACAGTGGGAAATCCGTGCCGTTGCTACAGAAATGCTCCGTCTCTGCTGCGAAGTCGCACCATCCCTGTTCCGGACAGCCGGTCCATCCTGCTGCTGTGGCAGCTGCACGGAGGGCAAAATGAGCTGCGGTAAGGCAAAGGAAGTCCGTGAGAAATTCGAGGTGATCCGCAATGGCTGAGGGAAAGATCATTGTACTGGACGGACTGGACGGCTGCGGAAAGTCCACCCAGTTTGAAGCACTACAGCAGCTGCTCCGGGAACACGGCAAAGCGGTGAAACCCATCAGCTTTCCCATGTACGATAAGCCCTCGGCAGCACTGGTGAAAATGTACCTCCACGGAGACTTTTCTGACACCCCCGGCGGTGTCAATGCCTATGCGGCATCCAGCTTTTACGCCGTAGACCGCTATGCTAACTACAAGCTGGACTGGGAAAAAAATTACAGCGCCGGCGAGTGGATCCTCGCCAGCCGCTATACCACCTCCAACGCCATCCACCAGATGAGCAAGCTGCCTGCAGAACAATGGGACGATTATCTGGCATGGCTGGAAGATTATGAATACAACAAGCTGGGACTGCCGAAACCGGATCTGGTACTGTTCTTGTCCATGCCTCTGGAATTATCCCAGCAGCTGCTCTCCCGACGCTATGAGGGAGATGCCGCCAAAAAGGATATTCACGAGGCAGATCTGCAATATCTGGAACAGTGCGACCGGGCGGCACGCTATGCCGGAGAACGGCTGGGTTGGCATCGGATAGAATGCGCAAACGGTACTTCCCTGCGTTCGATCACAGAGATCCGGGATGAACTATTTCAGCAGATACAGGAGGAACTCCAATGCTGAGTTTTCGGGAGATTACCCTTGCCGACCGGCCCTGGATCCAGAAAGCACTGAAACAGTCGAACTTTATGGGCTGTGAATACAGCTTCGCCAATAATCTGGCGTGGCATCGTGCTGCAGATTCCAGAATCGCCCGGTTTGAGGATTTTTATCTCATTTGTGCCTTTGCCACAGAGGACGGCGTGCCCCATTTTTCCTTTCCCTCGGGGACAGGCGACTATCGCCGTGTGATCGGGGCAATGGCGGAATATGCCGCTGCAGCAAAACAGCCTCTGGTGATTGCCGGGCTGACAGAACAGACGCTGCCGATTCTGGAGCGGGAATTTCCCGGCGTGTTTTCCTTGCACAACAATCGGGACAGTGCTGACTATCTCTACCTGACAGAGGAATTCACAGCACTTTCCGGTAAAAAATATCACAAAAAACGCAACCATATCAGCCAGTTTTCTAAATACGGCGCTGTTTTTTCGGAAATGACGCCGGCGGATTTTGACGAGTGTATTGCCTTTGCCGCCCATAGCTACAACGAAAAGGACGGCTATACAGATGCCTCCAGCGTCATGGAACAGTATGCCATCCACACCTTTTTCGAGCATTTTGCAGAATTGGAACTCTGCGGCGGTGTGCTCCGGGTGGACGGCAATGTTGTTGCCTTTTCCATCGGCGAGCCCATTTGCAGCAATGTATTTGGAGTGCATATCGAAAAGGCAGACACACGCTACCACGGCGCATTTCCAGCAATGGCACAGCAATTTGCCGCCCATTTCGCCAAAGGGTACATCTATCTGAACCGGGAAGAGGATCTGGGCGTGCCAGGGCTGCGGAAGTCCAAGCTGTCCTATTATCCGGCACTCCTGCTGGAAAAATGGATGGCAGTGTGTGATACGCCGGAACAATTACTTTGAATCAAGGTCGTATTTGTAGGGGCGGATATCATCCGCCCGTGCATTCCGTCTGCAAAACGATTACTGCGGGCGGCTATTAGCCGCCCCTACAATGATAAAAAGAAAGGATTTTCATTATGATTTATGTATTTTTCGCAGAAGGATTTGAAGAAGTAGAAGCGCTGGCGCCGGTAGATATGCTCCGCCGTGCTAAGTTAAATGTGACTACAGTTGGCGTCACCGGAAAGATCGTCACCAGTTCCCATGGCATTCCCGTTACAACGGACATTACCGCAGACCAGCTGCCCATAGATGACGCAATAGAAATGATCGTGCTGCCGGGCGGCATGCCGGGCGCCCTGAACGAGGAGGCATCTCCTGTGGTACAGGCTGCCATTGACTACTGTGCCGAAAATGACCGTTGGATCGGCGCTATCTGTGCTGCACCGTCTATTCTGGGACACAAAGGGCTGCTTCAGGGAAAGACTGCCGTTTGCTATACAGGATTTGAAAAGGAACTTGCCGGCGCTGCCATCGGCACAACCGGCGTAGTAACTGACGGCAAGATCATTACCGCAAGAGGTGCCGGCGTGGCAGTGGACTTCGGTCTGACTCTGGTAGGCGCAATGCTGGGCAAGGAAACGCAGGCGCAGATCCGGGCGTCCATTCTCTGTGACTGACCAGATCGCTGCCAAAAAGCAGCTGCGGCAGACTATGCGTGAAAAGCGCCGGAATCTGCCGCCCGCAGAAAAACAAATGCTGGATCAGCAGATGACGCGGCAGTTTCTCTCCAGTGCATTTTACGGAACATGCGAACAGCTCTTTTGCTTTGTATCCCTGCCCCAGGAACCGGATACCACGACGATTCTCCGGCAGGCACTGGCAGATGGCAAATGTGTGGCAGTACCACGCTGTCTCCCGGACAAAACCATGCAGTTCCACAGATTGTATCCGGATAAAGATCTGACAGCGCAGCTGAAAACTGGTACATACGGCGTATTGGAACCGCCGGAGACTTTGCCTGTTGTAACACCGGATGAAACTGCACATCCCCTCTGTCTTGTGCCGGGACTTGCTTTCGACCGTATGGGCGGACGGCTGGGATACGGTGCAGGATATTACGACCGCTTTCTGGGAATGTATCCCTTTTTGCTGAAGATCGGCTATGCTGCTTCAATATTTGTAACAGAGGAAGTCCCCATGGAACCGACAGACCAGCGTCTGGACGGCATCGCTACCGAATATCCGTTGGAGGTATGGAATGGATAACAAAGACTATAACCGAGACAAGCTGCTCGATGAAATATTACGGGAAACGGCGTCTCAGAAGATACCTTCCCAGACACCCAGGGAAGAACCGCCCCGGTCTGCGCCGGAACGCCAGCCGGAGCCGGAACGAAGTGCGCCTATTTCCCACGCATATTCTGCGCCGGAACAGCCTCAGGCACCAGAACCGGAGCCGGAGCCAATCGCTGCGCCGTCCTATGCCTATGAGCCGGAGCCTGTTTTTACGGCATCCCGTCCGACACAGCAGCAGGAAGATACTTTTTCGGAAAGCAGCTGGGATCCCATGCCCCAGTCCCGACCCTATTCCGTCAGCGACCCCCTGTATGATGATCTGGAAGGTGAAAGCCAGCCCTTCCGCCCGGAACCGGTACATAACAACCCGGAATCACGTCCCCGGAAAAAACGGAAAAAACACCGTGGGCTCAGCGCTCTGATCATGATTATTGTTATCATTGCCGTTTCTGTGCTGCTGTCCAGTCTCCTGATCGTCTATGGGCAGGATCTGCTGGGTATCAACAGCGACAGTTCCACCAAGATCGTCACCATTGCCCAGGGGGCATCCATGGATGAGATCGCAGAAACGCTGGAGGATAACGGGATTATTGCAAAGCCGGATTTCTTTGTCTTTATTGCCGGCATGAGCGACAAGGACACGGATATCAAACCCGGTGACCACGAACTGCGACCGGATATGGCATATGAAACCATTCTCAGCGAACTGGTAAGCGATCCTCTGGACAGTGCACTTTCTGTCAGCATTACCTTCCCCGAAGGCATCCGGCTGGTAGATGCCGCAGATCTGCTGGAGGAAAATAACGTCTGCGGTGCCGACGAGTTCCTGGACTATTTCAACAACGACGCCAAGTTCGGCTTTGCCTATGAGGAATATCTCCCCAGCTTCCAGGACGAAAAGTTCTACCACATGGAAGGCTATCTCTTCCCGGATACCTACACATTCTATCAGGAAATGAATGTAGAACTGGTATGCCAGAAGATCATGAGCAATTTCAACAGCAAGATCCTGCCGGAATATTACGACCGCATGGAAGCTCTGGGCATAACCCTGGATGACACCATTGCGCTGGCATCCATGATCCAGGCAGAAGCCGGTAATACAGAACAGATGGCGACCATTTCTTCTGTATTCTGGAATCGTCTGAACAATGCATCGGAATATCCGCTGTTACAGTCTGACCCCACCACCAAATACGTGGAAGAGGTTATCAAGCCCCACAGCCAGTCCTACAATCAGGCAATGTATGATTCTTATGATACTTATACCTGCACAGGTCTGCCGGCAGGGCCTATCTGCAATCCGGGAAGCGATGCCATTTATGCGGCACTCTATCCGGCAAACACTGGTTATTACTACTTCTACTCCAACATTGACACCAAGGAAACATTCTTTGCGGAGACGCTGGAAGAGCATGACGCAAACCAGCAAAAGGTAAAGGAACAGCAGGAAGCGGCTGCGGAAGCCGCCGAAGCTGCGGCAGAAATGGAGGACGCTGGGGATGGCGATGCAGAGGAATAAGCCGGAACTTCTGGCACCGGCAGGTGATCTGGAACGGTTACAGGCAGCGCTGGATTACGGTGCAGATGCGGTCTATCTGGGACGGGAAAGTTTCAGTATGCGTGCAGCGGCAAGCAATTTTCACAGTGCGGAACAGCTCCGGGAGGCTGTGGCGCTGGCACACCGGTATGGCAAAAAGGTCTATCTGACCTGCAATACCCTGCCCCGGAACGAAGAAATCCCCACCTTTTCGCAGTTTTTGCAGGAGGCGGTGGATGCCGGAGCAGATGCCCTCATTCTGGCAGATCTGGGGCTTCTGGCAATGGCACGCAAGCTTGCGCCGGACATGGAAATGCACATGTCCACACAGACTGGCATTGTGAATTATGCATCCTGTCAGGCATTATACGATATGGGCGTCAAGCGAGCAGTACTGGCACGGGAACTGTCTCTGGAGGAAATTGCTGCAATCCGGGCGAAAATTCCGGCGGATATGGAGCTGGAGGTCTTTGTCCACGGCGCTATGTGCATGTCCTTTTCCGGGCGGTGTCTCCTGTCAGCGTATCTTACAGGACGTGACGCCAACCGTGGTGCCTGCGCCCAGCCTTGCCGCTGGAACTACCATCTCATGGAATCCACCCGACCGGGACAGTATTTTCCCGTGGAGGAAACGGACGAGGGCACTTATATTTTTAACGCTAAGGATTTGTGCATGATCGACCATTTGCAGGATCTGCTGGATGCCGGCGTGGACAGTCTGAAAATCGAAGGGCGCAACAAATCGGCATACTATGTGGCAATTGTGACGAATGCCTATCGTGCGGCACTGGATGCAGTGCTATCCGGACAGCCTGCACCCCAATGGGCACTGGATGAAGTGGTACAGGTCAGCCATCGGGAATACTGCACGGGATTTTTCTACGGCAGAGAAAATGCCAGTCAACGCTACGAAAGCAGCAGCTATGTGCGCAACTGCGATGTGGTGGCTGTGGTACAGGAATGGCATGACGGGCGGCTGTATCTGACGCAGCGGAACCGCTTCTTTGCCGGAGATATCCTGGAAATTCTCGCACCGGGGCAGCCGCCTGTGACGGTAACAGCAGAGGGCTTGCAGAACAGTGACGGCGAAGTCATTGAAACCGCAAATCATGCTATGATGGATTGTTCCATTGCCTGCGAAAAGACGTTTCCGGCGGGAAGTGTGGTGCGGAAACCGGTTTCCTGCGAATAATCGTGTTATTCTGGCACATGTTCCACTCGATTCTAATACTAATTCTCTATCAAACTATTGAAATAGTTTGATAGAGAGCGTGTG
>JBJFHO010000230.1:0-6839 GCA_051893675.1 Ruminococcus sp. | reverse complement strand
CGGATGCTTTTGACCGTCTGATTATCTGCATCCAGTACAGTGAAATGAAACGCACCATATTCCGCCGTTTCGCCTACGCCGGGAATATGCCCCAGCAGTTCCATGACCCAGCCGCCGATTGTGGTGGAATCGGTCTCCGGAATATGTGCCGGAGCATCTTCTTCGTCCAGTCCGGCACAGACATCGCTGATACTGAACGAACCCACCACTGTGTAGACATGCGGTGCTGTCTTTTGGAACTCGTGGACGATCTCGTCGCTTTCGTCGTAGATCTCGCCTACCAGCTGTTCCAGAATATCCTCCAGGGTTACCATGCCCTTCGTGCCGCCGTACTGGTCAACCACAATGGCGAGATGTGTCTTGGCAAGCTGCATTTCCCGGAGAATATCGCTGATACGCTTGGTTTCCGGTACATAAATGACAGTCTGGGTGATTTCCTGCAACGAGGTATACTGTCCGCACATGAGCCGGAAAAAGTCCTTGTTGGTGATCATGCCGATGATCGTATCCAGGCTCTTTTCATAGACAGGGAACCGGGAAAAATGACTGTTCAGGAACAGTTTTTTCGCTTCCTCCACCGTGGCGTCTGAGGAAAGGGCAACAATGCGTACCCGTGGAATGAGGATCTCACTGACAGAGGTTTCATCGAATTGCAGAGCGGAGATCACCAGATCGCTTTCCTGTTCTTCCAGAACGCCCTCTTCTTCAATTTCATCAATGATGTATTTTAGCTCGTCCTCTGTGACGCTGGGTGCTTCATCCTTGGGCTTGAATGTACGGGAGAGCAGATCGAAGAACCACACAAACGGCGTCATGAGCATCGTGAATTTGGAGAGAATGCCGCCCAGTGCCAATGCGATTTTATCTGCGTGGGATTTGGCGTAGGATTTTGGCAGTACTTCGCAGAAAGTCAGTACCAGGATGGTCATGACAACAGTGGAGATGGCTGCACCGGCAGAGCCGAAGTAAATGGTGAACAATACCGTAGCAAGGGAAGAAGAACCAATGTTGGCGATGTTGTTGCCCACCAGAATGGCAGTCAGTGCTTGTTCATATTTGTTGGCGATGCGCAGTGCCGCAGCGGCACGCTTGTCCCCGGAGTCCGCCAGATGCTTCATACGGATTTTGTTCACGCAGGCAAATGCGGTTTCTGTGCTGGAAAACAAAGCGGAAAAAATCAATAAGATCAGTATCGGTATGACGTAAATCAAAATAGTTCCTCCTGGAATTATACAAATCATACGAATCCCTTAAATGGAAATAGATAAAATTGCGAACAGAGATTTTGACAGTCTAGAAGAATACCGCAAGATGGACTTTCGCCCATCGAGGATAAAGGGCGACGAATGGCGAAATTTATGCCGCAAGTTTATCTACTGGAGTTTGAGGGGGTACGTATCAATATAACTATTATGCATCATACCATAAAATCAGAAAAGAATCAAGGGGTTCTGTATGTTTTTATGAAAAATGATACAATTGGCTGAAACGAATATGCAATATTTCGTGATTGCCGGAAAGAAAGGGTGAAAAGAAATGGAACGTTTTATTTTATGGGTGGCAAATCATCTGCCGAAGCCTCTGCGGAATCTGTATTTTCGCTATGAAGATCTGATCCTGTATCTCATTTTCGGCGGATTGACTACAGTTGTCTCTTTCGTGACGCAATTTGTACCGGCATATTTTCTGGGAACCGGTGCTGCTGCGACCATCTTCTGTACCACATTTTCCTGGATTTGCGCCGTAACCTTTGCATTTTTTACCAACAAAAAATACGTATTCAAAAGCAAAACTGTTACAAAGCGTGCATTCTGGACGGAATTTTTCTCCTTCTACGGAGCACGTCTGGTATCCTATTTCCTGGAGCTGGGCATCATGCTGGTATTCGCAACATGGCTGGGACTGAATTACTACGTGGTGAAAATTTGCGCACAGGTTTTCATTGTCCTGTCCAACTATCTGTTCAGCAAGCTGTTTGTTTTCAAAAAACGGGAGAGCAGCGAAACTGCCGGAGAAGAAAAATAAGGCTGTATGCGCCTGCATAATCCATGCGTCTCTGTCCATACTAAGGGTATGGAAGGAGGCGCATTTTTTCTATGAGTATTGTCCTGATACGTTCTTTGATCTTGTACATTGTGGTGATTTTCGGCGTTCGCCTGATGGGAAAGCGGCAGCTGGGAGAATTGCAGCCGTCGGAGCTTGTCATCACCATTCTGATCTCTAATATTGCCACGCTGCCCCTGGAAGATCCGGACATTCCGCTGATTGTGGGAATCCTGCCCATTCTGGCGCTGGTATGTTATGAAGCAGTTATGTCCTGGGTCACACTGAAATCCCTGCGGATGCGCCGTATTATCTCCGGCAGACCAAAGATCATTATCCGGGATGGGCAGATCGAACAGGCAACTATGCGTGATCTGCGGCTGTCGGTGGATGATCTGATGATGGCACTGCGTTCCAATCAGATTTTTGATGTAAGCCAGGTGCAGTTTGCCATTATGGAGACCACTGGTGCCATTTCCGTTTATCCGAAGCCGGAATACCAGCCTCTGACTCAGGGTGATATCAAACTGAAAAAAGCGACTCTGAATCCACCGGTGGCGATCATCCAGGACGGCGTTGTCATGAATAAGTCACTGGCAATGATCGGATATAACGTTGAGTGGGTCTATCAGAAGCTGGCGGAGCATCGTCTGACAGTGAAGCAGGTATTTCTGATGATTGCAGATTCCACTGGCGCCTGTACTGTGATTCCGAAGAAAAGGGGGGATAAAGAGTGAACCGAGTACGTCTGGGTGCGGCGATTCTGCTCATCCTCCTTGTGATGAGTATTGGCACAGCATGGTTTGTGCATTCGGAGACAGATATGCTGCTGGAGAAGCTGGATGAGATCGAGGAGATAGCAGAGACCCAGTCTCTGGAAGCGGCGGCAGAGCCGTTTGCGGAATTCGAAGCCCAATGGGAAAAGTCACAGCGTATTCTGAATCTCATGGTATGGCGGGATAAGGTGCTTCAGATAGACATCACCATTTCCCATCTGGATCCCATGCGTGCAGAGGACTGCGACGAGTTGAAATCGGAATTTGCCGAAGCACGGATGTGGATCGAACGCCTTGGCGTGGGAGAAATGCCCCTTCTGCGGAATATTTTATAAGGCAACACCGCACAAAGACCACTTGGCGGCTTTGTATGTCATATGCTTGCATATTTTCCGTCATATTTCACAAATATCCTCGTGAATACACAAAGTATCCACGCCACTTTTTGTTTCATCTGATGCGCAATCTTTGTGGGGTATTACCATAAGCAATTGAGGCACGTATTTATGCCCTTGAGTACTCATAGATTTAAAATCCATCGCCGCAGGCGATACCATCATTCCTAACTCCTCATTTCACAATCCTAATTATTAGAAACAAGAATGCTCCCGATGAATTCACCGGGAGCATTCTGCATTCAGAATCTTTTGATGGCGGCTTTGGCTTTGCTGACGATGTTTTTGTCGTTCTCATACGTCAGGATGGAAGAGGCATAGCCGATATCCACCCAGCGGATCTCTGCAATTTCTTCCTCCTGGGGGATGAAGTTGTAATTCTTGGCACATGCGATAAAGTAAACAACGGTTTTCTGAGTGTCACGCTTTGGAAAATACGAAACAGTTTCCCGAAAGGTGGGATCAACCATGACATCAATGGCTGTTTCTTCCTTGATCTCACGGACAGCGGTCTCAATTTCGGTTTCGCCGTTTTCCATGTGTCCCTTGGGGAAAGACCAGTGGCCGCTGTTGACATGCTTGATCAGCAAAATTTCCGTATTGCCATGGGATTTGCGGTAAACAATGGCGCCGCATGATTTTTCGTGCTGCATAGGCAATCCTTTCTCCTTCTCAATGATGATTTGTTGTAACTAGTATAGCATATTTTTCTGGATTTGTCCATAGGCTTTTTTCCTGTTCAGGGAAAACTGCGGACACATGCGCAACCATACGGGTTTTGCTTTATCATTTCAAAAAATTCCAAAAAGCTGTTTACGAACGCCGGAGAATGTGGTATAATAAAAAAATATACAATCTGAAAAATAGGAGGCATTATTATATATGGATACATATTCGTGGACTACATCCGAAGCTTCTCAGCCGGAACCCCAGGCGCCGCCGTCTGCACCACAGCCCCAGATAGACCCGCAGAATCCCTTTGAGAATTCCCTGGAAAATGCGGAATACCGTATGGATTATCGGCGTGTTCTGCCCCAGATCCTGCTGCCGGGCTTTGAGATACCGCTGTTTCCGGAACGGGAAGAACGGCGTGCCATTCGCAAAAGCATGAACACTGCTGGCCTGTTGGCGTTTTTAGGCAGTTTTCTCTCCCAGACCTTGTTTTTGGTTCTGATCATGGTGATTCTGATCATTATGAATGGCTCTGCCAGGGATTGTTTCAGCGGCGGTGCTGCAGACGCCATAGCATATCTTCAGAATTCATCCATTCTGATATCATCGACTGCAATTGTGTTCTCGGCGCTGAATGTGACAATAGCACTGGTGGGCTGCCGCAGTGTACGGATCCCTATGCGCAGTCTGTTCCAGACCCGGGATTTTACCCCTGGAAAAGCTATGCAGTATATGGTTATCGGTGTGGGGCTGCAATGCGTTACTGGAATCACATGTTTTATCCTCGACTGGTTTTTGTCTCAGAATGGTATGGAAATGGCAGAAGCGGATTTTTCGTATTTTTCCAGCGTCAAGTCTACCATGGCAGTGGCATTGTACACTTGTATTCTGGCACCAGTGACAGAGGAACTGCTGTTCCGTGGTTTTCTCATGAAAACCCTGTCAAAGGTCAGCATTCGCTTCGGCATCGTCATGAGTGCGCTGCTGTTCGGTCTTATTCATGGGAATGTATATCAGTTCCTGCTGGGCTTTCTCGTGGGCATGTTTATGGGAAAAATTGATGTGCGGCATAATTCCCTGCTGCCGTCTATTCTGGTACACGCCGCCGTCAATACCATGACGTTTATGCTGAGTCTGGGAGAGGAACTCCTTGCGGAAGAAATCGGCTTATCCATCTTCAACTTTCTTGCAACGGTGTACTTTTCCATTGCTTTGGTTGGCATAATTTTCTGGTTCTTGAAGGAACGGAAGCAGGCGCTGCCCTATCCTACCCAGAAGCAGGCAACGAGAATCCGGGTATCCTGGACATCTCCGTGCCTTTTGGGCGCAATTGTACTGGAATTGGGTGTACTGATCCTGAATGAAATTGCAGCGTGAGCAATGGTGATGTTTAATAGCGTATTAGAAATATTGGTGTTGCTTGCGGCGATAGATTAAAAAGAACTACCTGAAAACACTTAGATTTACATAAAAAGAGGCTGTTGCAAGAACAGCAAAATCCTGGTTCACGGGTCGATGCCCACATCGCACCGTTGTCTTGTTGGATTTTTGACTGCTTGCAACAGCCTCTTTCTTCTTCAATAAAAACGATATGCGGAAATATCCGACAGGAAAATCTGAAAGGGTGAAAATGCGTCATCCTGCAATATCTGACTGGGACTTTGCAGGGACAGGGGCACATCCGGACTGCACACCGGTAACCGTAAAGTACAGACCATGCGGTCTTCCAGATTCGTATACAGGACGGCAGCCTGATAGGTTTTGCAGAACAGCCGGATCACTGTCTCCTCCGGAGAGACCAGCGGCGTCTCATAGAGCTGTTCCAGACTGCTGTGCCGGTTTGGTGTATCATCTGTGCCGTCAGAATCGGCGGTACAGGTGAGGATGATCTGTTTGTCCTGCTGCTGTGCCTCCCAGCGTATCTGTGTGATATCGGGATGCTGCTGCCGGATGTACAGGATCAGGCAGAGCAGGCAGTTTTGTAGCCGCTTGCGGTTCGTGAAGATGCGCAGGTGGGATTCGCTTTCCAGATGCATCCGCAGACTCCTGCCCAGCACCATGCGACAGGATTCGACAAAATTCGACAATTCTCGGTCAAGAAAAAAAGCCTCGCTTGAAATATCTTGGCTTTGGTAATATTTAGACATCTCGTTCCATAAAACCGAGGGCTGCATCATCCGGCAGCAGTTGCCTTTGATGATATTCAGCTGCTCCATCAGTTCTTCCAGTACCATACGGGAATACGCATCGCTGGATTCCTCGATGGTTTGATATAGTTCTGTCACCGCATTGGAGATTCCGAAGATCTGCTGGCGCATTGCGGCGAACTGGTTTTCTCTTTCATGCCGCCACGCCGGATTGTTCCATGCCGTTTCCTGAAAGGACTGCCTGGCGATCCGTACCAGGTACAGGAGCTCATCCTCCTGACAGTGCCGGTCGATCTGGGCACTGTACAGTTCACCCATGTAGGGGAACAGGAGTGTTCCGGATTCCGGCGCTGTATGATTCGGGAATCCCAGGAGCTCCCGGATATTTTCTGTGTGGCGCAGCATCGGGCAGTCCCGGTTCTGCCAGAGCGTTTCCCATTGCTGTGAGAATAGAATCACGTAATCTGTTGTCTGTGCATACCATTTCTCGATCCAACTATATTCGTTTTGCTGCATGTCATATACCCTCCCTGTTACGTATCTATTCTATGCTTTTATTATACTACATATTTGAGAACAGGGAAATAAAAATTTTGATATTTTTGTTTCATTTTTTAGATTTGTGCAATCTGTACAAACTGACGGCTCGACTTTTACACAAAATGTAGAAATTAAGAGAACTTGTACAGGGAACACCTGCTTTTTTTCAGAAAGTGCTTGAATTCTGCTTCGAAATGGTGTAAAATAGGATTATAAAAATTTAGGAGGTAATTCCAATGTCAGTTAAAGTTGCTATTAATGGTTTC
>JBJFHO010000229.1:0-6950 GCA_051893675.1 Ruminococcus sp. | reverse complement strand
GTTGGTGAACAGTCCCAGGGCTTCCCGGATACCCAGCAGAGCTTTTTCCGGACGCAGGTGGGGCGGCATGGAATCCCACTTGTTGTTGCCAACAGCACCGCCGACTGCACCCAGCAGAACGCTGTCGCTTGCGAGACAGCCGTCAATGGTTTCCTGGGGCAGGGGTACACCAGTGGCATCAATGGCACAGCCGCCGATGAGGTAGGGCGTGCAGTTGAAGGTGTGGCCGAACTTTTCGCCGATCTTCTGGAGAACAGCGACTGCGCTGTCTACGATCTCCGGGCCGATGCCGTCGCCGCGGAGTAATGCAATGTTAAAATTCATGAGAATTGCTCCTTTGTGTTCAGATTAGCGGAGAAAAAGTGTTTGTTCCGCAAATACTTCTTTATTATACATCAAATCAAAGGGAATTACAAGGTTTTTGATAAAAATTCTGGAAAACAAAATATTCTCCGATTTTCGTTGCTGCGGTATTTGCTGAGAAATTGACAGATTTCAGGTAGCATGGTATAATTATCATGAAACAAATCTAAATTTGGAGGAAAGAAAATGCTTACACATATCGGCACGAATACCATTGAAACAGAAAGATTAATTCTTCGCAGATTTGAATATTCAGATAATGCATCAATGCGAAAAAACTGGATCGCTGATAAAAAGATACAATCTTTATATCGTGAACCGGTTTACACAACGGAATTAGAAGTAAAGGAACTTCTTGATAACTATATCGGCTCGTATGAAAAAGAAGACTATTATCGTTGGGCTGTAATAGATAAGATATCCCGAGAATGCATAGGCCAGATAGCATACTACCTTGTTGACAGTAAGAATAACTTTGCGGAGATAGAATATTGTATCGGTTCAGGCTTTCAGTGTAAAGGTCTTGCAACAGAAGCGACAAAGGCGGTTATCGCATATGGATTTGAAAAAATAAAATTGCATAAAGTTCAGATATGCACAATGACGATCAACAGTGCATCAAAAAGAGTTATTGAAAAATGTGGTTTTACATATGAAGGTACATTAAGAGACAGTTTCTTTATAGATGATAAATATATCGGAAGATTGTATTATTCAATTTTAAAAGATGAGTATGAGAAATATGTCTAACGGGATAAATTCCAATTTATTTGATACCATAAAAGCGCTGCCGCTTTTCAGATTATTGTGATAGTAATGTTGTTGTAGTATTTGCTGAGAAATTGACAGATTTGAGGTGGCGTGGTATAATTAGCATAAAAACAAATCGAAGCTTGTCGAGGTATGAATATGAATGGCTATACGATAAAATACAACGAATTAACTGCCGAAGAATTTATTACGTTATGGGAAACAGTATGGGGGCAAGGTCCTTCATTGGAACAGACTAAACTCGCCATGCAACATACATTGTTCAGAATTTCTGTTTGGGATAATGATAAGATTGTAGCAATGGCAAGAATGATTGGTGATATTGGACTGGATTATTACATAAAAGATGTTGTTGTAAGACCGGAATACCAACATAAAGGTATAGGAAAAATGATGATTTATGAACTACTGGATTTCATCAATAAAAATGGGATAAGTGGTACAGAAATCTTTGTTGAGCTATGTGCTATGCCGGATAAGATTCCTTTTTATTCAAAATTTGGATTCGAAGCAAATGAAGCGCAACGACTTAAAATTATGAAGCATATTGATTAGTAGAGGAGGATATCCATGAAAAAATGGTATGATGAAGAATATGAATTTGAAATTGAGGTGGTAGGTTTTCTGCGTGGTGACCATACAGAGCGCTACTGCCGTAATGGTGAAGAAATCGGGGACAAGTACCACTGTACTTATGGCTGTCCTGTAAACGATAGTGGATATGGTATTTGCAGTAAAACAATGATGCTATTGTACCCGCTTATGGAAGCGATCAGAAGCGGCGGCAATCTGGAAAACCTCGGCGGTGACGGAAAATACAGCAAGAATATTGTATGTCCTGATGGCTGTGTCATGTTTTGCTTGACCGCAACGCCTCTTGAAAACGAAAATTTTCACAAGGGCGGCTATTGGAAAGAACCGCAATAAAATATGTAATATAACAGCGAAAGAGCTGCTGCACCGTGAAAGTTGGTGCAGCAGCTCCTTTTTGTTGTAAAATATATATCAATAGCAGGCTTACTTTTATTGGTTTTACTTCACCGCACCGCTCTTGATAGACTCAATCAGTCCACCATTTGCAATAATCGTCTGAATAAACGCCGGGAACGGTGCCACGTGGAATTCCTTGCCGTTTGTCACGTCACGGATCACGCCGTTGTCCAGATCAGCTTCCACGGTGTCGCCCTCGTTGATGGCATCCACAGCCTCCGGGCACTCCACAATGGCAAGCCCGATATTGATGGAATTGCGGTAGAAAATTCTTGCAAAGCTCTTGGCGATAACCAGTGCAATGCCGCTTTCCTTAATGGCAATGGGTGCATGTTCCCGGGAGGAACCGCAGCCGAAATTTTCGCCGCCTACCATAATATCGCCGGGTTTCACACGGCTTGTGAATGTGGTATCCAGATCCTCCATGCAGTGGGAGGCAAGCTCTTTCTTGTCGATGGTATTCAGATAACGTGCCGGGATAATAACATCCGTGTCCACGTTGTCGCCGTATTTGATAACAGTTCCGTTCAATTGCATGTTACAGTACCTCCTTCGGGGAAACGATCTTGCCGGCAATGGCACTTGCTGCAGCTACCGCAGGACTAGCCAGGTATACTTCCGATTCCGGATGTCCCATACGTCCCACAAAGTTGCGGTTGGTAGTAGAAACAGCACGCTCTCCGGCAGCCAGAATACCCATATGACCGCCCAGACACGGACCGCAGGTAGGTGTGGAAACCACGCAGCCTGCCTCAATAAAGTCCTTCAGCAGACCATTTTCCATCGCCTTGAGATAAATCGCCTGTGTTGCCGGAATGATGATAGCACGGACGTTCTTTGCCACCTTCTTGCCCCGGATGATAGAAGCAGCTTCTTCAATATCCTTGTAGAAACCGTTGGTGCAGGAGCCGATAACTACCTGGTCGATCTTCACGTCGCCTACTTCATCAATGGTACGTGTATTGCCCGGCAGATGGGGGAATGCAACGGTAGACTTGATCTCAGACAGGTCGATCTCGATGACCTCGTCATAAACTGCGTCCTCGTCTGCCTTGTAGACAACCGGCTTGCGGTCGCTGTGCTCTGCTACGAAAGCAAGCGTCTGCTCGTCAACTTCAAAGATACCATTCTTTGCACCGGCTTCAATTGCCATGTTGGTCATAGTGAGACGGTCGCTCATAGTCAGCGAAGCCACGCCCGGGCCAGTGAATTCCATAGAACGATACAGTGCACCGTCTACGCCAATCTTGCCGATAATGTGCAGAATGACATCCTTACCGGAGATGTACGGATTCAGCTTGCCTTTCAGAACAAACTTGATTGCCGATGGTACCTTGAACCATGCCTTGCCGATTGCCATGCCGCATGCCATATCGGTGGAGCCGACGCCTGTAGAAAATGCACCCAGTGCGCCGTATGTACATGTGTGGGAGTCTGCGCCGATCACTACATCACCGGAGACAACCAGTCCTTTTTCCGGGAGCAGGGCGTGTTCGATGCCCATCTGTCCTACGTCATAGAAATGTGTGATTTCCTGTTCGCCGCAGAAATCACGGCACATTTTGCATTGTGTCGCAGCCTTGATATCCTTGTTGGGAGCAAAGTGATCCATAACCATGGTCACCTTTTCCTTGTCGAACACTTTGTCTGTGCCCAGCTTGTTAAATTCCCGGATTGCCACCGGGGAAGTGATGTCGTTGCCCAGAACCCGGTCCAGGTTCACCAGAATCAATTGACCGGCTTCGACGCAGTCCAATCCGGCATGTGCCGCAAGGATCTTCTGTGTCATTGTCATACCCATGGGTAAAATTCCTCCTTATTCAACTCAATCCATCCGATTGATGATCGCACCCTTATCCGCAGACGAAACCATCTTGGAATACCGTTTCAGATAACCAGTGAGATTCTCCTTTGTCTGGATTTTGGTAGTCTTTTTGCGTTCTTCCAGTTCTGCATCGGAAACCTCCAGTGTAATGCTGTGGTTCGGGATATCAATGGAAATGATATCGCCGTCCTGAACATAGGCAATGGTACCGCCGTTGACTGCTTCCGGGGAAACGTGACCGATGGCTGCGCCGCGTGTTGCACCGGAGAAGCGGCCGTCTGTGATCAGTGCCACATCCTTGTCCAGACCCATGCCGGCAATTGCCGAGGTGGGGGAGAGCATTTCACGCATACCCGGACCGCCGGCAGGACCTTCATAGCGGATGACAACCACATCGCCCTTGACGATCTTGCCGCCCTTGATAGCAACAATAGCTTCTTCCTCGCTGTTGAATACCTTTGCAGGGCCGCTGTGTACCAGCATTTCCGGTGCAACGGCACTTCTCTTGACCACACATCTGTCCGGTGCCAGATTGCCCTTGAGGACAGCAATGCCGCCGGTCTCGCTGTACGGCTGGTCAATGGGACGGATGATATCGTGGTTCTTGTTGAGACATCCCTGAATATTCTCACCCAGCGTCTTGCCAGTAACGGTCATAACATCTGTGTGGATCAGGTTCTTCTTGGTCAGCTCATTCAGAACGGCATAAACACCGCCGGCTTCGTTGAGGTCTTCCATATAGGCATGACCTGCCGGAGCCAGATGGCAGATATTCGGGGTTCTTGCGCTGATCTCATTGACCATATCTAGGTCGATCTTGATGCCGCATTCGTTGGCAATTGCCGGAATATGCAGCATACTGTTGGTAGAGCAGCCCAGTGCCATATCTGCGGTCAGAGCATTTTCAAAAGCCTCAGCTGTCAGGATATCTCTGGGACGGATGTTCTTGCGATACAGTTCCATAACAGCCATACCAGCCTGCTTTGCCAGTTTGATTCTCTCGGAATAAACTGCCGGAATGGTGCCATTGCCCTTGAGACCCATGCCCAGAACCTCAGTCAGGCAGTTCATGGAGTTTGCGGTGTACATGCCGGAGCAGGAACCGCAGGTGGGGCAAGCCTTGTTTTCGAATTCCTCTACATCTTCCAGGGTGAACTTGCCTGCTGCATAGGAGCCGACAGCTTCAAACATGCTGGACAGACTAGTCTTGCTGCCCTTGACATGACCGGCAAGCATGGGGCCGCCGCTGACAAAGACAGTGGGGACATTGACTCTTGCCGCAGCCATGAGCAGACCCGGTACATTCTTGTCGCAGTTGGGGATCATGACCAGTGCGTCAAAGTGGTGTGCCAGTGCCATACACTCTGTGGAATCAGCAATGAGATCACGTGTCACCAGAGAATACTTCATGCCCACGTGACCCATCGCAATACCGTCGCAAACTGCGATTGCCGGGAATACTACCGGCGTACCGCCAGCCATAGCGACGCCCATTTTCACTGCGTCTACGATCTTGTCAATGTTCATATGTCCCGGTACGATCTCGTTATAAGAAGAAACAATACCTACCAGAGGGCGCTCCATTTCTTCTTTTGTCATTCCCAGTGCGTTGAACAGGGAACGCTGCGGCGCTTTGTCCACGCCGTCACAGTAAAAGTTACTGCTCATTTTTTTCACCTCATCAGTTTATTTTGCTTTCTGTATATGTCATTGCAGCTTCGTCCAGAGCGGCAATGAGTTTTTGTTCTAAAGGAGTTCCCACAATGTCGGGGTGATATTGCAGACAGACTGCATCCCCTTCCATAGCGGATTGTTCCGAAAAAGCGTACATCCACAGCACATCGCCGAAATATTCTGTTCTGGCTTTAAACAGAAATGTACCGTTTTCCAGTCTGGTAAAGTCTTTTCCGGCTGTTCCATTGAGGCGGTATGCCTCAATGGTGTCATATACTGTATCCGGTGCACCAAAGAAAATTTCCGGGTGATGCTCCAGATATTCTGTATATTCCTCGTTGCAGTCAGGTTCATATTGATAGGACGGGTCTAATTCACAATGGCTGTTGAATTCGACAAAATCGCCGGAAAGCTGGAATGTAACCACGTATTTATCATCATCCCGATAGGCACAGGTACTGCGCTTGACAGACGGCTTTGCCGGAATACTGCCTGTCTCCAGAAGTGCGGCATCTGTTTTCTTGGCTGCCTGTGCAGACGGAATTGTAACAGGACGTACCGACGGTTGGGGCGTTTTTGGAACTGGTGTATCCGGAATGGCATCCAGCTGTGATTTCAACTGCTGTGCACCGCCGACAATTTTTTTCATTGCATCAAAAAATCCCATCATAATCCTCTTATCCAAAAACTGCTTTCCCGACTGTTGCATCAGGAAAGCAGCTTCATAATTTCGGTTTACACCATGCTACATTGTCCCGTTGTATTTGGGAAATCGTGTAACTTAGTTGTTGATCAGCTTGTCTTCGCCGTTCCAGCTGTACAGCTTGCGGATCTCTTCGCCGACCTTTTCTGCCGGATGCTCAGAAGCCAGCTTGCGCATAGCCTTGAAGTGAACCTGTGCGCCGGCATCGGACATATCCAGCAGGAAGTCCTTTGCAAAGGTGCCGTCCTGGATGTCGGACAGAACCTTCTTCATTGCCTTCTTGGTATCCTCTGTGATAATCTTCGGACCAGTGATGTAATCGCCGTATTCTGCTGTGTTGGAGATGGAGTAACGCATACCTGCAAAACCACTCTGGTAAATCAGGTCTACGATGAGCTTCATCTCATGGATGCATTCGAAGTAAGCATTTCTCGGGTCATAGCCAGCCTCAACCAGTGTTTCGAAACCAGCCTGCATCAGAGCGCAGACACCGCCGCACAGTACAGCCTGTTCGCCGAACAGGTCAGTTTCTGTTTCGGTGCGGAATGTTGTCTCCAGAACGCCGGCTCTTGCGCCGCCGATTGCCAGACCATAGGCCAGAGCCAGATCCAGAGCCTTGCCAGT
>JBJFHO010000228.1:0-6985 GCA_051893675.1 Ruminococcus sp. | reverse complement strand
CAGAGGATGTCCGCAGACGGTATGAAAAGCGGTTCGCTGACCTTGCGGAGGTTTTGCCGTATTGCGATGAAGTGCATTTCTATGACAACGAAAACGGCTTTGAAGAAGTTGCCATTTATCGGAATGGCGATGTGATTCCGCAGGGAGAACATCTGCCGAAGTGGCTGCATGATTTTATGGCGTACCAAGAGGAAACCGCCAGATAATCAAACAAACCGCCCCGGAGCGTGACAGCTCCGGCGGAAGCAGAGCGTAATTTTGCAAATGGTGATACTGTTTCTATGGATGAAATTCACTGGGATTGACGGTGTGATACATTCTGGAATATGTAGACGAGGAGGAAACCACATGAACATGATCAAATACCCGTCAGATCAGGCGGTCAATGATGCCATGGCGCATGATGAACCAATGCTTGCGGCGATTTCCTTCGATGGAAAAACGGCTGTTGTGGGAGAGCTGGACGAGGTTGTGGAGCATCACATCCTGCTCATGAAAGCCGGCTATCGGGGAACGGATATTGACAAGTTCTTTCGCATCGTGTTTGACCGTGACGGTGCGGACTGGACTTTTGTATGCCCACCGGATTACAACGACATTCCGTTTAAGGATAAGCGCATAGAACGATTTTACAAGGACGGCTTTTCTGTGATCTCGGAATTTCTGCATGAGATCGGCTATCTGGTCGGCATTGATATTCCCAAACGCTACCGGCGGCATCTGGATATGCTGGGCGATGGTACCACAATCTGAACATGATAAAACAAACCGCCCCGGGGTGTGACAACTCCGGCGGCGGTTCTTTTGCTGTATTCTGTTGTGCCTTTTCGCCTGTTTTTGAAGCATTGGCGCACAAATGGCGCACAAATTTCGTTTTTTACGCAAAACAAAAACACCACGCAATCCCGGAAAACAACCGAAACCACGTGGTATTCCTCTGGTGGAGCATAGGGGATTCGAACCCCTGACCCCCACACTGCCAGTGTGATGCGCTCCCAGCTGCGCTAATGCCCCGAAACGATCTGAAAGCCTGTTCAGCATCTTTTCGCACGCCCAGATGCGGAACAGACTCTGACAGACATATGATACCATAAACAGCGATGCTTGTCAAGTATTTTCCGCCAAAAAAGATCGGAGCGTAATGGCGTTCCCGAGGTGATTCGAACACCCGACCTGCCGCTTAGGAGGCGGCCGCTCTATCCAGCTGAGCTACAGGAACATCATACCGGGCATGTACCCGGCAATATGCAATATGCGTGAACGAACCGGAATTACGATACGCCGTACTCCTTACGGTAAGCCAGCATGGCATCCAGATGCTCCTGACCGGGGATAATGCCGTCACGGATTGCCTGAATAATATCCTCCATAGTAACGATAGCATAGACCGGCACGCCGTATTTTTCATAGACAGCCTGAACCGCAGACTGATTGCCCTCCAGCGCACGTTCCATGCGGTCAACGGTAATGACCATGCCCGTAATGTCCACATCAGCGGCACCCTTGAGCTTGGGGTAGACCTCAGCCATTGCCTTTCCGGAGGTCATGACATCCTCGATAATAACGACCTTTTCGCCGTCCGTAAGCTGTTTTCCCACGAACATGCCGCCCTCGCCGTGATCCTTGACTTCCTTGCGGTCGAAGCAGAAATTCACGGTTTTCTGGTACTTGTCCGCCAGTGCCACAGCCGCCGCAGCTGCCAGGGGAATGCCCTTGTATGCCGGACCGAAGAGTGTTTCCACCGGGATATTGTGTTCCTGGATGCAGGCAGCGTAATACCGTCCCAGTTCCATGAGCTGTGCGCCGTTGTGATAATTCCCGGCATTGATGAAATAGGGAGCCTGTCTGCCGCTTTTCAGGGTAAAGCTGCCGAAGGTCAGCACGCCGCAGTCCACCATGAACCGCAGGAATGATTCTTTGTATGTCATATGGATTCTCCTTTTTCCTTTCAGCCGCAAACACATCCGGCTGCTTTCTGTCTTTTATTATATCGTTTTTTTTCCATGCTGTCAAGAGGGAAATTCGGAACATCACGGAACATCCTGAAAGAACAGAACCCCACTGTAGGAGCGGATATCATCCGCCCGCCATATTTCCCATAATCACGCAAATCCGGTACAAATGTAGGGGCGAACTTTGTTCGCCCGCATACCTTTCCGCCGCAATTCAAGATGAATATGTACATAAAACAACAACGGGCGAACACAGTTCGCCCCTACATTGGTACAATTGTGGGGAATACGACGGGCAGATGATATCCACCCCAACAATTCTGGTTGTCAAAAAAATCCAGCCCCCTCACGCATCTCCAAAGGGGAACAACAGCTCCAGCCACTGTTCCGGTGTCATGGCGCCGAAATAGGCGGACAGGTCTGTGGAACGGGACAGGGCAGCCATGGCATCCATGTCGTATTTCTGCCCCGGCAGCAGCTGTTCCAGCCCGGCGATCTCCTGTTTCCCGATGAAATCCCCGGAAATGCGGCAGTCATGGATGATGCCGGAACGAATCTCCAGATCTACCCGTATCTCACCGGCGGCATAACGCTTTTCGGAAGTGAAATTCATTCTGGGACTGCGACCGTAATTCCACTCCCAGGTGCTGAATTTCTCTGTCATCAGGCGCCGAACCGGAACCTCGTCCACTGCTCCGGAACAGGCGGAAAAGGATGCTGTGAGGTATGCGTTCAGCTCCGCCAGGAACCGGGCAATATCCCAGTCCGGCGGCAGATAGTGCCGGATGGAACCCACACGGCTGCGCACAGAGGAAATGCCCTTGGATTCCAGCTTCCGGGGTGAGACATGGAGCAGTTCATCCATACGCTGTCCGTCAGCTTCAAAGAGCAGCGTTCCGTGGAACAGTCCTCTGCCGTTCCGGGAAAGGGCAGCGCAGCCGGAGATCTTCCGCTGCTGTGCCAGAATATCATTCCGTCCGGAGCAGACTGCCGGCACGCCGTGGTTCTGTAAAAAGGTGAGGATACACCGGAGAAATGCCTCCGGCGAAACCGTTCCCTCTGTATAGCACAGGGAAAAATTCACATTCCCCAGGTCGTGATAGACAGCACCGCCGCCGGTGTTCCGCCGGACAATTCTGGTGTGATACCGGGCTGCGGCAGACAGGTTCACTTCCGTGTACACATTCTGGTTCCTGCCGAGAATCACGCTGTTGTCATTCTGCCACAGGAGAATGCAGTTTTCCTGCCCATCCAGAAGGGACTCCTCCAGCGCCAGATTGTATACCGGGTCGGTGTGTTGGGAGTGTATCAGGATCATATCTTTTTCTCTGCACGTGCGGCAGCCTCCGAAAATAGTTCCAGTTGGGTGGGATGGGGAAATGCCATGGGCGACAGCTCCCGGACAGTGGTATGCTGCTGCAGGAGCATCTGCGCCGTGCCTATGAGTAAGGCGGCTTGCCGGGACAGAATGTGAACCGCCGTGATCTCTCCGGTATCCGGGGCATAGCATAGCTTCAGGACAGAGGCGCTTTCCCCGGCGATCTGTCCAGCCGGCAGCTCCGGAAAGGATACGCTGACCGATCTGTCTCCCTGCCGGGCAGTGCCTGCCCATGCCAGATTGGGGGTGGTGTAGATGCAGTGGGCAGTCACCCGGTACGGCGTGGGTTTCCCGAAGAGAAAGTCCGTGACGGCATATGCCTGCCGGGATGCCTCCGCTGCTTCATGGCTACGTCCTGTGCAGTCACCAATGGCGAAGATGCGGGGACAGATCGTCCTGTAATATTCATCCAGAACCAGTGCACCGTCCCGGCACAGCAGCGCCTGCGCACCATCCGGCAGAACAGGCAATCTGCCGCAGCAGGTGATCACATCCCGGTATACCGGCGTGCCGCAGTTCAGATGGAAAGCAATGCCCTGTTCCTCCAGCAGCATCCGCAGACGTGCAGCCAGTCCAGGGTCTGCCCCCGGAAGAATCTCTCCCTGCTGTTCCGCAACGGCAACATGGATACCCATCTGGTGCAGGATCACGGCAAGCTCCACGCCCACTGCACCGCCACCCAGAATGCACACGTGATCCGGCAGGGATGCCGTGTCGTGGAGAAACGCCAGGGGATCCAGGAACCGATAGCCGTTGTCTCCGGGCAGGACAGGCTGCCTTGGCACAGAACCTGTGGCAAGAATCAGCCGGTCGTAGGGGATGTGTTCCGTCCCCAGCAGCAATTCTCCGGATGGGGTCAGGGATGCCCTGCCCTGTTTCAGTGTCACGCCGCTTTTTTTCAGCCGGTACTGCATCCCGGCTGCTGTCTGCTGTTCCATGGCGGAAAAGGCAGCGCCCACCTGTCGGGCATGGGTACGGCAGGACTTTTCCTGGAGGAATAATTTCGTGGGAATACATCCCCGGTGGAGACATGTGCCGCCCAGTTCATCGGAAATGAGCACTGTCTCTCCACCGTAAGCTGCGGCAGACAGCGCAGCCGTATATCCGCCCGGACCGCCGCCCAGTATGACGATTTTCATATGCAGTCGCCTCCGTTTTTTGATGTGTAGAAATAACAAAGTCAGAGAACCCGAATATCACGAATTCTCTGACGTTATCTTATCCTGTTTTATGCTTTATCGGTTCAGCTTGCCATAAGCTTCCTTGACTGCTGCCACCAGTTCTTCCTTGCTGGGGATAATGGAGATATACTTCTGCTCACCGCTGATGCACATGGTGGGCAGATTGGCAACGCCCATTTTCTTGGTACGTGCAATATCCTCCTTGCGGTTGTACTGATAGATCACATACTCCGCCATATCCTGGATGGCGTCAAAGTTATCCACAACAGCGGCAACCATGTAGGTGCAGGCAGCACACTGTTCCGGGTCCAGGGTGAACAGCTCAATGAGCACCTTGTCCCGGTTCACATAGTCGGGGATCTCCACAGAGTCCAGATCGTCCTCTACGGCGGTGTAATTCTTCACCATTTCCCGGACTTCCTCAGGATTCTTTGCCGTCTGTGCCACTGCAATGGTATTCTCAATGGGGCAGTCATAGGGCATGTCGCAGCCCGGGCTGAGGATGAAGTTCTGGCTGTGGTCGATGCTGTCGATGAGGTCAACCACGCACTTCATGTTATCCTGCTGTGTGCCGAAGAGCATGGTGGTGGTCAGGGGAATATTACCGCCCAGGAGAATGTTGTATTCATCGGTAGTCTGCTTGGCATTTGCCAGATTGACGTTTTCGTCCACGTGGATGGAATCCGGGTGGGTGTCACACATAACACCGATCTGCTTTGTGGCATTGCCGCAGACGAAGAAAGCGGAGAACTTGCCCCGTTCCCGGATGTGGTCGAATACCTTGGTGAAATGTGCGCCCATCAGCTTTGCAAAGAACTTGGGGGAAACCTGGCTTACCAGCGGGTCAACCACGGCAATGACATCCATGCCGGCGTCAATGTAATAGTCTGCCATCTGGATGGCAACCTTGGTGCAGAATGTCATGAGATCCTCCACCAGCTGCTTGTTGTTGAACATATCCATGAAGAAGTCGGAGCCTCTCAGGTGAGACGCCAGTGTCAGAGGGCCGCAGAGCAGACCGTACAGGGCTGTATCATCCACAGATGCCTTGACACGCTTCATGGTGTTCAGTACCATGGGGATGCGTCCTTCCGTTGCCTTTGGGATCTGGTCATCCGAGGGGATATGTCCGTCCTCACAGGGGTGAGAGGTGACAGAGGGGGGATTGAACTCTGCCCACAGCAGATCGCAGCCCAGGATCTCTGCCTCCAGCTGCAAATCGAACATAATGGGCATACCGTCCGGCATGTAGAGCTTGTGTACTTCCATGAGGGAATCGTACAGCTTGTCCTCATCGGTCAGAAGCTCCTTTGCGCTGTAGCCTTTCAGCTTTCCGGCATGGACGCCGGCGAAAGGTACCCAAGGAATCTTATCCAGTTTTTCATGTCGCAGTGCCTGAAAGATCAATTCTTTTCCCATTTTGATACAGCCTCCAAATTCAGTTTCCGCAGCATCCGGGGTGCAGCGCGGTGTTGCCATAGGATAGAACCCCTCGGTTGCGGCTGCACCGTGCCAGCCTCCCCTGAAAGGGGAGGGGAACCATTGCGCAGCAATGGTGGAGGGGTTATCAGACCGGACAACCAAAATAAATGCCATACTCCTGCAAAGCATTCCAGCTGCGGTATTCTGTTACTATTATGCACCAGAAACGCCGTCCTGTAAAGGGACAATTCCGCCGTTTTTTTTAGGACAATCTGAGCCTTGACATTCCCATTGCACCGTGCTATAATGAATTTGCAAGGCATCGAAATAGATAAAGTCTGATAGGGGACTGTGTCTGCTATTTTCGCATGTCTGCATTTGATTATAAAGTATACCGGACTGATACGGAGATAAGAAAAAGTACACTGTATTTCCCGTCACTTCCGGAAAAGGAGCAGATTGCCATGGCGACAACACATAAGATCGAACTGAAAGAAGAAGTATTTGACCAGCTGCTGGAGATGTGCATCTCTCTGTTCCGTTCCGGGCAGAAAAAGGATGTCATCGCCATTCTGGAGATGATGATGGATCACCCGGAGGTGCCTGTGCACTATCCTTACCATCACTTCATCCTGCCGGCGGCACTGCTGACTGCTGCTGCAATGGAGACCGGGGAAAAGGATGAGGAGACGCTCCGGGAGGAGCTGTGGACAGCACGGAAACGTGCCAGACAGGTGCCGGGAGGATTCTGCGGATTCTGCGGTGCCTGCGGTGCCGGCATCGGCGCAGGCATCTCCCTGAGCGTCTATACGGAATCCACACCCATGTCCGTGGAGACGTGGCAGTGGTGCAACGAACTCACTGGCATCTGCCTGAAAGCCATCTCCACCGTTGCAGGACCCCGCTGCTGTAAGCGCACCTGCTTTTTGTCCGTACAGGCAGCTGTGCCGTATCTGGAACAGCGGCTGGGACTGCATCTGCCCATGCCGGCGGCGATCAGCTGTAAATACAAGGATCGTAACCCCCCCTGCAAATAGAACGCATGTCCGTTC
>JBJFHO010000227.1:0-6993 GCA_051893675.1 Ruminococcus sp. | reverse complement strand
TTGATCTCTACGACTTCATCATAGACAGCGTCCGGATCAGCCTTCTGTTCTGTCCAGACTTCGCCTCTGCCCTGAGCTTCCAGGAACTGCTTTGTCACTTCATCCGACGGGAAGATGGAAGTTGTTGCGCCAAGCTCTGCGCCCATGTTTGTAATCGTCGCACGTTCCGGCACAGACAGGCTCTTGACACCCTCGCCGCAGTATTCGATAACCTTGCCTACGCCGCCTTTTACAGACAGGCGCTTCAGGACTTCCAGAATCACATCCTTTGCAGCCACCCAGGGAGACAGCTTTCCGGTCAGTTCCACTTTTACTACCTTCGGACAGGTGATATAATAAGTACCGCCACCCATAGCAACTGCCACGTCTAGACCGCCTGCACCCATAGCGATCATACCGATACCGCCGCCGGTGGGAGTGTGGCTGTCAGAGCCGATGAGGGTCTTTCCCGGTACGCCGAAGCGTTCCAGATGTACCTGATGGCAGATACCATTGCCCGGACGGGAGAAGTAAATGCCGTGCTTCTTTGCCACGCTGCCGATAAAGCGGTGGTCGTCTGCATTTTCGAAGCCGCTTTGCAAGGTATTGTGGTCAATGTATGCCACGCTGCGTTCTGTCCGCACACGCGGTACGCCCATTGCCTCAAATTCCAGATATGCCATTGTACCTGTTGCATCCTGTGTCAGGGTCTGGTCAATACGGATTCCGATTTCGGAACCCTTCACCATTTCGCCCTCTACCAGGTGCGTTTTCAGGATCTTTTCCGTCAGGGTCAGTCCCATGTCCATCATTCCTTTCGTGTTTGGCTCTGCAAACGCACGGCAAGCCATCCATTTACGAGCATTTATCAATACCCCACTATTATAGCAAAAATCGGACATACTTGTCAAGGGCTGGGTTCGGCTTTGAAAGGATACAAAGCGGAAACGGAAAAATACGTTTTAAAACATAATCGGCGTAGAATATCTGTTCAATCGCACATAGATCTGCCATATGCATTTTTGATGCAACGCAATATTTTGATTAAATCTTGTGGAACTGTAGTATCTTGTCACATCTAAAGATTTATTCCGTTGCAAACGTCCCACCGGAACGTTTGCAACATTTCACATACTGATACTAATTCTCTATCAAACTATTGAAATAGTTCGATAGAGAGCGTGTGCTAACGCACACGCCATTTTATGCCGTAAAACGGCATAAAATCCGTCCCATACATTCTCATTTGAAAATCATGATTTTTTATCATGATTTTCAAATGAGAATAGTATGAAAAGGTTTCACAAGGCGGGGCGATCTTGTTCGCCCGCAAATTTTCAAGATTCACCCATTTGACAAATCACCCCAAATGCGCTACACTATAAAGGATACAAAACGAAGAATGGAAGCGAATGTCATGCAAACCTTTACCCAAAACCTCATATTCAGCCTCAACGCCACGATTCCGGTGTTTCTCATGATGGTATTCGGCTGGTTTATGCAAAAAGTCCACTTGCTGGACGATCACTCCACTGCCAAGATCAACCAGTTTGTGTTCAAGGCATTATTACCGGCGCTGCTGTTCATGGACTTATCCACGGCGGATTTCCAGACAGTCTGGGACACAAAATTCGTGCTGTTCTGCTTTCTCGCTACGGTATGCAGCATTATTATTGCCCTGCTCTTTTCCCTGCTCCATAAGGACAAGGTGGAACGGGGTGAGATCATCCAGGCATCCTACCGGAGCAGTGCGGCGATCCTGGGTATAGCCTTTGTCAATAATATTTACGGCGAAGCTACTATGGCGGCGCTTATGATCGTGGGAACCGTTCCCCTGTACAACGTCATTGCCGTCATTACCCTTTCCCTGACTGCGCCGAAAGACGGCGAAAAAACCAGTCCCAAGGCATTGTTCCTGCGTACCCTGAAAGATGTCCTCACAAACCCCATTATTCTGGGCATTGCGGTGGGAATGCTCTGGTCTGTGTTGCATATTCCCCAGCCGGTGATCCTGTCGAAATCCGTCTCCTATCTGGGCAATATGGCAACGCCCCTGTCCCTGATTGCACTGGGTGCATCCTTCCAGCTGGGCAATGCCAAGGGAAAACTACCGGTAACGCTGGGCATTTCCTTTATCAAGCTGGTACTGTTCTGCGGCATCTTCCTGCCAGCTGCCATCTGGCTGGGATTCCGGGACGAGAAACTCATCGCCATCCTAGTCATGCTGGGCAGTGCCACCACGGGTAGCTGTTTCGTCATGGCACGCAATATGAAACACGAGGGAACAATCACAGCATGTGCGGTGATGATGACAACCCTGCTCAGTGCATTTACCCTGACTACATGGCTGTTTGTTTTGAAGACGTTGGGATATATCTGATAAAGTAAAACAAAGCCCCGGAGTGCCAGCTCCGGGGTTTTGTTTGTGTGAAGCACATGGAATACATAAATAATTTCATTTCTATATTTTTATATCACATAAATCCTGATTTGTCAAGCATTTTTCAGCCTCAAAAATTCTCCCCCAAGAAACGCACTTGAACCGTACACCGCAATATTCTCAAAGCCGTTCTGCAACGTGTCATTTTTAAAAAATGAATTATTTATGAGAAGCAGAAAAAACAGGTTGACTTTTGTGAAAAAAATGATATAATTATAATATAGGATAAAACATCCAAAAGTTCCATATTCAACTACCACAAAACACTTCATTCCGCCAACATCATGGTATTTAGAAAGGGTATAAAAGGTGATTTTATGAACATGAAAAAAGGATTCGCTGTTCTGGCTGCCCTGGTTTCTGTTTTTTCCGTTTGCAGCGAAATGCATGAAGCATGTCCCGTTCTTGCTGCCGAGGAAAAAACAAGTCTGACCCCCGGCACTGCCTACGCATTCCGGTGCACGATCCAAAATGGCGAAGAGTCAACCACGCTGTATGTGCATACAGGTGAGATCGAACTGCTGAACATAGATCTGGACAAAACCGTGAATGGACCTGATTCTCTGAACCCCCAGCCGATCATCATGGAAGACGGATCGTATTTTTATTGGGGCTGCCAGGAATTCACATATCGGGAACTGCTCCAGCTCTGTGAAAAGTTGAATGCATTCACCGGAAGAGAAGGCGTATCGGTTTCTCTGACCATAAATGAGGAGAAAAATTCCTGCCAGATTGTATTTTATAGCTATAACGATATGGGAGAGATTGAAGCAGTCAGAAACTTCCTCAAGGAACAGGATATCAATCCTAATGACGAGAAGATTCAATTCATATATGCGTGTGGCACAGAAGATCCGTACGAGGGTTCGTCTGTCTACATCGGCGATGTCAACGTAGACGGAGAAGTGAGTGTGGCAGATGCAGTCCTGATTCAGAAGATCGTAAACGGATCGGTCATTATGACCTTGCAGTCTCCTTCTGACTGCGACGGCGATGGGGAAATCACCGCCAATGACTGTGTCACTCTCCTGCGATTCCTGGTGCATCTGGTGCCAGAGCTGCCGTATACCGGAGAATAAGTGATTCTTCACCGCAAATTTCCAATAAAAAATCCCTGGAGCGCATTTTCATTCTGCACTCCAGGGATTTTCTCATTTGAACTGATACACCGCAATATTCTCAAAGCCGTCCAGCAGCGTGTCCATCTTCCGGAACGCAATTGCCGTGCCTTTTGCCACGCAGTGGATGGAATCCTTTGCCACAACGCACTTCACTTGTAATGTACGCTCCACCAGTTTCCGCAGACCGCCCAGCATGGCACCACCGCCTGCCATCAATACACCGTTTTCGTAGATATCGCCCACCAATTCCGGCGGTGTTTCCTCCAGAACCGTTTTGATCGCCTCAATAATATCAGCAACCACATCCTCCACTGCTTCGAAGATCTCCAGCTCGCTGACCTCCTGCATTTCCGGCAGTCCGCTGACCAGATTACGCCCCTTGACCCATGCCGTCACATCGGCTCTGGGGTCGTAGAGGTTGGTCATCTCGATCTTGATTCGTTCCGCTGTGCGCTCCCCAATGAGAAGCTTGTACTTGGTCTGCATATAGCGGATGATCGCCTGATCCAGTGTATTCCCTGCCGCACGGACAGAATGAGAAGTTACAATACCGTTCATGGAGACAATCGCCACATCGGTAGTGCCGCCACCGATATCCACCACCATATTGCCCCGTGCCTTGCCAATATTCACCCCGGCACCGATCAGTGCCGCAATGGGTTCATCGATCAGGTAAGCTTTCCGGGAGCCGGCACTCATGGCGGCTTCCACTACTGCACGCTTTTCCACATCCGTAATAAATGACGGCACGCAGATAATGATACGCGGCTTTGTGAGACGATGCCCGGTAACCTGCAGGATAAACTCCCGGATCATGTACTGCGTCATGCGGTCATCGGAAATGACACCTCCGGAAAGAGGACGTACTACCTCAATATAATCCGGCGTTTTACCGATCATCTGATAGGCACGCTTGCCCACAGCAAGTACTTCCTTTGTGCGTGTATGATAGGCGATGGCAGAGGGTTCGCTGAGCACAACGCCCTTTTTCCCCAGTGTAATGACTGTATTTGCAGTCCCCAAATCAATTCCGATGTCTGTTTTGCTCATGACGATTCCTCCTGTTCTTCTGCTTCTGCACCGTCTGCTTCTTCCGGCAGCCGGGCAGTCTCTGTCCCGGGTCTCTGCTGTTCCAGAAGCATTTCCCGCAGACAGGTATATCGATACATCCGGCGGTTGTTATCCACCATCTGATAAATGACATTTTTTGAGCCGATCAATATCAGCAGCCGGCGGGCACGTGTCACCGCCGTATACAGCAGATTCCGATAATACAGCTTCGGAAATCCGCCCAGCAGCGGCATTACCACTGCCTGGAATTCACTGCCCTGGCTTTTGTGCACCGTGACAGCATAGGCAAGCTCCAGCTGATCCAGCTGGTCAAAGGTATATGTCACATGACGACCATCAAACTCCGCCACGACTTCCTGACTCTGCCGGTTTATGGCACGGAGATAGCCGATATCACCGTTGAAAATCCCGGTACCGCTTTCCTCGTCCTTATGCCAGATAATGTCATAATTATTCTTGATCTGCATGACCTTGTCGCCTTCCCGGAAGGTGTACAGCACAGACTTCACTTCCGGCAAAGATTTGGACGGCGGATTGAGTACCTCCTGCAAACGCTGGTTCAGTTCCACCACGCCCATAATACCCTTCCGGGACGGCGTAATGACCTGAATATCCTCCATAGGCGAATAGCCGTAAGCCTTGGGCAGACGTTCCTGCACCAATTCCAGCATAAGGGAAATTGCCGGCTCCGGCTTCAGCCGCTGAAAGAAAAAGCAGTCGCTTTTTTTCTGGGTCAGGTCAGGATATTCCCCACGGATGATTTTATGCGCATTGGTAATGATGCTGCTCTTCTGCGCCTGGCGGAAGATTTCTTTCAGTGCCACTACAGGGACTCGTCCGCTGTCAATGAGGTCACGCAGGAGATTACCTGCCCCCACAGACGGCAGCTGATCGCAGTCTCCCACCAGTACCAGCTTGCAGCCCAGCCGCAGCGCACGGAGCAGATGCTCAAACAGCAGCACATCCACCATAGACATCTCGTCTACGACCATAACATCGCAGTCCAGAGGATTCTGCTCATTGTGCTGAAACCGCATATTGCCGGACATGTCATATTCCACTGCCAGCATCCGGTGTATGGTACTTGCCTCATAGCCTGTCAGGTCAGATACACGGCTGGCAGCACGTCCCGTCGGGGCAGCAATCATAACACGATAGCCCTGCTTTTCGTACAGTGCAATAATGGCGTTCAGCGTGGTAGTCTTACCTGTGCCGGGACCGCCGGTGAGAATCACCATGCCACGGGACAATGCCGTGACAATTGCCTGCCGCTGCAATGCCGCATAGTGCATGTCCTGTTCTGCTTCCTGTGCGTCAATGAGTTCGGTGAAATCCGTCCGATCCTCCGGCGCACTGAAATCCATAATGACGCCCACACGGTCTGCAATATACCGTTCTGCGATGTAATAATCCTCCAGAAAGACAAAAGGTCTCTCTGCCTTTTCATAGACATAGATCACATGCTCGTCCAGTGCCTGGGCATATGCCGCATCAAAATCCTCCGGCTGAACTTTCAGATAACTGCATACCTTGGGACGAAGTCTGTCCAGGGGCAGACAGGTATAACCGGAATTGGCGTTAAATTGCAGCAAATAGACGATTCCAGCCTGTACCCGCTGGGGTGCAGAAGCAGAAAAGTGCATACCATATGCCACAGCATCTGCCTTCTGGAATTCCAGCTCGATCCCCGGCGAACACAGCAGATAGGGATTTGCCGCCAGCAGATCCATGGCACCTGCACCCCATCTCTGATAGGCACGCATGGCATATTTGGAGCGAATGCCATACTGCGCCAGAAACTGCATCAGGGAACGCAAAGCGAAGATCTGTTGTACCTCTGCGGCAATGGCTTCGCACTTTTTCGGTGAAATACCACGTATCTCCAGCAGCCGGGTAGGTTCTTTCTCCATAATCACAAGAGTCTGGTCACCGAATGCCTCCACAATTTTCCGTGCCAGAGAGGGACCGATGCCCTTAATGGCACGGGAGGAGAGATATTTCTGGATATTCAGGGCATCCGCCGGGAGCTTTCGTTCCCAGTACTGTGCCCGGAATTGTGCGCCGAAGCGTGGATGGTTCACATATTCCCCATCCACCAGAAGCCGCTCTCCTTCCTCTGCTTCGCCGATCTCTCCCACCACAGTGACCGGGGATCCGTTCACGTCCAGTTCCAGCACAGTATAGCCGTTCTGGTCATTGTGGTACAGCACATGTTCCACAACGCCTTCCAAATGCAGCGGTGCTTTTTCTGCCAAACGGATCCCCTCCCTTTTTCTGCCATAGGCATCTGTATTTCCTGCTTCTTTTTATTATACATGTTTTTTCGACGAAATGCAATCGTTTTTTTCAGCTTCTCGCATTTTCCCAAAAATTTTCACAAGT
>JBJFHO010000226.1:0-1514 GCA_051893675.1 Ruminococcus sp. | reverse complement strand
GGATGTGTCCAGAATCCGATATTGTTTCCATTGATTTGCTGCTCTCAATTTGGATTGCTCCTATCTTATTTTTTCATTTTCCACGGACGTGCTTTTCCAATCCAGCCCATTTCCTTCCAATACGCCACATCCGGCTCACACCATCCGTTTCTTTGTACCAATCGCATGATAAAAAAGAAACCTCTGGTTTTCATGCCGGGCTTGACAGTTCCGCACCGTCTGCGGATACGCTTTGCCAAAGCAGTCATATGTTTCTGATACTTTTTCTGCCGTTTTTCCGGTATCTGCTCCCATGCAGTGGCACGCACCGCAGTACCGTACTTGTAAACTTTTGGAATACCCCAAAAAAACATGCTGTCTGCCATATCCTTGAGCGTAGATTTCATACCAGCGCCTGCTGCTGTTGCAATACAAACAGCCTGCTTCGAAAACATAGCGCCTTCCGGACGGTGCACCATCCAGCGATAGCCATAATGGTCAAGCCATGCTTTCATTGCACCAGAGGCATGGAATACGTAAACCGGACTGGTCAGAATCAGAACATCTGCCGCATCCATCGCCTGTGTAATAGGCTTCAGCTTCTCATAATGCGGACAGCACGTCTCGGATTTTGCAAAGCAGCTGGCACATCCCACGCAGAATTCTCCGAAATCTCTGGGAAGAAAAAACTCCGTCACCTCTGCGTCAAGCTGCTGCGCCAGCATTTTCCCCAGATGATAAGTAGAACCCTTGTGATTCTGTCCGTGGATCATTACCACTCGCATATCTGACGCCATTTGTTTACGCTCCTGCGAAAATCTTGACCTGCTCCGTGATCGCCTGTGCCGCTGTCTCGATCTGCTGGGCATCCTTGCCCTCGACCATCACACGCACCAGCGGTTCGGTACCGCTTTCCCGGACAAGAATTCTGCCGTTGTCGCCCAGTTCCTCTGTGTACTTTGCAATCAGCGCAGCAATCTGTGCATCTTCCTGCCAGTGTCCCTTTTTCTCTGCCGGGATGGTCACGTTATACAGCACCTGAGGGAATGTCTCCATCAGTCCTGCCAGTTCGCTCATCTTCTTGCCGGACTTTTTCAGGATCTCCATGAGCTTGATGCCGGACAGTTCTCCGTCACCAGTCGTTGCTTCATCCAGGAAAATAATATGACCGCTCTGCTCGCCGCCGATATTATAGCCACCGGCAAGCATCTGCTCCAGTACATAGCGATCGCCTACCTTGGTTGCCATGGTATTGATGTTATTCGCCTTGGCAAAGTGGAAGAAACCCAGATTCGTCATGACTGTAACAACAGCAGTGTTGCCCTTCAGCTTCCCCTCCTGCTGCATTGCCTGAGCGCAGATGGCAATGATCTTGTCGCCGTCAATGAGCACGCCGTTTTCATCTACTGCCAGACAGCGGTCTGCATCTCCATCGAAAGCAAGCCCCAAATCGCAGTCATGAGTCTTGACATATTCCATAAGCTGTTCCATATGGGTGGAACCGCAGTTCTTGTTGATATTGGTGCCGTCCGGCT
>JBJFHO010000225.1:0-30521 GCA_051893675.1 Ruminococcus sp. | reverse complement strand
CCCATCCCAGGCACGCATCTGTAATGGACTTGCCATAGCAGCCCTCTCCGATCTTCTGTGCACCGTCCTCAATATAGCTTTCCACCATGAAGCCTTTCACCAGAGAAGCAATTTCATTGCTGTGGCGGCAGCTGTGGAGTACTTCGTTGCAGATACGGATCTGTTCCAGGTATTTCTTTCCGGAGTTCGCATGGTTCGCATCCACAATTACTGCCGGGTTCTGGAAATTCTTCTTCTGATACAGCTCATAGAGCGTAATGAGATCCTCATAGTGATAATTGGGAATGGTTCTGCCCAGAGGATCTACTGCGCCGCGCAGAATCGCATGGGCATAAGGGTTGCCCGAAGTCTGCACTTCCCAACCACGATACAGGAACACGTGGGATGCCTGTGCAGCAACCAGAGAATTCATCATAACGGAGAGATCACCGCCAGTGGGATTTTTCATCCCCACGGGAATGTCCAGACCGCTTGCCGTCAGACGGTGCTGCTGATTCTCGACAGAACGTGCACCTACTGCCACATAGGACAGCAGATCGGACAGATAGCGGTGATTTTCCGGATAGAGCATCTCGTCAGCGCATGTCAGCCCTGTCTGCTCAATGGCACGGGTGTGCAGCTCACGGATGGAAATCAGTCCCTGGAGCATATCCTCTTTCTTCTCCGGATCCGGCTGATGTACCATGCCCTTATAGCCCTCACCTGTTGTCCGGGGCTTGTTGGTATAGATCCGGGGAATAATGATCAGCTTGTCCTTTACCTGCTCCTGCACCCTTGCCAGACGTGCTGTGTAATCCAGTACAGCGTCCTCCCGGTCAGCGGAGCACGGTCCGATAATCAGAAGCTTTTTCTGGGATTCCCCAGTGAAAACACTTTTGATCTCGGCATCTCGTTTTGCCTTTACCTCTGCCAGCTTCTCTGACAGAGAAAACTGTTCTTTCAACTCCTTTGGAATAGGGAGCTTTCGGATAAATTTCATATTCATGGTATGTCAAGTCCTTCCTTCTGATACTGTTTCTTCAAACTATGCTGCCGGATACTTCGGCAAAGCTCTGGCAGACTTTCATCAGCCGGGTGAAAGGGATTCGCATGAAAATCTGTTTCCGGAAAGTACAAAAATGCACTTGCGAAAACAGATTTTGAGGTTACCTTATTAAGTATACTATATTTTCCGACAAAATGCAAGCATCATTCCGGAATACATGAAAAGTTTACCGGTGTTGCCACAGGCGGTGACGTAGAACTCGATTTCGTTTCAGAATTCGCAGGTACTGTTGTCGTTTCCTTTGTTACCACAGTATCCGTCTCTGTTTCCTCTACTTCCGGTGTAACAAGCTGAATGGTCAGATTACCCTGGGAAGTATAAGTGGTCAGCAATGCCTTGGTTTCAGGCAATACCAGAACACGTTCTACCTCTGCCGCATCCAGTCCCAGGTCATCCCAAGTGTATAGCAGTTCCGGTTTTGCATTTTTTTCTGCAACACGATACACTCCGTTTTCGTCCCAGAAGCCATACCAGATATGTTCCTCTGCCTCTTCCGCAAGGGCACTGCTCACTGCCAGAAGCTCGGAGGAAGTAATTTCCGTTTTCCAGAGGGTATTATCTGTGATTACCAGGTGGGACAATTGCAGTGTTTCCTCTGTATCCTTTTCCAGAAGGAGCATTCCGTCAGAACCGCAGCGGATCCATTGATAATCCGATTCCAGGGACAGGATATTGGAATCGTTGCCTTGAATGGGCAGAAGATTACCACGATCGTCCAGTGTCATGAGGCATTCCTGTTCATCAATGGTCGCCGTCAGATAGACGTGATCCGAGGCATCGCTGCGGATACCAGTAAACGCCATGGTCTGTCTTGCAGATTCGTTCAGATCCAGCAAGGTAGAAAGTCCCATCTTCCGGGTAATTTCTCCGTCAGCATTATACCATACCAGACGGTACTGGGTGGTGTAATTTTCATAATAGGATTCCCAGTCAAACTGTTCCGGATCGAAGGTCGGGTCTTCATAGGGAACAGCGTTGGAATTTTCGCAAACCAGACCGCAGATCGTACCGTCAGATAAAACGTCAAAATCCGTCAGTCCCACAAAGTTGATTTCGTCTGCTGTATCAAACAGCGGTGTGAATACAGGTTCCTCTTCCGCCGATGCACGGAACAGGATACTTTTCTGCTGCTGGGTCTCACTCTGCTGTACCCCAAGCAGATAGATCTCCCCGTTATGCACACGGACAGCCTGTAATGTTCCCAACTCATCCGGCAGTTTCCAGGCTGTCACATCTGCCTCAAATGCCGGTTCCGGCAACTCGGCTTCTGCAGTAAGCGTTGTTTCAGCAGTTGTCTGTGACGCTTCTGTCTGTGCAGTCGTTACCAGCGGCGGCAATTCTGTCAGTGCAGACTCTTCCGGTTCTTTTTCACCGTGATTCGCAGCACATCCCGTTGTACAAATACACATCCCCAATGCCAAAGCATAAATCCGATACCTTCGATTTGATTGCATCGCACAGCCTCCATTCTTATACTAATCCCATATCAACCTGATGAAGAATTTGCCGCTATCATTTCGTCACTCTGCGTTGCCCGCCCTTGGCAGGCGACAGCCTGCCTGCGGTTGGGCGCCTTGATTGACAAAATGCTATCTGGCAACTTCTTCAACAGAACGATATGGGATTAGTATTAAAATCTCTGTTCATTATAATACGAAATCTGCAAAAAGTCAAGCCCTGTTCAAAAAATGGGCGAAAGACCTACATTTGTCATGATTTGTCTTTTTTTCTGACTCTGAACAACACCATGCAAAGTCATTATATGCATATATACACTAAATGCACTTTGAACGGTTCTGCCTCCGGATCGCCAGTGACAGTTGTTCCGGAATCCGGGAATCCGTAATACAGAGATTCTTATCAATACCAGTTCCAAGGGCAATATCCGGTTTGATACCAGAACCATGGAAGTCGGAGCCGCAGGTATACAGCAGATCATGCTTTTCCGCCAGTGCCAGATAGCACGCCGTCTGTTGAGACGTATGGCGGCTGTAATACGCTTCGATACCCTGCAAGCCCATTTCTTTCAGCTGAACCAGCAGTGCATCCAGAGCCGGCTCTTCCAGCTTCAGCTGATGGGGATGCGCCAGAACAGCAACGCCTCCCGCTTCCCGGATGACACGGATGCCGTCAGCCGGCAAAGGCTTCGGCCGTTCCACACGGGCATAGAATTCCGGCGTTGTCAGATAGCGGTCAAAGGCGTTCTGTACGGATGACGCATAGCCTTTTTCCACAAGTGCCCTTGCAAAATGCGGTCTGCCTGTGGTTCTGCCGTCATTGCAGCGGCGCACATCCTCCAATGTCATATTTACGCCGTGATCCTGAAGATATGCCAACATTTTGCTGCAGCGCACCTTGCGATCCCTGGCATGTTTCGCACAGAATTCCAGTAATCCCGGGTTGCATGGATCAATGCCATACCCTAAGATATGCAGTTCCTTTCCGCCCTGTACACTGATCTCTATGCCTGGGAAGAAGGTGATGCCATAGTCTGCGGCAGCTTTTTGAGCGGCAGCAATACCCGAAGCTGTGTCGTGATCTGTGACAGCAGCTGCTGTGATTCCTGCCTCATACGCCATGCGAATGGTCTCCTCCGGGGCATATTCGCCGTCAGAACAGTTGGTGTGAATATGCAGGTCAATCATGTGCCTTCTCCTCTCCGGACAGGATATCTTCAAAATACTCTGGTTCTGTAAAGGTGTCTGCATCGCAGAGAACAAGTACCTGGGTGTAATCAGAAACCTCAGCCAGTTCTTCCAGTGGATGCTCCATACATGTCACATCAATGATGCAGATCTCGCTGTAATGCTGGAGCAAGAAGGGAACCATGCCGTCCGCATAGGAATCCTTGAGCAGCAGCAGCTTTTTCTGATTGTCCAGGTCGGTACGGATCACAAGCTTCTCGCAATCCTCTCCCAGATAAAAGGCATAAGGGTCTGCCTGGCTGTCTGTGGGTGTTTCATACAACTGACGTTCCTCCTCTGTGCCGTCAGACAGATATGCTGTCATTTCTATTACGCTGCTGCCGGACTCACAGGTGTATACATCCAGAATGTCCGGCGTTACTTTGTCATAGAGACAAGCATTGTACAGACTGCCCCGGAAAGAATCCGCATGGATGACTGCATACTGGTCATAGGCAATGGGAGCAAATCCCATTTTCTGAATGGCACTCCGGTAGACGCAATAAGCGCCATAGCCGCTCCAGCGGGGATCTGTCCGGTTGTAGATATAGTCCTCTGTCGCCGTAAAGAGAACATGGTATACGTCGATCTTCCGGATGGGCGAAGAGATCTGCTGATAAAATTCGTCGATCTCCGGCATCTGAGATGGATAGGACATGCCTTCCAGAAGAGTGTCGGCATAAAACTCCCCTGCCGATGGCACAGCGATGACACAGGTGGGAATCTCATAAGCTGCATAGAACTGGTTCAGAAGTGATGCCGTCTCAGTTAGTTGTTCAGCGTCCAGCTGCTCGGGACATTCCAGAAGCCGTTCTTCTGTCAGATAGACATCCCCTACCCGGTTTCCGCCAGCTGCCGCAGTGCAGTTCGTCACAGTCCGCACCAGTGTATTCCGTCCGGGAACAGGCTGAGAAAGCAGCTTGTCTGCCGCCTGCTGCAAAGACGGAGAACAGGTTTTCGGCACGGTATATGAGCCGCTGCGGTGCCCCGGAATGCAGGCGCATATAAGTGTCGCTATGCCAAATGCCAGAAGCACCACCCAGAGCAAAATACCCATTACTCGCTGGGCAGCTGCCTGCTGCTGGGCCATAGTCTGCTTTTTCCAGCGGCGAGGTTGTTTGACTTTCATAAATGCACCGCCTTTCTCACAGCATCAGCTGCATCTCAACCGTACCGCCGGCGCTGATCAATACCGCAGTACAGCCAAACAGCAATAACAGAACCGCTGCAACTGTCAGCGGAATCCGTATTACCCGGAACCAGGATTTTTCCTCTGCCAGATGTAATATTGTGTGCCAGTTGCCGGATGCCGCATACATGGACAGCAGAAGCACCAGACCATAGCTGAACAGCAGATTCCGGTCTGCTTCGCTGGGCGTGAAGTGTCCCATTCCGAACATGACATTCAGATATTCCCACGCTGAGGACATGTCCGGCTGCACCAGAAGCATAGCGCCTACTGAAAGCAGCAGCGCAGTAATACCATAGCGGATGCCCGGATACCGTCTGCTCTGACCAATAAGATGTTCCATCCAGATGCAGAAGCCGACGCTCAGCCCGAAGATCAGGGTGGGCAGCCGGAATCCGTACCACAAGCCCACACAGCCCCAGGTGATCGTTACAGCGAACAGGTGCAGGAACTGATTTTTTCCGTGAAACCGTGTCCCCACATAATGAGAGAACCACTGTACCACTGTACGGTTCCACTGATCGGCAAATTTTGTGACCGATGGGAAAAACAGTGACTTTCCGTAGCTTTCCGGCAGACGCACGCCATAACACAACGCCAGACCAATTGCCATATCCGCATAGCCGGACAATTCCAGATACAGGGATACCAGCTGTGCCAGTGCCCCCAGCCAGACTGTAATAATAGAATAACCTGATGGGTCAACCTGATTCACCGTCTGGAACAGCATCCCCACATTGTCTGCCAGAAGCAGCTTTTTTCCCAGTCCCACCAGAAAACGGGTCATGCCTGCGCCGATTTGCTGCATGGAAAAAGCCGGCTCACACAGTGATTTCAATGCCACAGGATATGGCACAACTGGCCCCATGATCAGACGAGGATAAAACAGCATATACAGAAACAGCTGCCGCCAGTTCCGCTCAGCGTGATATTTTCCCCGGCGTACATTTATGCAATAACCAATGGCCTGCAGTACAAAGAACGCCAGCCCCAATGGGAAGAAGTCGGTTCCACGGAGTAACGAAAATTCCCATGACTGCATCCAGTCAGTGCGCAGGAGAATCAATGCTCCCAGATACACAAGAACTGTTCCCAGCAGCACCAGCCCGGACAATTTTCTCCGGGTATGCAGATGCTCCAGGAGCAATCCGATGCCATATGTGGCAGCAGTGAGCAAGAGCAGCACCAATGCTGCAAGCCATCCGCCGCTCAGCAGAAACACCACGCTGATAGCAAGCATGACATCCCGTTTCCAGCGCTGCGGCGTCAGGTGATATATCCCCAGGGTTATGGGAAAAAATAAGAAAAGAAAGGTGAAAGATGCAAATTGCATGGGTAATCTCCTGTGTTATATGGTTTCCAGCAGCTGTGACAATTCCTGTTTTGTCATCATGGTATTGAGTACCTCCAGCAGGGAGGCTGCGGAAAGCAGATCCGGCAGTCCCAGTTTTTTCTGGAGGGCTTTCCGGCGGGACTTGCTGTCTGCGCTGCCGGAAAGCCCCAGTTCGTACAAATCGTAACGTGTAATAGGATCTGTTTTTTCCGGCACTTCATTGGTCAGCACGTCTGCCTTGGCAAAGGCATCCAGCAGACGTTTTTTGTCGATACCCTCAACCCCGAGCTTTCCCTCTGCAGAAGGCTTTTCCTTGCGGCGCTCCTTGCCATAAATATCGGGAATGTATACATGAGAAATCGTCCCGTCATGGATGGCGCCTTTGAGATAATTGCGGATCTTGAACCCGGCGGTATCCGAATCCGTCAGGATGATCACACCTGTGGTTTTGGCATAATACCGGATCAGCGCCATTTTTTCCGGATCGTGAAAGATACGGAATCCGTTTGTGACAAGAATTACTGCATCCAGGATAGACGACAGCTTAATCTTGTCATATTTTCCCTCCACAATAATTGCCTGTGCGATGTGTATCATGTCAACCTCCTGCAATGGCAAGCATTTTTACAATTGCCGCCTCCAGCAAAGTACGTTCCTCTGCGGAAGTGGAATTCAGCTCCACCTCCAAATCCCGGAGTACCCGGATACAGGCACGAAGCCGTTCCGGCGGCAGACGACGGCAGTCCCGGAAAGCATTCTGTACCATAAAATCAAAGCGATAGCCGAAATCCTGCTTCATATCCCCCGGCTGTTTTCCGTTACGCAATGCCGCTGATGCCCGGTACAAGTCCAAAAAAGATGAAGCAATGGCATGGACAATAAAGGTCCGGTTGGTGCGCATGGCGTAAAGCTTGTCCAGCTCTTCCATTGCCGTTTTAGGCCGCTGTGAAACAACAGCTCTGGCAAGATTAAAGACGGTAGTCTCCAGCTGCGGCGAAGTGACTTCCCGCACCATAGCAATTGTAATGGTATTTCCCTTGTCTGCATAGGCGCAGAGCTTTTCCAGTTCGCTGCGCAGAATCAGGGTATTTCCCATACAGAGCCGCACCAGTTCCTCCGCACTGTCCGGCGGCAGAATACAGCCCCGTTTTTCTGCCAGTCCGGAAAGTTCCTTTGCCAGCACAGCCGGCGTTCGTTGTACTGCTTCGCAGACTGTGCCATACTTCGCAATGCAGTCTACGAGCTTTTTATTTTTGCCTTGCGGCGTTTTTTTACCATCCTTGGGGTCAAAGCCGGTGATATCGAAAATCAGTACCGTTGCACCGCCGATCTCCGGCAGTAATTCCAGCAGCTGTTTCAGCTGATCTTCCCGGAGTGAATCGGCATTCAGGTCATGCACCTGAATACAGTTATACGCCGCAAACATGGAAAACTGCCGGGAAGCATCCTCTAGTTCTTTCAGTTCCAGCTTCTGTCCGTCAAATTTCGTCAGCGCCATATCCGCATTGCCGCCGGTGGCTTTTTTGATAAGTGCTGCCGTCAGCTGGCGTACTTGCACCAGGTCTGCACCGTAGATATAGTAGAGGTTTTGCAGTTCCCCTTTGCGAATCTGGGCAGCAAGCTGTTTCGGGTCACAGGTTGGCATGGTGAATGCTCCTTTCATTTGATGCTGTAAATATCATATGTTGTTTCTATTCCAATTTCTCTGCATACCACGAGCCATCTTCCCTCACCCGGATACACAAAGAAGTCTCCTTGCAATACGTCTGCTCCGGCAGTGCATCCACCTCACCATTCCATGCAGTACAGATGACACCATCCCATGTGCCCTCGGGCAACTCCGACAGCTTCGTGCCAATGCAGAATCGCAGTGTTCCATACTCGATTTCCACGATGCCATTTTCCAGCGTAATCGCATATTGCATATCCCTGAGCACCAGTGCATCTGTCTGCTGCAGTATCGTCCCCATCAAATCTGCATCCGGCGGAATCCAGCATTCTGTGGGAACTGCCGTTTCCTCTGCCTCCACAAATCCCAGTGTTGTGGGATAAGCAACACGCATCTGGTCAGCACGTCTGGTCAGGCAGAGAGAATCCAGCCGGCGAATGCCATGCTCCGACAGGTATGCCTGAACATAATCCGGATTCTTATGATGCCCTGTCAGGTCAATGACATCCGTCTTTCCCTGATAAGTCACTACCAGTACCATTTCCTGCTTCTGTCCCAGTACAGCAATGGTAAAAATATTGCGCTCGCCCAGCCGATACACCATTTGCCCTGCAAGAAGAAACCCGAAAGACAGAACCAGTGAGCCAGCCACTGCACGGCGGCTATGCTTCTGGAAAAAGATCAGCAATACAAAGGTAGCCAGAAGTCCTGTCAATACCGGCAGCATGTCCCAGCCAGTGGGAAACATGACAGGTACCAGTTCCCGCAATCCATAGGCAAAGAGCATCAACAGATCGTACAGCCAGCGCAGCAGCAGGCAAATGGGCTTCGCCACAAATCCCACGCCGCCAGTCAGGAAAATGCCAAGTGACAGCGTTAGCATCAGGGAACAAATGGGTACTAGCAGTAGATTTGCCACCGGAGCAGCCACGGAGACTTCCCGGAAATAGAGCATGGTCACCGGAAAAATACACACGGAAACACAGCTTAATGCAGTCAGATGCCGCAGCATAAGCATAGGGAATTTTTTCTGCTGCATTTTGTTTGTCAGCCATGGCGCAAAAACGCCGATGCCGAAAGTTCCTGCCATAGACAGCAAAAAGGAAGAATCCAGAATGAGGTAGGGATTCCCTACAGTAAGAAGTATCCCGGCGAAGCACAGAGAATTGCATGTGTCCCCACGTCTGAAAAAGAGCGGTGCACTTTGCATCAGTAGATACATGATGCCGGCACGGACAATGGAAACAGGGGTTCCCACCATCAATGCATACAGCAGCACCCATATGACAGAACTGCCGAAGCGCAGCCAGCGTTGCAGATGTACCCGCCGGCAAAACCACATCCAGACGCTGAGCAATAGTACCAGATGGAGACCGGATACAGAAACCACATGGCGGATGCCATGATGTGTCATAAGCTGATCAGTCTCGTCAGAAATGGTCTCCTTTGTCCCAAGCAGCATCGCACTGACCATACCGCCGGCATCTGTTCCGGCAAGAACGCAGATCCGGGTGGAAATACGCTCCCGGTATGCCTGGAGTGTACGAATAAGCTTTCCGTTTTCCGTCGGGGTACACTGCACAAATGCATCCGAAGCTGCCTCCAGAAAAATGCCCTTTGCCTGATAATACGCTTTGCTGTCCCAGAGATAATCCGCCTCAGGTGCGGAGAAATCCCCGGCGACATCCAGTTGATCGCCGTATCTCGCCCCCAGATCGCTGGTATAGACCAGAATCTTCGCAGAAGTACCGTCAGCAAATTCCCCTTTCACTTGGTAGGACGCCAGATCATCGTCGTAAACTGTGACAGAAGTCACCTTGCCGGAAAAAGTCGTCATGGTGCCATCATGCGCGGCAACAGGTGCATAAACCAATGCTGAATATGCCAGAACTGCACCGATTCCCACCGTCAGGGATATGCCGATACAGAGTGCCTGCCCGGTGGTAATACGCCGGAATAGACGGAATGCTCCCAGCAGCATGAGAGCCGCCGGAAGCAGACACATCGTCACGGATGTCCGGCATGTTGCTCCGAGAAACAGCCCCGCAAGCCACGGAATGCCGATCCATACCATCTTCCGTCTCATATCTGCCCTGTCCTCAGTCCTTGAAGAACAACGGCAGTTGTTCCAGATAAATCAAATCATCACGGGAAACAGCGTCTCCCTCTGCCAGCGGTGCGGCATTTGCCACGATTTCGCCGCCTGCTGCTTTTGCCAGCTGCTGCAGCGCACGCAGGGATTCCCCGGTGCTGACTACATCGTCCACGATCAGCACACGCTTGCCCTTCATCCACGCCGCTTTGTCGCCGTCCAGATAAAGAGTCTGGATCGCTGCCGTGGTAATGGATTTCACCTGCACGGACAGCACATCCGTCATATACCCTTTCACATTTTTCCGTGCAACAATATAGGGCACATGCATCTGCCGGGACATTTCATAGGCAAGTGGAATGCCCTTGGATTCCGCCGTGAGAATATAGTCACACGCCGGCACCTTTTTCGCCAGTTCCCTGGCACATGCCTCTGTCAGTTCCACATCGGAGAACAGGATAAAGGCTGCAATATCCAGCTTTTCACTGATGGAGCAGATTTTCAGCTCTCGTGTCAGTCCGGCAATGTGCAGCGTATAGTATGCCGCCACAGACAGCACCTCCTTATTCTTTCACCGGCTGTACTGCGTCAGCACCCCAGCCCATCTTCACGCCTGCAAGCATATGGAAATGCAGGTGGAATACAGTCTGACCGGCATTTTCACCGCAGTTTGTGACAATACGATAGCCGTCCTTCAAACCCTGTTCCTCGGCGATCTTTGCAGCGACTTCGTAAATATGCCCTACTACAGCGGAATTTTCCGGAGTAATAGCTGCGGCGCAGCAAATGTGCTGCTTCGGAATCAGCAGATAATGAATGGGTGTAATGGGGTTGATATCCTTGAACACGTAAACCGTGTCATCCTCGTATATCTTTGTGCTGGGGATCTCTCCAGCGATAATTTTACAAAACAGGCAATCCTCCATGATTGTTCCTCCTCAGATAAATTCCTTGACAATGCCTTCCAGTGCCATGAGTGCTTCGTCTACCATATATGTTTTTCCGACACCTGCCATAGCGCTGTCCGGCTTACCGCCGCCCTTGCCGCCGGTAACAGCAGCTACACGCTGTACGATCTTGCCGGCATGTGCACCCTTTTCACGGGCTGTCGCAGAGCAAGCGCATACCAGATTTCCCTTTTCGCCGTTGACACTGGCAAGTACAGCAACGACCGGTTCTTCCATATCCTTGATGGTATCGCCCATCTTGCGAAGTACCTGCGGTGTTGTGCCGCTGAGCATTGCAGAAACGATCTTCACGCCGCTGATCTCCTTGGCACTGTCGAAAATCGCTGCCATCTTTGCATCGGAGATCTTCTGGTTCAGGGATTCGATCTGACGATCCTTTTCCTTGTTTTCAGCCACCAGCGAAGCGCAGTGTGCTGCCAGATCTGTGGTATTGCTCAGCTTCATTGCCTTTGCAGCAGAAGCCATGGTTTCCTCATAGGAAGCCAGCAGTTCCAGCACTCCAGTACCGGTAACTGCCTCAATACGGCGCACGCCGGATGCCACAGAGCTTTCCGACAGAATGCGGAACAGTCCAAGCTTTGCTGTATTGTCCACATGTGTACCGCCGCAGAATTCCACGGAATAATTCTCTACGCTGACAACCCGGACAATATCACCGTATTTTTCGCCGAACAGTGCCATTGCACCGATTTTACGTGCTTCTTCAATGGGCAGTTCCTGAGTCACAACCGGGATTGCCGCCAGAATCTTTTCATTGACGATTGCTTCAACCTGCTTGATCTCCTCATGAGTCATCGCTGTAAAATGAGAGAAGTCGAACCGGCAGCGGGAATCGGTTACCAGCTGTCCAGCCTGGTGTACGTGGTCACCCAATACAGTACGCAGAGCCGCCTGGAGCAGATGGGCTGCAGTATGGTTACGCATGGTCTTTGCACGCTTTTCTGCATCAATCCGAGCAGAGATTGTATCACCTACATGCAGTTCTCCTTCCGTAACAACACCCAGATGCAGGAAATGACTTCCTTCTGTTTTGCTGGTTGTTTCTACCTGGAATGCGCTATCCGGCGTACTGATCACACCGGAATCACCGATCTGACCGCCGCTCTCTGCATAAAACGGAGTTTTATCCAGAATAACAACTGCCGGTTCACCCTCCGAAGCAGTTTCCACAAATTCTGTTCCGTGATAGATTGCAATAATTTTTGCATCTTCCTCAGCTGTATGCGTATATCCGGTGAACAATGTAGGTGCCACATCTGCATAGACATTGCTGTCTGCCCAGGAAGAACCTGCCTTGCTCCGATAATCCTCACGTGCTCTTGTGCGCTGTTCACCTACAAGCTCTGTGAAGCGCTCCCGATCTACAGAAATGCCCTGTTCTGCGGCAATTTCCTCGGTCAGATCAATGGGGAAACCGTAGGTATCACTGAGCTTGAATGCATCCTCACCGGATACTACAGTGTTACCCTCTTCCTTCAGCTGTTCCAGAATATCGGACAGCAGATCGAAGCCCTTGTCGATGGTCTTTGCAAAGGTCTTTTCCTCTTCTTCCACGATCTTGCGGATATATGCCTTTTTCTCCTCCAGCTCCGGATATGCGCAGGCATTTTCCTGAATCACAGTCTCTACGACCTCATAGAGGAACGGCTTTTCAATACCGATCAGTCTGCCATAACGTGCTGCACGGCGGAGCAGACGGCGGAGTACATAGCCACGGCCTGCATTGGACGGCATAACGCCATCGCCGATCATAAATGTCGTGCTGCGGATGTGGTCGGTAATGACACGCAGTGCCACATCTGTCTTTTCATCTGCACCGTATGTCACATTGGCAATGCGGCACACATGCTTCATGATATTCTGTACGGTATCTACCTCAAACAGATTGTCTACGCCCTGCATCACACAAGCCAGACGTTCCAGACCCATACCCGTATCAATATTCTTGTGCTCCATCTCTGTATAATGACCATTGCCATCGCTGTCAAACTGGCTGAATACCAGGTTCCAGACTTCGACATAGCGGTCGCAGTCGCAGCCTACCTTGCAGTCCGGCTTGCCGCAGCCCTTTTCCGGACCACGGTCGAAGTAAATTTCCGAACAGGGACCGCAGGGACCGGAGCCGTGTTCCCAAAAGTTATCCTCTCTGCCCAGACGTACCATATGCTCCGGGGATACGCCGATCTTCTGCGTCCACATGTCATAGGCTTCGTCGTCATTCTCAAAGACGGAAACATAGAGCTTATCCTCCGGCATTTCCAGTACCTTGGTGAAGAATTCCCATGCCCAGCTGATAGCTTCAATCTTGAAATAGTCACCGAAAGAGAAATTGCCCAGCATTTCAAAATAAGTACCGTGACGGGCAGTCTGTCCGACACGTTCAATATCCGGAGTACGGATGCACTTCTGACAGGTTGTCACACGGGTATTCGGCGGAACAGCCTGACCCAGGAAATACTTTTTCAGCGGTGCCATACCGGAATTGATCAGCAGGAGACTCTTGTCCCCCTGGGGAATCAGCGAGAAGCTGGGGAGACGAGTGTGTCCCTTGCTCTCAAAGAAAGACAGATACTTTTCTCTTAATTCGTTTACACCTTGCCACTTCATTTGAATAAAAACTCCTTTGATTAAAATAGAAAAAGGCCATCGCCGCCAAATGGGACGAAGGCCTTCGTGTTACCACCCAAGTTCGGAAATGCACAGCATTTCCCTCGATGCACCATAACGCAGTGCCTACGTTCTGATTTCTCAGAAAGGCTCACGGGGAGCACCTGTACCCTGCTGAGACGCTTTCACCAGACACGTCCTCTCTGCGCAGCAGAAGCTACAGTTATTCCGTTCATCACCGTAATATATTCATATGATTCAGTATAACAAATCCTTTGCGGAATGTCAACGATTTTTTTGTGAAATATTATGCGTTTTCCTGATTTCTGCGTTCCAGCAGCGCCTTGATCTTGGCGTTAGGATCAATGACATTGCCGATGGAAACATCGTGGTTCAATGCAGCAATGAAATAGGAGATATACTTTGAGCAATCCACCTCGTGGAACCATTCCCGGGACAGAAGTGCGTCAGTACGGTATGTCAGATTGGTGCTGAACACCGCATTGATATAGCCGTCCTCATATGCCTTGTCAAACTTCTCCAGACCATTGACAAAAAGGCCATAGGTCGCATAGCAGAATACCCGGCGAGCCTTGCGCTCTTTCAGTGCGTAGGCGATATCCAGCATAGATTCACCGGAAGAAATGATGTCATCTGCAATAAAGACATCCTTGCCCTCAACAGAATTGCCCAGATATTCATGTGCCACGATAGGGTTACGGCCGCTGATGATCTTGGAATAATCCCGGCGCTTGTAGAACATACCCATCTGTACACCCAGCATGGAAGCGTAATACATATTACGGTTCAGGGCACCCTCGTCCGGACTTATTACCATAAATTCATCCGGTGTGGTTTTCAGATGAGGTACTGTCTGGAACATGGTTTTCAGTACCTGATAAGAGGGCATCATATTATCAAAGCCCATGAGCGGAATGGCATTGTGCACTCTCGGGTCATGTGCGTCGACTGTCAGGATATTGGAAACGCCCATCTGTGCCAGTTCCTGCAGTGCACAGGCGCAGTCCAGAGATTCCCGGTAGTTCCGGCGATGCTGACGGCCGCCATAGAGAATCGGCATGATCACATTGATACGATGAGCCTTGCCGCTGGTTGCCTGGATGATACGCTTCAGATCCTGATAGTGATCATCCGGAGACATGGCATTCATCTGGTCGAACATCTGATACTTAATGTTATAATTGCCCACGTCCACAATAATGAACAGATCCTTGCCACGGATGGTAGACTTGATCAGTCCCTTTCCGTCGCCGGAGGAAAAGCGGGGGCACTCGCACTCGATCAGAAATGTGTCCACATCATAGCCGCCCTTGTGTGCCCAATTGACCAGATAGTCGTTGATCTTGGCACCCAGTTCCTTTGCGCCGTCCATTGCGATCAGTCCCAGGGGCGCAACGCTGTTTCCGTGGTTGAACAAAATGTCTGATGCTGATACCATAACTCAAATACCTCTTTCTATTTCAATCACCGCACCGGCGCATTTCTGTCCGGTTTCCGGCAAAATTATCCCTTGCAGAACTTGTCGATGTAATGCTCGATGTCAGCGGCGATGATCTCCTTTGCCGCATAGACATCCTCCACCTCATCCACTGCCGTGGTCTTATGTTCCAGTTCTTTATACACCTGGAAGAAGTGTACGATCTCTTCAAAAATATGACGGGGCAGATCGTCGATGTTATGATACGTGTTGTAGGTCGGGTCATTGCAGGGAATGGCAACGATCTTGTCATCACGCTGTCCGTTGTCGATCATATGGATGACGCCGATGGGATAGCAGCGAACCAGCGTCATAGGGTGTATCGTTTCAGAGCAGAGCACCAGCACATCCAGCGGGTCGCCGTCGTCCGCAAAAGTTCTCGGAATAAAGCCGTAATTTGCCGGATAGTGGGTCGAAGTATAGAGAATACGGTCCATTTCCAGGATACCGGTCTCTTTGTTCAGTTCATACTTGACCTTGCTGTTTTTCGGGATCTCAATTACCGCAACGAACTCGTCCACTGTAATACGCTTCGGATTGATATCATGCCAGATATTCATGGATCTCCTTTTCCTTTCCGTCAGAAGCATTGTCCCTCAGCTGCGCAGACTGCCGCCTGCTGAAAGACCTGTACTTTTCTAGTATACCATTTTTTATGGTTTTGTCAATACGAGCCGACCCGTTTTTTTGTGATTTTCTGCGTTTTTCGCCATTTTAACCGAAAGCAAACAAAAATTATGGAGCGGATTTTGCAGAAAAGTCATACCATCTACTTGCCAAACGGAGAAAAAGATGATATAATGAAAAAAATGTAACGAATGATAAAATACCGGGGGTTCCGGTCAATACAGTCTCTATCCATTGCATATCATCCCAGGAGGTTCTCATGCCAACAGCTGCATCACAATTCAATACACTTCCTGCTGCGATTCTCGCTGAAGTACGCAAGGCGGTAGTGGGAAAAGATCTGATCCTGACAAAAGTTCTCATTGCATTCCTTGCCGGAGGACATGTTCTCATGGAGGATATGCCGGGTGTGGGAAAAACCACTCTTGCCATGGCGTTTTCCAAGGCGCTTGGGCTTTCCTGCCGGCGTGTGCAGTTTACACCGGATGTACTGCCATCAGATCTGACAGGCTTTTCCGTTTATGAGAAGAATACCGGAAAGTTCGTCTTTCAGCCCGGGGCGCTATTCTGCAATCTGCTTCTGGCAGATGAGATCAACCGTACTTCCAGCAAGACCCAGGCAGCACTTCTGGAGGCGATGGAAGAGGGCAATGTGACAGTGGAGGGCAAGACATACACACTGCCGAAGCCGCATCTTGTCATTGCCACACAGAACCCGCTGGGATGTGTGGGTACACAGTCCTTGCCGGAATCTCAGCTGGATCGCTTTCTGATGCGGCTGCACATGGGATATCCCCAGATTCAGGAGGAAGTCGCCATTCTTCGCGGCAGAGCGGTTCAGAATCCGCTGGAGCAAATTCGTCCGGTTATTACTGCGGAACAGCTGCTGCTGTTACAGCAGAAGGCTGCTTCGGTCTATGTGGACGATCGGCTCTACTACTATGCCGCTTCTATTTCCAAAGCCACCAGAGAACATCCTCAGGTAACACTGGGCGTCAGTCCCCGGGGTACTCTGGCACTGGTACAGTCGGCAAAGGCAATGGCGATGCTCCGGGGAAGAGATTATCTGCTGCCGGATGATATTGTGCCTCTCTGCGAGGATGTACTGGCGCATCGTCTCATTGTCAAAAGCGGTACTTCACCGAAACAAATTCTGGAAGAGATCATCCGCCGGGTTCCTGTTCCGGCACCGAACAGACGGTGACGCCTATGTGGTATGCAAAATTGCTGTACCTGCTCCTGACAGGTATTGTCTATTTGTTTTCCATGCTCTATCTCCCGGAATTTTCCGTCTATCTGCTGATCAGTATGCTGCTCCTGCCTCTGGGATTTTTTGCGGCAGCGCATAACACAGGGCGAAAGCTGAAGATACAGCTGACAGTTCCTGCTGCACCAATGCATCCCGGTGAAGCCTGTTCCTGTACCGTTCTGCTGCAAAATCCGACCTGTCTGCCCATTGGTACAGTCAGGCTGGTACTTCAGGGGGATAATATGGTACTTGGGGACGGAGAAGCGTGGGAATTCCAGACCGCTGTTCCGGCAAAAGGTACGGCACAGCTGACAGTTTCGGTAGAACCGGAACACTGCGGAGAGATCCGCCTTGCATTGATGGGATTTCGTGTATACGACATGCTGCATCTGTTTTCTCACCGGAATACTGCGGTACAGTCACAAAGCTTTCTGGTTCTGCCGTTTGTTGTGCCTCTCCCTGCTGAGGAGATCCATACGCCTGCCATTTCGGGACAGGCGGCACAGATGCAGCCTACCACAGAGCCGGAAGAATTCCTGGGCGTGCGCAATTACCGAAACGGCGACCGGATGCGTGCTATTCACTGGAAACTCAGCAGCCGTTTTCCGGAGCCGGTTGTCCGGGAATATGGCATTCCCGTCAGAACGCCGGTGGTTCTGGGATTTCACTATGCCCTGTCTCCCCAACTGACAGCGCCCGGGGACAGGCTGGATGCTATGCTGGAAGCGCTGACTGCTTTTGTGGAAATCGTTTGCAGCGGCGGCGATTCTGTAACACTGCTGCTCTGCTGTGAAGATCAGTGCCGGCGTTATGTACTATCTGCACCAGAGGAACTGATACCCATACTCCGTTCCCTGCTGGCTTCACCGCCGGGAACAGATTCTTCCGCCTGCTGGGATACCTTGGAACAGACCGGAGAGCAAATCTCTTTCTGCATCGCTGACAGCATAACGATACCGCCGGAAAATATGACGATTTTTGCAGCGGATGCGGCATCTGCCGGAAACGGAGCATGGGCAATTTCGCCTCAAAGTGCAGCGAAGACAGTATATCATGTTCTTACAGGATCCCTCATGTGAAAAGGATGGTGCCATGACACATACAACGACTTCTCCATCTTTGCATATCCAACCGGATCCGGCATATGCCATGTCCGGCTCCAGAAGAAACAGCTGGAATCTGCTGACGCTACTGTTGGCACTGCTGGGCTTTGCTGGTACAATGATGGCAATGCTTTCCCTGTACCAGCCGGAGTGTCATACCGGATTGGTATGCATCACTGCCGCAGCTGGTTTTTTCCTGGGGACAACTTCTCAGCTTCTGCCCGGACACGGCGGCAAAATCACCGGGCTTTGTCTGCTTCTGGTCGCTGCGGTGCTGTTGCTGCGTGTCAGTCAAACCGTCGCAGGCATACAATACATCATCAACACCATTTACTGCAATGCCCACCATACGGACATTCCCTATTATACTGTTTCCGCTGCATATGACACTGTCTCCTGCGTTACTCTGACTGCCTGCTGCTTTACGGTTCTGCTGGCATATTTCATCGCCTTTTTCACCATAAAGCACCCTCATTTTACGCTGACTGCCGGAGTGACGTTCCTGCTCCTGGAGCCGGGATTGTATCTGGGACTTTCCGTAAAACCGATTGCCATGGCACCCCTTCTGGCATATTGGTGCGGTATGCTGGCGCTGCGGCTGGCAATGCGATGTACAGGCGATGCACAGCCGAAATCTGCCCGGCATACAGCAGCCGTCTGCGGTTCTGTCACCGCATTGTTTGTGCTGGCAGTGTATACCGTCGTTGTTCTGCTGGGAACGCTGGGCGGATACACACGCTCCGATGCAGACAGACAGCGCATAAACGACCTGAGCGACAGTCTTTCCGACTTTGATATCCAGAATCTTCCGGAGAGTGTCCGGACGCTTGGCGCAGCGCTGGGATTTGAAAGTACATCCCGTGTCTCAAAACTGGGTACAAAATCCAGTCTGCACTTTCAGGATGAACCGGAACTGACACTGACTTTTGACACGCTTCCGGACAGTACCATGTATCTCAAGGGATTTACAGCAAGCGAATATCAGGACAACAGCTGGATGGCACCTTCTAAGGATACAGATGCGGACTATGGGGAAACGGTGTATGAAATCATTGAGAAATACGATTGTGCCCCGCAGAACTTCCCTTTCCTGTTCCAGCGCTCTCTCCTGCCGGATACAGGCACTTTTACCTGTACAGTTACGCCGGAGAAACAGGATTCCCGGTATTATCAGCCCTATGTCTCCTTTTCTTCCGATGTGTCATTTTCTGACGATTGGGATGTGCGTCCCGATGACCGGGAAACCTATTCCTGGACAGTCTCCGATCCTCAGACATGGGTACTCGCTACGTTGGCGGATAGTGATCTACAGGAATATCAGATGGCAATGAAAAATGCCAGCGGAAACACATCCACACAAAAGTTTCTGGATACCCTGGGATTTTCGGACACTGGAACAAAGATCAGCGCACGCTTCAAGGAATCCCAGGCGGCGGATTCGCCGGAGGAGATTCAGGGAAAAGTGATTCCGGCAATGCTTCTGGAATCCCTGGCATATCGTGATTATGTAAAGGACGCTTACACAAAGCTGCCTGACGAGGAAGCTCTGGCGGAAGTCTACGCCGCACTTCCGGCATCACTCACAGAAAAGCATCCGGAATCAGCGGAGGAACAGTATGGAACACTCAGCGAAATCCGGGCATGGATGGCGGAGCGTACGGAATACACAACATCACCCGGCAAAACACCCGGCACACGTGATTTCATCAGCTTTTTCCTTATGGAAAACCACAAAGGATATTGTATGCACTACGCCGCCGCCGGAACGATTCTGGCACGATATCTGGGTATTCCAGCACGATACTGTGAGGGCTACCTTGTGGGTAAGGATATGCTGGAAAGCGCTGAGATCAGTGAGGATGGATATACCGTAACACTGACAGACCGACAGGCTCATGCCTGGTGTGAATTTTACATTGACGGCTATGGATGGATGCCCTTTGAGATGACGCCGGGTTATTACGGCACAAGCGCTTCGGCACAAACTGCTGAGCCGTCCGATGCAAAAACCACCACTGCGGTTACAGAAGAAAATGCAACGACAGAAACTGGTCAGATATCGCTGACATCCACGACAATCCTGTCGGAGAGTGCCCCGGGCAGAAATAGCGAAGTAATACCGGACAGTATGGATCATTCCGGAGATGGAAATTCACTGCCGCCGGAATCTGCACACAGCGATATTCCTCCATGGCTGCTGCGGACACTGCTGGGCATTCTGATTGTTGCAATCCTGATCGGTATTGTCATACTTCTGCGGCTATGGGATATCCGGCGCCGGAATCGGATCATGCTGGATACACAGCATCCCCGACAAGCAGTCCTGACGGCATACCGGTATCTTTTCCGTCTGCTGCGATGGAGTGGACTACGGTATCATGGGCAGCTGCTCATGGACTTCTCCGAAGAAGCAGTGGAACATCTGGAGAAAAAACATTTGCCGTCTGAAGCCGCTGCGCAAATTATTCCCATGGCGTTGGCAATGGATATGGGACGAAAAGTTCCGGAAAAAGCCGCTCAGGCAGAAGCTGCTGCATCTGTTCAGACACTGGCGCAATCCATTTATGCATCCTGCAATCCGCTGAAACGGATTTGCATGAAATATATTTTACATCTGTTGTAATCTGAAAGGAGTTTATTATGAAACCAAAATCCCCGAAATCGAAATCTTCCAAGCGTACCCTTTATGTACTGCTCCCCTTTGTCCTGCCCCTCTGTCTCATCGGCATGGGCATCCTGCTGCTGGTCAACGAAAATCTGTTCAACAAGATATTCCTGTCCTTCGGTATTCTGATTGCACTCATTGGTCTGATTGAAGTTGTCATCTACGCATCCCGCCGCAAATTCGAGGTGCAGACGCAGTATCTTGTGACTGGTGTGATACTTATGGTAATCGGTGCCATTCTGATCATTGTGCCCTTTACGGTAAATACGCTGATTCCTGTACTTATCGGCATCTGTATTCTGGCAAGCGGCATTTCCGGTGCAGTGAACACCATGACCTTCCGCAAGGAAAACTCCAGTGTGCTCATTCCCATGATCTTTGCCATCACAAACTGCCTGCTGGGTGTGTTCATCCTCATCTATGTGCTGTTTGTGAATCAGAATGCCGGCTGGAATATCATCGGTATCCTGATGATTATCAGCGGCGTACTGCGTTTGGTCAATGAGGTACTCGCCCGGATTTCTGTGCCGAAATCTTCCGCCGCTGTGGTAGAGACTGTCTGCACAGACACTGCCGATAAGACGAATTCTACAGAAGAACAGTGAGGAACCATTGATATGATCGCAAATTATCACACCCATACTGCCCGATGCCAGCATGCATGGGGCGAGGATAAAGAATATGTGGAACAGGCAATCGCTGCCGGCATGAAAGTGCTGGGATTTTCAGATCATTGCCCCTGGGTATTTCCGGATGGTTATGTTTCCCGCACTCGTATGTTTCCGGAGCAGCTGGACGATTACTTTTATTCCATGGAGGATTTGAAACGGGAATATGCAAGAGATATCACCATTTACGCCGGATTTGAGGCAGAGTATATTCCGGAACTGATGGAGGATCAGGAAAAGCTTCTGGAGGGCTATCCCATCGACTATATGATTCTGGGACAGCATTTCACAGCGAACGAAATGACTGCGCCGTATACAGGATTCCCTACGGATTCCAAGGCAGAACTGAAAAAATATGTGGACACGGTCATTGCCGGTATGGAAACGGGAAAATACGCCTATGTGGCGCATCCTGATTTATTCCACTTCACGGGATCAGACGAGGTATACGAGGAATATTTTCTTCGGCTGTGCCAGTATCTGAAAGCCCACGACATTCCCGTGGAGATCAATCTGTTGGGCGTGGTGGAAAATCGGCACTATACCTCAGAGCGATTCCTGAAAATTGCCAAGAAAGCCGGAAACTCTGTGATTATCGGCTGCGATGCCCATACACCTGATCGGCTGTCCAATGCGGAGTATATCACTGCGTGCCGGAAGATGGCAGAGAAGCTTGAATTGCCAATCGTGGATTTTTTACCGGGATTGGGCGTAATTGAGCGATAATCCCTCCAGAAACAAATTTTTTCTTGACAACCGCACTTAACTGTGGTATAATAATAACGAACTGAAAAAGCGTAAGAAAATGGGGTGCACCACCGCGGGTGCAGCCCATTTTCTGTCTATATGCTGAAAATGCAGCATTTTTTCAGATCCGGCGATGGAATCTGACGACATTTCACGCCGTTTATTTCCAAATCAAAGGAGGATATATGATGCACGTGAACGGAAAAGAGCTCTCCCTGGATAAACCCCGGACGCTGCTGGAATTTTTACAGGAACAGGGATATCAGATACAGCGGATCGCAGTTGAGCGAAATGGTGAAATCGTTCCCAAAGCAGACTATGGAACGGTACAGCTCAGCGACAGCGATGTCATTGAGGTGGTAGCGTTTATGGGAGGGGGCTAAGAGCCGGAAAAAATGCGTACCGCTTCTTGCAAATCAGGTTTTGCTGCATTTTATGTTTGGCAAGCCGGATTCCGATTATACTGCGACAAATGATATAACGAAAGGTGATTCTTATGCAGACAATACAAAATGATCCGCTGATTCTCGGCGGAAAAGAATTCCATTCCCGGTTTATTCTCGGTTCCGGGAAGTTTTCCCTCCAGCTCATCCGGGATGTTATGGAGTACGGCGGCAGCGAAATTGCCACCATTGCCCTGCGGCGTGCCAATGCTGACAGCCCGGAGAATATTCTGGACTTTCTTCCGGAGCATCTGACACTGCTGCCAAATACTTCCGGTGCCAGAAATGCCGAAGAAGCTGTCCGAATTGCACGTCTGTCCCGGGAATTGGGCTGCGGTGACTTTGTCAAGATCGAAGTAATTCCCGATGCAAAGTACCTCCTGCCGGACAATACGGAAACCATCCGTGCTACGGAGATCCTGGCAAAGGAGGGCTTTCATGTGCTGCCCTATATGTACCCGGACTTAATCGCTGCACGTCGTCTCGTTGATGCCGGAGCAGCTGCCATTATGCCACTGGGTGCGCCCATCGGCAGCAACAAAGGTCTGCGTACCAAGGATTTCATCCAGATTCTCATTGACGAGATCGACCTGCCTATTATTGTAGATGCCGGCATTGGTGCTCCCTCTCAGGCATGTGAAGCCATGGAAATAGGCGCTGCTGCGGTAATGGCAAATACTGCCGTGGCAACGGCGGACAACTGTCCCATGATGGCACATGCCTTCAAGCTAGCCATTGAAGCTGGACGAGCAGCCTATCTGGCAAAGCTGGGACGTGTGCTGGATTCCGGCGCCGAGGCATCCAGTCCTCTGACCGGATTTTTGCAGGATTGAGAAAGGAGCTGTTTTCATGCGAAAAATCTATGACCCCATGGAATTTCAGCCGGGTATGCAGCAGATTGAATCGGATATTTTTGACCGGGTCATCCAGGCACGGGAGCACTACCAGCCGGAATCCTATACCGCCAGGGATGTCCAGGCTGCACTCCGCAAGGATGCTCTTTCCTTCGAAGATTTTGCGGCACTTCTCTCCCCTGCGGCAGAGCCCTTTCTGGAGCAAATGGCACAGCGTGCCAAAGCAGAACGGGAGAAGCACTTCGGCAATAACGTACTCCTGTTCACGCCTCTGTACATTTCCAACTACTGTGAAAACCAGTGCGTTTACTGCGGCTTCAACTGCAAAAATCCCATCACTCGCTGCAAGCTGAATGCGGAAGAAATTGAAGCCGAAATGCAGGCGATCGCCAAAACCGGTATGCGTGAAGTATTGCTTCTGACCGGAGAAAGCCGCAGCGTTTCCGGTCCGGAATATATTGCAGACGCCGTGAGAATCGCAAAAAAATACTTCTCCACCATCGGGCTGGAAGTTTATCCCATGAATGCGGATGAATACGATATGCTCCGTCAGGCTGGTGCGGATTTTGTGACAGTTTTCCAGGAGACATACGATATGGAACGCTATGGAGAAATGCACCCTGCCGGCGCAAAGCGCTGTTTCCCGTACCGTGTCTCTGCACAGGAGCGTGCACTGATGGGCGGTATGCGTGGCGTAGGCTTTGGCGTCCTGCTGGGACTGGCGGATTTCCGCAAGGATATGTTTGCCGCTGGTGTTCACAGTGCAATGCTGCAAAAAAAGTATCCACACGCTGAAATTGCGCTGTCGTTCCCACGGCTCCGCCCCTATAAGAATCATGAGGAGACCAATCCCCACGATGTACACGAGACGCAACTGCTGCAAATGATGCTGGCGTGTCGGATTTTCCTGCCCTTTGCCAGCTTTACCATTTCCACCCGGGAGCGTGCCGGATTCCGTGATCATGTGCTGCCTTTGGCTGCCACGAAGATTTCCGCCGGCGTCAATGTGGGAATCGGCGGTCACAATGACGAGGGAGAGCAAAAGGGCGATGCGCAGTTTGAGATCTCCGATCCACGCACGCTGGCAGAGATTCACGATGCCATTCTTGCCCAAGGGATGCAGCCAGTCTATACTGACTACATCAACACGAATACATTATGCTGATCTGTGTGACAAGCCGACGGCTCTGTCGGGATGATTTTTTCCAGCGGCTTGAACAAATTGCAGCTGCCGGCGCAGATGCCGTTCTGCTCCGGGAAAAGGATTTGTCCGAGCCAGAATATGCTGACATGGCAATCCGCTGCCGGACAATCTGCGAGAAATATGGAGCAACCCTGCTCCTGAATACCTTTGTGCAGACGGCGATACAGCTGCATCTGCCCATACAATTGCCGGTGCAGACATTGTTGGAACTGCCAGACGCAATATGGGAACAACTTCCGGCAGTTGGTGCATCGGTGCACAGCCGGGAAGAAGCGGTACAAGCTCAGGCACATGGGGCAGACTGGCTCATTACCGGGCATATTTTCTCCACCGCCTGCAAGCCGGATCTGCCGCCCAGAGGACTGACATTTCTCCGGGATATTTGCCAGAGTGTGACCATTCCTGTCTATGCCATCGGAGGTATTACGGCAGACAAGCAGAGCGCAGTACGTCAGGCAGGTGCTGCCGGCTGCTGCGTGATGTCAGAGTGGATGCAGTGCGAAAGTCCGGGAGATGCCATTTCTGTCTGGAAACAAAATCTATGAAAGAAGAGGGATATGAGATGAGTGAATGGACAACACCCCCGAAACATGTCAATTTTCAGGCGAAAAAGCTGTTCGGGGCTATGGGGCAGATCATGGATGGGGCAATTGCCTATATGGATCTGGAGGGCGGAGGTCCCACGGAGCCCCATACGCATGAACACAATCATCTGTTTATTGTCACAGAAGGCGAAGCGAAAATTCTTCTGGGTGAGGAAACAGTGATCGTCAAAAAAGAGGAAGCATTTTTGGTGCAGGGAAAAATTCCGCACGCAGTCTGGAACAACGCCAACGGAAAAACCGTTATGATCGGTATTTCCGTAACGAATTGACCAATGGCGAGAGGTTTCTGACATGAATAAACATAAAATCGAACTGACAAAACGCTACATCTTATTTATCATCAGCCTGTTTTTCAGTGCATTGGGTGTGGCAATCACAAAAAAAGGAGAACTTGGGGTATCCCCCATCTCCTCAGTTGCAAATGTCATGAGCTTTCAGTTCCCGCAGCTGTCTCTGGGCAATTGGCTCATCATCTGGAATTGTGTCCTGATTCTGGGACAGATCCTGCTGCTGCGGAAAAAATTCCAGTGGATTCAGCTGCTGCAAGTGCCACTGTCATTTCTGTTCGGCTGGTTCACGGATTTCGGAACATGGATGCTGTCCTTTTTTGAACCGAACCACTATCTGCTGCGTCTCGGACTTGTTCTCGCCGGAACAATTGTGCTTGGCTTCGGGATTTCCCTTGCGGTCATTGCAAATGTAATCATGAACTCCGGAGAAGCCTTTGTGAAGGCAATCTCGGATACCATTCACAAGGAATTCGGCAATGTCAAGATTGGATTTGATATCAGCTGCGTAATACTGGCAGTGATACTTTCCTTCCTGTTTTTTCGTACCCTTGTGGGAACACGGGAGGGCACGATCATAGCAGCAATTTGTACCGGATTTGTGGTGAAATTTTTCAATAGACTACTGCGAAAGCCTGTGGAAAAACTATTAATTGCGAAAACAACAGCATAACACAAAAACCTGTCCTGTGGAAGTCCCACAAAGACAGGTTTTTGCATTTATTCCGCTGCATCCGGTTCAGTATGTTCCGATTGCAGTTCTTCTGTAAAAGCGTCAATCAACTGAATGGCATGTTTCGTCTCGCCGCATTCCAACAGGATTTTCAGAGAATCCAGCATGAAACGGACATTTTTAACATTCATCATACCCTGCTCAGCCATCAGGCACTCACCTCAGCTGGCGGTACATTGTCGATCTCTTTACCGTCTGCATCATAGAATTTGGGGCGTGCAGTACCATTGACACAGTCCGCATCCACCACGATGGTCTTGACATGCTCTACAGACGGAGTGGTATACATGGTGTCCATAAGCGTACCCTCCATAATGGAGCGCAGACCACGGGCACCAGTTTTTCTGGAGATAGCCTCTTTCGCCACAGCTGTCAGCGCATCATCCGTCAGTTTCAGCTGAATATCATCGAAATCAAACAGCTTCTGATACTGCTTCACCAGTGCATTTTTCGGTTCTGTCAGAATACGGATCAATGCCTCTTCGTCCAGATCGTCCAGCGTAGTAATAACCGGCAGTCTGCCTACCAGTTCCGGCACCAGACCAAACTTCACCAGATCCTGGGGCGTTACCTGACGGAAAATATTCACCAGATCCTTTTTCTGCTGCGCAATGGGTGCATCAAAGCCCAAAGATGCCGGCGCCATACGTTTCTGAATCAGCTTTTCCAGTCCGTCAAATGCACCGCCGCAAATGAAGAGAATATTCCGGGTATCCACATGAATAAACTCCTGATTTGGATGCTTTCTGCCACCCTGAGGCGGCACGTTGGATACAGTACCCTCAATGATTTTCAGCAGTGCCTGCTGCACGCCTTCGCCGCTGACATCTCTCGTCAGAGAAACGTTCTCCGACTTCCGGGAGATCTTGTCGATCTCGTCGATATAGATAATGCCACGCTCTGCAGCTTCTACATCAAAATCAGCCGCCTGTAGCAGACGCTGGAGCACATTCTCCACGTCATCGCCCACATAGCCAGCCTCGGTAATGGTCGTTGCATCGGCAATGGCAAAGGGGACATCCAGAATCTTTGCCAACGTCTGCGCCAGATATGTTTTACCTACACCAGTAGGGCCAAGCAGCAGAACATTGCTCTTTTGCAGTTCCACATCACGGGATTCTTCGTCCTTGGACTGGTTCATGATACGCTTATAGTGGTTATAAACAGAAACTGAGAGCGTGATCTTCGCCACATCCTGACCAACCACATATTCGTCCAAAGTCTTTTTGATCTCAGCCGGTTTCAGGAGACGAATCTGGGACGGCTGCTTTGCAGATTTTTTCTTTGCTTTTGCGGCTGATGCCGGATTCACCGGGCCGTACAGCATCTCATAGCAATATGTCACGCATTCGCTGCAAATATTGACATCTGCCGCAGAGATCATGCCCTCGACCATGTGCTCCGGTTTGCCGCAGAAATTGCATCGTTTTTCCTTTTTCTCATCCATGCTCGGTTCCCCTTATCTGTGTGCGATCACCTTGTCAATCAAACCGTATTCCTTGGCTTCTGCCGCATACATATAATTATCACGCTCTGTATCCCGTTCAATGACCTCCAAAGGCTTTCCGGTATTCTCTGCAAGGATCTCATTCATCTTCTGACGAACCCGTACCAGGTGATCAGAAGCGATCTTGATATCGGTGCACTGACCAGACAGACCGCCGGAGATCAGCGGCTGATGGATCATGATCTCACTGTTGGGCAGAGCGATACGCTTTCCCTTTGCACCAGAGGACAGCAGGAATGCGCCCATAGATGCCGCCATACCGATGCAGATGGTGGAAACGTCACACTTGATATACTGCATGGTATCGTAGATTGCCATGCCGGCAGTGATGGAACCGCCCGGGCTGTTGATATACAGGGAGATATCCTTTTCGTTGTCCTGACCCTCTAGGTACAGCAGCTGTGCTACGACCAGACTTGCCGTTGCATCGTTTACCTGATCAGACAGCATAATGATGCGGTCATTCAGCAGACGGGAGAAAATGTCGTAGGAACGTTCTCCACGGCTGGTCTGTTCAACAACGTACGGTACTAAGCTACTCATGTTTATCATCCTTTCTCCATACGGCTTCCGCCGCAGCTCTGGATATGCCACTCCAGAGTATTTCTGTTTTTCGTCATATTTCGAAAAAAGTGCAGATATCACAGTGGGCGAACACTACTGTTCGCCCAACTGACAATGCCATGTATCAAACGGCATCAAATACTTCATTCATTATTCTGCAGAAACAGCCTCTTCAGCCGGAGCTTCTTCTGTCTCTTCCGGTGCATCTGTCGGAACAGCAGCTTCCTTGACCAGATCCATTGCCTTGGTAGCCAGCATGTCACCACGCAGCTCTTCCACATAGATGCGCTTCTTGACATCTTCCGGTGTCAGACCATTTTCTTCAGCCAGTCTAACAACCTCAGCCTCCAGATCTTCATCGGAAACTTCCAGATTCTCCAGTGCAGCGATCTTTTCCAGTGCAAGACGCAGCTTCACTTCGTTCTCTGCACGATCCAGATATGTTGCCTTCAGGGAATCCTGATCCATACCAGTGTACTGGAGATACAGATCCAGAGAAACGCCCTGTGCCTTCAGCTGATTTGCAAACTGATTCATCAGTGCATCTGCACGGTGCTCAAACATGCAGTGCGGAATCGGATCCTCAACCTTTTCAATGAGCTTCATGATAACAGCATTCTCAAATGCACTGTCAGCTGCATTCTCTGCGCTCTCTTCCAGCTTCTTGCGGACATCAGCCTTCAGCTCATCTACTGTGTCAAACTCAGAAGTATCCTTGACGAACTCGTCATCCAGTTCCGGCAGTTCTTCACGAGAAATGCTGTTGATGCTGCACTTGAAGACAGCTTCCTTGCCAGCATAATCCTCCATCTGGTAATCTTCCGGGAATGTGACAGTTACATCGAAATCTTCGCCGATGTTATGACCTGCAACCTGTTCCTCAAAGCCCGGGATGAACTGACCGCTGCCCAGCTTCAGCTGATAATTTTCGCCCTTGCCGCCTTCGAAAGCCTCATCGCCGAAGAAGCCCTCAAAGTTAAAGTTTACTTCGTCGCCCATTTCAGCAGCACGATCATCGACAGAAACCACACGTGCATTGCGCTGACGCATTGCTTCGATCTGCTGATCCACATCTTCGTCAGTTACTTCCTTGACAACCTTCGGTGCCTCGATGCCCTTATAGTCAACCAGATTGATCTCCGGCTTGGTCACGCAGATCACCTTCAGGGAAACGCCCTCTTCCTTGCTGATAGAGGTCACTTCTACCTTGGGAGTATCCACGATCTCCAGCTCAGCATCTACGATGAGAGCCGGCAGTTCAACGTTCAGCAGAGCGTTGATGGCATCCTCATAGAATACGTTTTCGCCATAGGTTCTCTCGCACATTTTCCGCGGCACCTTGCCCTTGCGGAATCCCGGCATAGAGATGTTCTTCTTCTGACGCTGATATGCAGCCTCTACTGCTTTTTCAAAGCTTTCTGCATCAATTTCCACAACCAGTTCGGTCATGTTTACATCGGTTTTTGCTGATGATTTCAAATTCATAGTTGATGTCCTCCAATTATTGCATTTCCTGTACAGCGTGCACAGGAATTTATTTCATGCACACTGCTTTATTATAGCATATTCGTGCAGGTTTGACCAGAGTATTTTTGCACTTCTCCATTTTGACCAAATCACATTACCAATTCCGGCGCAAATTGTAGATAATCACTAGAAATTAAGTGCATTTCTGTCTCTTCATAGCGTCCCTGGAACGCATTATAATGTCCCTTGCCATGTACATGGCCATAGTAGCACTGCTTGATCTGATACTGGTGCAGCACCTCTAAAATATCATAATTCATAGACGAGCCGTAGATGGGCGGATAGTGCAGAAAAACAATCGGTTCCAGTCCGGCACTGACAGCCGATTGGATGGAAACCTGAAGCCGTTGCACCTCACGTGCCAGAATCTTCGCATCTGCCGCCTCACCCTGCATACTCACCCAGCCACGGGTACCGCAAATGCCGTACTGTCCGAAAGCGTAGTGGTTATTGTGCAGAATGTGCAGTGAATCGAAGCCGTGGACTGTGAAAAAATCCTCCATTTTCTTTAAGGAAGTCCACCAGTAATCATGGTTGCCTTTCAGAAGGATCTTTTTCCCCGGCAGCTTCTGCACGAAAGCAAAATCCGCTTCCGCTTGCTGCAGATTCATGCCCCAGGAAAAGTCTCCGGCAAGTACTACCGTATCTTCTTC
>JBJFHO010000224.1:0-7226 GCA_051893675.1 Ruminococcus sp. | reverse complement strand
CAATGGCGGCTCATGCATATCGGCGCACAGCCTGTTCCCCAGAGTCTTATTAAGCGCTGGAAAGAATATTTCCCGCACCATCAGTATGATACCAACTACGGACTCAGCGAATCCATCGGTCCGGGCTGTGTACATCTGGGACTGGAGAATATCCACAAGGTCGGTGCCATCGGTGTACCGGGCTATGGCTGGGAAGTAAAGATCATCGACGAAAACGGACAGGAAGTGCCTCAGGGCGGTGTTGGCGAACTGGCAGTCAAAGGCCCCGGCGTTATGAAGTGCTACTATAATAATCCGGAGGCTTCTGCGGAAGTACTCCACGACGGCTGGCTCTATACCGGCGATATGGCACGGCAGGATGAGGATGGCTTCTATTTTCTGGTTGACCGGAAAAAGGATGTGGTCATCAGCGGCGGCGAAAATATCTATCCCGTTGAAATCGAGAATTTCATGAGCAAATTCGAGAAGATCAAGGATGTTGCCGTGATCGGACTTCCGGACAAGCGTCTGGGTGAGATTGCCACAGCTATTGTGGAGCTGAAACAGGGCGTGGAATGCGCCGAGGAGGAAATTAACGAATTCTGTCTGGGTATGCCTCGTTATAAGCGTCCCCGGAAGATTATTTTTGCTCCTGTTCCCCGGAACGCCACCGGAAAGATTGAAAAGCCGAAGCTGCGGAAAATGTACTGCGGCGATTGCCTGATTGAAAAGGAAAATCAGGGCTGAGGAGAATTATCATGGGAAAATTAGTTGTTGAAGGATTGGCAATTGATCGGTTTAAACCGGATCTTATGACAATTCGTTTTAAATTGATCGGACACGCGAAAACAACGGAATCAGCAATTGAAAACATGCTGCAACAATACCACGCGCTTTTAGATGAACTGAAAAAAATCGGATTAAAGGCGGAAAATATCTGCTTAGAAGATGACTCTGTTGAACAAGATTTTCGTGATTCGCAGGATCATACTACAAAATCTATCCGGAAAATTTCTGTCGAAACACTGGCTTCGACTCAATTAAGCACGATACTGCTTCAACTGATATCCGATTCTAAATTTCAAATTCAATATGATATTTCATTTTCCTTTTCAGATGAATCAAAAATCCACAAAGAGATGCTAAAAAAAGCAATAAAAAATTCACGTTATAAGGCAACATTGATTGCAGAGGAACTACAGCAAAAAGTTGTCGGAATGGAAAATGTAAATTTATCGAGATACAGTAATGGAAATCTGATAAAAAGCATATCATTGGATGACACGCTCTCATCCATTTTTCAAAGTGATTCTGAACGTGTCGCACTACCATGGAAAGAGTTTCGAGAATCTATTGAAATCACTTGGCTTACAGAATGATTGTCACTTCGGCAAAACCGCCAAAGAACAGCCGTAAATTTTGTACAAAATATTCCTCTTGAAAGGAAAGAAATTGGTTGACATAGAGCCGAACAGGTGCTATAATAAAAATAATATGTTCCAATTTTATTGCTTTTTTACGAAGCAAATGACTAACAGGAGGATTTTTATGAAAATGCACTTACACAAACTGCTCTCCGCCGGCGTGGCAGCAGCTATGCTGTTTTCCACACTGACCATTTTTCCTGGTTCAGTTTCTGCGGAAGGCACCATGACGGCGGACGATATTACAGAGGGTATGACTATCGGCTGGAATATCGGCAACTCTCTGGATGCCACCGGCGGCGGACTTTCTCAGGAGACAAGCTGGGGAAATCCGGTCATTACACAGGAACTGATTGATGCTGTCAAGGCAAAGGGGTTCAACACCATCCGTGTTCCCACAACCTGGTACAGAAATGTCACTCAGAGCACTGACGAAAACGGCAATCCGGTCTATACCATTAACCCGGACTGGCTGGCTCGTGTCAAGGAAGTCGTAGACTACGCCTATAATCAGGGTATGTATGTGATTCTGAACCTGCACCACGAGGAATGGATCAACCGCTCGGACTTCCCCACTGCCTATGACGAAATGTCTCCTCGTCTGATTCAGATGTGGGAACAGATTGCAGCATATTTCAAGGATTATGACCAGCACCTGATTTTCGAGGGCATGAATGAGCCTCGTCAGACTGGCGTTACCTATGAATGGCAGGGCAATGCGGAATGCTATGAGGTGGTAAACAAGCTCAATGCAGATTTTATCAATACCGTGCGTTCTATTGATTCCCCTTATAAAGACACCCGACTGCTGATGATTCCGTCCTATGCGGCTTCGGCATATGCCAGCAGTTACTCCTCTCTGGAAATTCCGGACGATGATTATGTGGCTGTCTCCCTGCACGCATATACTCCTTATAATTTTGCCATGGGTGACGGTGATCACACCGTTTTCTCTGACAGTTACAAGAGTGATCTGGATTCTCTCTTCTCGGATATCCAGTATTATTTCACCGACAAGGACATCCCCGTTGTACTGGGCGAATTCAGTGCATCCAACTTCAATAACACTGACGCCCGCTGCGACTGGGCAACCTATTATCTGACCTGGACGAAAAAGCTGGGCATTCCCTGCGTACTATGGGATAACAATGCCATCACTAACAGTGTCTCTGCTTCTGAGGCGCATGGCTATCTCAACCGCAGCAATAACACCTGGTACGAAGCTTCTGAGCCGGTAGTTGACGCTATGATGGCTGTCATTGACGATGACGGCGTAGCCTGGGGCAGCGAAAGCCATCTCCCTACCTATGAACACGCTGACCTGAGTACAGGTGATGTGATCTGGGAAGGTGAAAATACCATCACAGAGGCATCCAGCGCTGTTGCTATTACACAAGAACAGCTGACAAAGGGTGAGATCGCCGTTGTATATACTAGCGGCAGCAAGCCTGTCATTGCCTTCATGGATGGCTCCTGGGGCAACTGGACGGAAGTCGGCGCATACAGCGTAGACGAAGAAAACGGTATAGCTTACTACAGTTCTGAGGATATTGCAAAGGCATGGGGCGGCGATATTTCCACCATCGGCTCCATCTGCGTCAAGACAACCGGCGGCGAATGCACTTATACCAAGATCGTTGCCCTGGGTGAGTCAACACTCACAACAGGCACAACGCCTGTGCAGACAACAGAAACGACAACGACTGTTCTCATTGACTATTGGCTGTTGGGCGATATCAATGACGACGATACTGTCAATGTTGCTGATATCGTGTACTTCTCCAAGTACCTGCTGGGCAATGCAGAGCTGACGAAGCGTGCATATGATAACGCCGACCTGAATGGTGACGGCAAGGTCAACGGTATGGATCTTACCATACTGCGCCAGTGGATGGTAGAAAGCAACGTGTAATCCCATCATCCTTTATAAAAGCAAAAGCGTCTGACTGGTTTTTCCGGTGAGACGCTTTTCCATTTGACAGAAATGACATCCTATGCTATACTGAAAATGAATGGAAGTGATACTTATGAAACAAGTGATGCCGCCAATATACAAAGTGTTCCGCTGCATTGCCGGAGCCTGTCCGGACAGCTGCTGTACAGACTGGGAGATCGTACTGGACGAGGAAACCGAAGCTTTTTACCACACCATTCCCGGTGAACTGGGCGAACGCCTCCGTAAAGCTATGGTTCTTGACGAGGATGGCGATGTTATCTTTCAGGAAAAAGATTGCCGCTGCCCTTTCTGGAATGCACAGCATCTCTGTGATATCCAGACGCAGCTTGGCGAAACTGCACTGTGCGATACCTGCCGCCAGTTTCCACGACTGGTTCAGGATTACGGTGATTTTGCGGAATATGACCTCTCCATTGCTTGTCCGGAAGCAGCACGGATGCTGCTGACTATGCCTCTAGATGCATGGACGTTGACAGAGGAAGCGCATCCGGAACTGCCTGGAGATGAGCCGGAATATGACCCGGGACGCATGACACAATTACAGTGCCAACGCTCACAGTTATTCGAAAAGCTCAGGGATACATCCCGTCCGGCAGTTGTTCAAGTGGCAGAATGTCTTTCCATGCAGCTGGAGTGGGAACAGATTCCCCATCCCCAAACGCAGGAGAATACCGTTTGTTCGGAAAACGTCTGTCTGGAATTCCTGCGTTCTTGTGAGATACTGACACAGGATTGGCGGCATATGCTGGAACAGACTGCGGATACACCAAAACACGCTTTGGAAATGGACGAAGCGTTTGATAGAGAGATTCGTCTCTTTGCCATGGATGTGCTTTATCGGCACTATCTACGCACGGTATTTGCGGAAAGTTCCCTGTTCCCGGTACAACTGGCGGCGTTTTTCGTCTGCACTGTCTGCACTATGATCCATCGACTGAATATCCGCACACAACCGGAACGCCTGCGTATCTGGCAGATGTTCATCAAAGAGGTGGAATACGATGGAGATAATATGGAACGGCTGGAATTTTTGCTAAATACCGACCAACATGTTTCGCCAGAAGCTATTTGCAGCAGTCTACGTGAAAAAGGGACGTTTTTATGATATATCTGTTGGAGCACATACTGACAGCGGTCATCACTTTTTTCTTTGATAACACCTGCACAAAATGGGTGAAACAACAGGAATTAGAAAACCAGTTTCAAAAAACAGTTTTCTTCTCTAAAAGCTATGGCATTATGGGCGCAATCTGGTTTCTTCTCTTTTTCACTCTGGGTATTCTTGGGCTTTGTGTCGGAATTGATGATACAGATGCAGATTCCTTTTTCACAGGCTGTCTCTTCCTGTTAATTAGCTTTGCCGGAATTTTTCTAATACTTCTACGGCGGAATTATCGCATAGAGTACAGCCCCAGTTTTATATGTAAGCGCAATATCTGGGGGAAAGAAGCTCAATACGCCTTGAAAGATCTCCATCAGATACGGATAAAAGGAGGCGTGGTAACTGTTGACTTCGAGGAAAAAACGCTGAAATTTCTGCATAATTCTGAACTCATCGGCAGTACAGAATTGTTGGAATTTTTACAGTTGTCCCATGAGGAAGAAAAAATTTGCTGATTTTTTCGTTTTTTTAAAAAAACACTTGACAAGCCCCGAAAAGTGTGATATAATAAAAAACCGTAGCGGCTCTGCCGCAAAATAATTGGAATTCTCAGGACTACTGTCGGCGCAATGGCCGATGGGCTGCTGTAGATAAATTTACAACAGACGTAGGAGGTGAAACCCCATGAGAGAAGGCATTCATCCGACATTTGAAAAGACCACCATCACATGCCACTGCGGCAACGTTATGGAGACAATGTCCACAAAGAAGGATATCAAGGTTGAAATCTGCGCAAAGTGCCACCCGTTCTTCACTGGTAAGCAGAAGCTGGTAGATACCGGCGGACGTGTAGATCGTTTCAAGAAGCGTTTCAATCTGGACTAATTTCCGGAAAATTACAATGGAAAAGGACGGTATATTCTTTACCGTCCTTTTTTGTCTACCTGGAGGTTGATGAAATGACAGATTACCGCACCATTGCCGCACCTGTGACGGCATCCTTTGTGGAAAAAAAGTCAGAATTTATCGCATATCTGGCACCGGTACATACCCAGGAAGAGGCTGTCCAGGTTATTGAAAACATACGGCGGGAGCACCGGAGAGCCAGGCACAATGTCTATGCCTATCTGCTCCGTGATGGCAACGCCTCCCGCTATTCAGATGACGGCGAACCTCAGGGTACAGCCGGAATGCCCATTCTGGATGTGCTGCAAAAAAACGGGCTGACGGATGTCTGCTGCGTGGTGACACGATATTTCGGCGGTGTACTGCTGGGTGCCAACGGACTTGTCCGTGCCTATTCCCACAGCGCAGCCCTTGCAGTGGAACAAGCGCAGATACAGATCATGCTCCCCTGTTATCCGGTCACCATTCAGTCTGACTATTCCCTTTATGGCAAGATCGTTTACAACCTGCCACAGACAGACCTGGTGCAGTTGGACACTGTATTTGAAGATCAGGTGCAGCTGAAGCTGCTGGTGCGGGATACCCTCTGGACTTCATTGCAAAAGGAACTCATCGACCTGACCGGAAACCAGATTACTGTAGATGTGGGCGAATTGCAATATGCAGATTTTTCCAGAAACAACAAAAAATAAGTACAAAAAAATGCTGTAAAAAAAGAGGACTTTTTGACATTCCAAGCGTATTTATAGGCAGTGAAATGTAAGGAGGGATTCTCATGACCATTCGAGAACAGCTGGAACAGCAGGAATTACAGTTCCTGTCGCCGGATGCTTGTCCGAACCTGGGACATGCCCGACGAATGCGGCCGGAAGAACCGTGCCCCTACCGGACAGAATTCCAACGAGACAGGGATCGCATTCTGCACTGTAATTCATTCCGGCGTCTGAAACGAAAGACACAGGTATTTCTCTCCCCTGCCGGTGACCATTACCGTACCCGACTGACGCATACGCTGGAGGTATCCCAGATCGCACGGACGATTTCCCGTGCCATGGGGCTGAATGAGGATCTGACTGAAGCCATTGCCCTTGGACATGATCTGGGGCATTCCCCTTTCGGGCATAGCGGCGAGTCCATCCTCAATAGTATCTGTCCCCACGGCTACCGCCATTATGAGCAGAGCCTGCGAGTGGTGGATATTATCGAAAAAAACGGCGCAGGGCTGAATCTGACGGAAGAAGTACGCAACGGCATTCTCTGCCACACCAACCGCATTGCCGATACAAAAGAGGGTAACGTAGTGCGTGTTGCCGATCGGATCGCCTATATGAACCACGACATTGAGGATGCGATACGTGCCGGAATTCTGCGGAAAGAGGACTTGCCCTCGGATGTGGTAGAAGCACTGGGAGATACCAAGACAAAGCGGATCACCAAGCTGGTGGGGGCTGTTGTAGAACACGGTACGGAACAGATCGGTATGGCACCGGAGATTCAGGCCATGCATGACAAGCTTCATGCATTCCTCTTTGAGCAAGTGTATTACAACCCCATTGCCAAGCAGGAGGAAAACAAGGCGAAGCTGCTCATTGAGACATTGTATACCTACTTTATTTCCCATGCATCATTATTGCCGGCGGAATATCTCGCCATTGCGGAAAAAGAGGATATTCATCGTGCAGTCTGCGATTATATTTCCGGCATGAGCGATGGCTATGCCGTAGATCTGTACAAGGATCTGTTTATTCCGAAGAGCTGGGAGTAAACACATAAGGCAACACCGCACAAAGAGCATCTGACGGATTTGCACGTCATATGCTTGCATATTTTCCGTCATATTTCACAAAAATGCTCGTGA
>JBJFHO010000223.1:0-7305 GCA_051893675.1 Ruminococcus sp. | reverse complement strand
AATCCCCGTGCATCAATACAAATTCCTGATCCTGAGGCGGATAATCACCGCCCTGCTCCAGTTCCCGGTCAATGACCGCCATGGCAATGGCTTTGTTTTCATTTCTGCCGAACACTGCACCATAACCGCTGGCGAGCTTCAACTGTTCCTTGTCACTGGCAGAATTGAATGTTTCCACCTCTGTGAGCAAAATCTCACCCAGATAAATGGATTCCTCTGCTTTTCCCGGATAAGGTATTTCCAGCGCCACATAGCCGCTGCGCAGTTCTCCTACGGTAGGATGCACCTGTCCAAAACCACGGAGCACTGAATACGCCAGACCAGACAAAAAGCCTGTATCTGCTCTTGTCATAGTCTGGAGCCGGGCACTGCGAGGTGCCGGGAATTCCAGCAGATTTTCCGTGACATCATAGGGCGGTGTATTGTCCTCTTCGTAGATATCCAGAAGCCCTTCCTCTTTCAGCATATCGGAAACACGGCTGTACGTCTGAAGCTGCTCCGGGGTCTGCTTATCCAGAATTTGCTGAAACATCTGGTGTAATTCTGACGCATCCTCACTTTCCCGTTCAAAGTGAATGAGACGATGGGTATAGTCATAAGTTGCACCCAGCAGCTGACCGCCGGGAATATCCTTGAATGCCGCAGAGATCCGGCGCATCACACGCATTTCTCCGGTATCTGCGGTTTTGGTATAATGGCTGCGTTTCAGCGTAGAGCGATAGGCACGCAAGAGGAAAACCGCCTCTTCTGTAGAACCTTCGCACTGTTTCAGTGCCAGCGCCGCATAGGATCTGGCGTACAATCCGGCTTCGCTCATGACCTTATCCACCAGAAGCCCAAACTTGTTTTCAATGGTTTCCAGATCAATATCCTTTTCCGTACCGCTCCGATAATAATCCAGCAGCTGAATACTGCCTTCAATTGCCTCTTCGCCGCCGGATACTGCTACATATGCCATGCCGTTTCCCTCCTTCTCACCAATCTCGGAATACAGGTCACATCGCCGCTGTCTGTCACAAAGATCAGATCCACACCCATGGGATATTCATATTCCTGCTGGTCACGCAGTACGATCGCCTGCTGTACTGTTTCGGAACAGGAGAATTCCATGGTACCGTCAATTCCCGGTCCATAAAGCATCACGGTCTGCTCCGGTTCTCCGCTGTCACGGATAATCAAAGTTGCACTGCGGTGCGGATCCATCAGCGTACCACACTTTGCCTGTACAAAGATCGCCGAAAGTGTCTGCGCATTCGTTACAAAAATATAATCCGCCTCGCAGATGGCTTTTTTCTCGGACAATGTGACTAGCTGGAGTTCCTCCCGGAGTGTCTCATTGCCGCAGGAAGAGAAGCTTACCTCATTATCCAGAAGTGTCATACCCAACGCCAGAAACGCACTGTGTTCTCCGAACATTTTCTCTTTCTGGGGCGCAATAGATACCGTCCTGCCAGGATTGGACATCCCCTCCAGCAATTTCCGGAACACTGCCTGGGTATCGAATACTTCGTCAAATTGATGGAGTGTTTTCATTGCACCGCCTCCGAATCCATAGAGTGGAAATCCACTTTTGTTTTCTGGAACATGGCATTTTCCTGTTCCAGCCGCCGCAGCTGCTGGGCTTCCCATTCCAGAAGTAATTCCTCTTTCCGGAAAACGCCCTTATTTTCCGCAGCGTCAATGATCGCCATATGCAATGTCTTGTCAAAATCATCGCCCATAGTCACTGCTGTACCCACTGTACCATCCAATGAAACTGTCGCTTCTGTGACAATGACCTCGCCCAGATAAAACAAGCTTTGCTTGACTGGCTCCCGCATTTTGATCATCGTCAGAGACTTTTCCGGTTTTTTCACGATCATCACCGGATAGGTTTGCTGTAATTCCGCACCAAGAGCAATGACCTCTTCCCGGTCTGCCCTGGCGAGAATCTGAAACAATCGTTTCTTTTCCAAGAATCTTTCCTCCAAAATACAGCGGATTTTCGAATGATACAATTCCGAAAATCCGCATCAAATTTTATTTCTGAATGCAGGCAGTTATTTCACCTTTGCCTTGATCTTCGTGGAGACCATCTCCAGCAGAATAACCGCAATGACCACCACATAAGTCAGAAATCCCATTTCATGCAGATCAAAATAGAAACTGCCTGCCATGTACAGCTGGAAACCAATACCGCCTGCACCGGCAGCCGCCCCCATGGCAACGGCATTGGTGAAGTTGATCTCGAACCGCATAAACGTCCACGCTACCATCCGACTGATGGATGCCGGCAGGATCGCCTGAAACACGATCTGCCAGAAGCCTGCACCGCTGGCACGAAGTGCCTCAATGGTACCGCTGTCAATTTCTTCAATGGATTCCGCATATACCTTTGTCAGATAGGCAAAGCTGTGAAATGTCAGACCAATGACTGCGGCAACACTGCCCAGTCCAGCGGATACGGCAAAGATCAGTACCCACAATACGGTAGGAACCGCACGTACCAATGCCACCAGACTTTTGATAATATTGGCAAGCCAGGACGCTGCAATATTCTTTGCACAGAGAAGGGAACAGAAAAATGCCAGAACTGCGCCAAAAATCGTGGATAGAATGCCCAGGCAGAATGTAACTAGCAGCTGGTATAGTACATTGAAAATGGTATCCCTGGACAGCCTCGGTTCGAGAAATACCGTCTTGATGTTATGCAGTGTATCGGCAGCTGCATCAAAAAAGTCGATTTCCTTATAGTCGAAAGAGAGAAAGGCGTATACAGTCAACCCGATGAGTACCGCTGCAAGTATCTTTAAGGCAATGCCGCTTTTGCTCTGCACGCCGATTTTGATTCTGCCGTTCTTATGCCGTCGGGCATGAAGATCTGCCACAGAAATATCCTGAGACAATATCGCTGTATCCTGCATCAGAGAATCACCTTCCTTATCTGATTGGAAATGGTCTCAATGACAATGACCATAACGATGATCAGTACGACCACCAGGCTGGCTGAACTGAAATCCAGCCGCTTGTAATACATGTCAAAGAGATAGCCGATGCCCGTTGCCGTCAGGATACCGATGAGGGTAGAGCTGCGGATGTTGGTCTCGATCATGTACAATACCCATGTGACAATGCCTGTTATGGTAGATGGAATAATACCCTGAAATACAGTCTGGATAAAGTTGGCACCGGATGCATGGAGCGCCTCAATACAGGATGCGCTGACTTCATCTATGGTCTCAATAAACGCACGTGTCAGCAGACCAAAAGTCGTGAAAAACAGTGCAAAGAATCCGGTCAGAATGTTCTGCCCGAAGGAGAACATAAGCAGCATCGCCCATACCACATCCGGTACATTCCGGAAAAACGCCGCTACAATCCGCACGATCCGGTTGATTATGCCATGAAATCCCGTTGCCTTTGACCCGAACAGGCTGAAAAAGAATGCAAATATCGCTGCAATGACAGTAACTGCAACAGATAACAGTGCCGTTTCAATCAGTTTATCCAGAATTTTCGGGAACCGCTTCATTGCCATTTCATCGGGGATCAGATTCTCAGCGATCCACGCAAACGCCTTTGGAAAAGATGCCGCACCCTCTGTCAGATGAAATTCCGTTACCAGAGAGGATACAATGTAAATGCCAAGCACCACCAACAGCACAATGGTATACGTCAGCTTTCGCTTCAAAAACACATTTTGTATTTTCTTGTCCATCTCATACTCCCTGCATGTCCATGATCAGATCCTGATCGCTGGACTGATAAATGGTGTGAATTTTTTCCTGCGTCAGTTCCGCAGGTGTCCCGTCAAAGACGATTTTTCCTGCGGCAACACCAATGATACGCTCCGAGTATTTCATGGCAACATCCACCTGGTGCAGATTGACAATACACGTGATCTTCTTCGTCCGGTTGATCTGCGCCAGATGATCCATGATGGTCTTGGACGCTTTCGGATCAAGAGAAGCAATGGGTTCGTCACAGAGGATCAGCTTCGGCTGCTGCATAATGGCACGTGCAATACCCACACGCTGTTTCTGTCCTCCGGATAAGGCATCGCATCGTTTGTACGCCTGCTCTGCCAGTCCCAGTTCCTCCAGAATTGCAAATGCCTGTTCCTTTTCTTCCTCGCTGTAATGCCCGGCAACACCGCTGATGGTGGACTTCTGTCCCAGTTTTCCATGGAGTACATTTTCCACAACACTCAGGCGATCCACCAGATTGTAGTGTTGAAAGATCATGCCCGTTTTTGTCCTGATCTTGCGAAGCTCCCGTTTGTTCAGTTCCATGACATTCTGTCCGTCATAGATAATTTTTCCCTCTGTGGCATCAATGAGACGGTTTACACATCGAAGAATAGTCGATTTCCCGGCGCCGGACGGTCCGATAATGGAGACAAATTCTCCCTCTTCAATGGAAAAGCTGATATCCTCCAGCGCCTTTGTAGTATTATTATAAACCTTACTGACATGCTGAAATTCCAAAATCGGCATCTTAGACTCTCCTATCGATCCCGTCAGGATTTCATATTGCGGATAGGATCGTACCAGGAATCCTCAACAGTGACAAAGCGCATTTCATCAGAATCCTTTTCCAGCAGACCCATGCCGCCTTCCGGATAGAAGATCAGTTCATTATTGGCAACTTCATCTGAAGTGAACAGATCCTGGATTGCCTTTACATCCTCCGGGCTGAGGGTATCGCCGTTATAGGCAAAAGGACCGTTCAGAACCGGAATGGACTGAATGACAGTAAATGTAGAACCTGTCACGGTATCAAAAGGAGCGCTTGCATCCTCGTTAACCGTATAAACAGAACCCACTGCAGCTGCCTCGCCCTCTGTACAGGTAACATAAGGAGCCATTTCGATATCACAGAACGCAGCAACATCGCACTTGTCAGAAAGCAGGTTAAAAGCAGAACCCTGGTGCGAACCGCCGAAGAGTACTTCCGAGAAAAATGCATCGCTGCCGCCTTCCAGCAGATCATCTATGATCAGGTTATCCTCTGCAAAATGGGAAATAATCTGATTGGTGGGAACTTTGAATCCGGAGGTGGAACTGTTGGAAACAAAAGACATTCTCTTGCCCTTGATATTATCAATACTGAAGGAATCACCATTCAGATACTGATCCGCATTTTCTTCCTTGACTGCAAAGAAGCTGTAATACAGAGCATCATCCAGCGTACCGGATTCACCGGACTGAACAAACAGGGGCTGCACTGCATCATTGGAATTCTTCGCCTGAATATAGCCTTCTGCACCCATGCAGCAGCCGATCTGTGCTGTACCGTTGGAAAGAGACTCAATGGCGATTGCATAGTCGGTGGTCAGCTTCTGTTCGACCGTCTTTCCTGTCGCCTGTTCGATGAGTCTGCCCACTTCGTTTCTGGCATCCTGATAATCCTCTGCGGATTCGTTGGGATACCAAACTAATGTAATCGTATCGGTATAATTACCGGAATCGGAGGCATCGGTCTCCGCTGCTGCACCGTCTGCGCTGGAAGATGCAGCATCTGCACTGCCTGCATCTCCTGTGGAATTTGTGTCCGTTTCACCGCATCCTGCAAGTGTACCGCAAAGCATGGACAAAGCCACAATTGCAATCCAGGTTCTTTTGGTTTTCATCATGAAAGCACTCCTTTTCTCATGGAACGATCTGACCTTTCTCTTGTCAGATCCCAATACTCTGAAATCACTCTTTCTTGTAATTTCCATAACCCATTATATCGTTTTCACGTAAAGTGCACTAGCTTTTTTCGGTGAAACTCTCATAAAATCAAGCGCCGGAAAACTACGGCTTTGTAAAGACAGGAATACATTTCCATCTTCTTCGTCCTTTCATGTTAACTGAGAGTTATAGATTGACCAATTGCGATTTCAAAAAACACATTCTCTCATTTTTCTATGAAAAAGAAGAAGCCATCTGCGCCCAGCAAATGACTTCTTGCAACAATACTGCTCAAAGCAGTCAAGGTAACACCACACAAAGAGCGCCTGACGGCTTTGCACATCATATGCTTGCATATTTTGCGTCAGATGAAAAATCTGACGGCGCATCTGACGTACAATCTTTGTGCGGTATTGCCTCAAATATCAGTGATTTCCAACCGTATCGCCGTTCGATTTCTCATCCGGCAAGTTGATCCCACGAAATCATAATCAGCACATAACCGGAACAGACTCCTGTTCGATTTCTTCCAGTCCGGAAAAATACGAGAAATCCACTTTACCGGTAACAGCCTCTGCAATGTTCACACAGCTGTTTCCCATACGGTCAATACAATGAAGTATCTGGGAAAACGGTGCCGTCAGGCTTGCGTCGCAAACGCGGTCTGCGACACGGTTCATGTGTTCCTTTTGCATGGTAATATCCAAGTCCAGGATCATTTCTCTGTTTTTCAGTAGGTTCTCAGTTTCATCATCTGCACCGAACTCCATAATACGGATGGCGCTGCTGTACATTTCTTCTATGGTTTTTAATGCAGTTTGCAGACTAAGCACAGCAGTCTGGGAAAACTGCTTTTTGCTCTCCGCCTTATCTTTAAGAGAGGCTGCCATATCCTCGCAAAGGGAATTCATTCGATCAATATCTCCCAGCACATACATCAAACCAGCTGTTTGTGTTGCCTGTTCTTCCGTCAGAACACCGCCGGAAAATAATTCTGCCAGGTAATCCACAATCTTCTCGTGCAGATTTTTGGCACGACTGGAAGTATCATACAGTGTCTGTACCTGTTTCAGCAGCTGTTTTTTATCCTCTGTCAGCGAAACACGGATGATATCCCCTAGCAGCTGTTCTACGACTTTGCCATAGTGCATGACCTCTTTTGCCACCAGATGCAATGCAGCTGCCGGCTGATTTGTCAATTTGTGATCCAGATATTTCGGCACAGCCGGATCGCTGGCAGCTTTCTTTCCATCGGGAACAATTCGCATAACAATTTTCACTAGTAACCAGATGAAAGGCAGCCAGAGAAGCGTCATCGTAATATTAAATGCAGTATGCGCATTGGCGATCTGTCGGGAGATCACTTCTACCTCGTCTCCCTTTGGAGAAATCCACGTGATAAATTTGGCAAACGGATGGATCAACCAGATGAAAATCAGACAGCCAGAGATGTTAAAGGTACAATGTGCCACAGCAGTCCGCTTTGCATCCTTGGACTGACCAATGCAGGCGAGAAGCGCTGTAATGGTCGTACCAATATTGTCACCCAACAGAATCGGAATGGCACCTTCCAGACCGAGAATACTCGTAGCACCGTCTGCACCTGCCTGTGATGCAAAGTTCTGCAATACCGCAATTGTGGCGCTGCTGC
>JBJFHO010000222.1:0-31704 GCA_051893675.1 Ruminococcus sp. | reverse complement strand
TGCAAGCATATGACGTGCAAAGCCGTCAGGCGCTCTTTGTGCGGTGTTGCCTAAAGTACGGGAGAAAAACCATGAAATACAAACAAATCATCAGCGGCATTTTTCTGGAACGTCCCAACCGTTTTATTGCCCATGTGGAGATCAACGGTGTATCGGAAATTGTTCACGTCAAAAATACAGGGCGATGCAAGGAGCTTCTTCTGCCCGGCAGTACAGTGTATCTCTCCGTGGCAGACAATCCCAGCCGCAAAACAAAATATGACCTGATTGCCGTGGAAAAACAGCGAGACGGTGCTCCGCCGCTGCTCATTAATATGGATTCCCAGATACCCAATGCAGCTGCTGAGGAGTGGCTCAGAAAAGGCACACTCTTTTCTCCCGATGCTGTGATTCGCCGGGAAGTGACATACGGCAATTCCCGCTTTGACTTTTTTGTTACGGATGGGGAGAGAAAGGCATTTCTGGAAGTAAAGGGCGTTACGCTGGAAGAAAAGGGGATTGCCATGTTTCCCGATGCGCCGACGGAGCGTGGCGTGAAGCATCTCCACGAACTGATACAGTGCAGGCAGGACGGCTATGAAGCCTATGTTCTGTTTGTGATACAGATGAAAGAAATGACGGTATTACGCCCCAATGATGCGACTCATCCGGCATTCGGCGTGGCACTCCGGGAGGCAGAGCGGGCAGGGGTGAAGATCCTTGCAATGGACTGTGCAGTAACACCGGATAGTATTGTATTGGATGAAGCAGTGCCGGTGCAGCTGGACTGAAAAAATATGCCTTGCTTTTTTCTTGATAATGTGGTATAATACTTCATGCCGGAGAAATCCGGTTTGATGGAATGTCATTTGCAGAAAGGGTAACAGAATTTGCGTGGCTTGCGGTTTTCTGGATGTTGGTCATCGGTAGGATGATGAATAATAAAACAGAACATGCTAAATTTGAGGGGAAATTATGCGAAAAATAAAGCGTATTGTATCTTTATTTACTATGAGTGCATTCATGATAGCAATGGCAGGAAGTTTTACCGGGTGTAAACTTATCTATTCCAAAAGAGCATTAAAGCGGACAATCGAAAAAGCCTTAGAAGAGAAATATGATGAAGAATTTGTGTGCTTAGATGTATGGTCAAATGGCGGTTCATCATTCTGGGGTGTATGTGCGCCAGACAAAAATCATGATATAAGATTTGAAGCTTTATTTGGTGCTGACGGTGATATAGCTGAAGAAGGTTATTATGCTGCCTGCGTTGCAGAGAAAATTGAGGAGGATGTTCAAAAAGAATTGGAGAATGTTTTCAATGATTTTTATCTGCATTCATATATGAATGTTCCGTTATACAGCACAGAAAATAATGATATTTATGCTGAAAATGTAAGAAATGAATCTTTTGACATTGATGAGTATGTTAATTTGGCAAATGAAAAATGGCAATGGCGTACGAGTATATCAATAATTATACTTGTAAACAATGCAGAACCTGGAAAGATAAGTTTTGAGGAAGAATATAATACACTTTCAAAAAAATTCGAACAAATTAATGGATATGGTATAAATACAATAGTATATTTGAAATTTGTACCTGATAGCGTTTATACAAAATGTATAGAGTATTTAGGGAGTAGGGCCAATGCTAAAAGTTATTTTGATGATTTGGTAGGAGATTATAATATTAAACCATCTAACTCAACTACAAATATTGATTTTGAATTTGAGGGTGATACACCAATAACAATTACCCAAGAAGAATATATTAAACAACGAAAGGAAGTAAATTAAGAAGAATATGATATGTTGTCTGAAATTTTTTCGGAAGTAGATAGCTTAGGCGTCAATACAAGGGTCATTCTGAAATTTCTTCCAGAAGAAAATTATTCAGAATGTATAGATTACTTGGAAATTTGCGTGGGGCCAAATACTTCTTTTGAAAGGGAACTTAATGATTTTGCGGTGAAAGCATCGGATAGGGATTCAGATATTAATTTTGAATATAAAGGTGGAACTTATCTAGTTTTAACTAAGGAAGATTATGTAAATCAAAGAAAAGGAGTTTAAGATATGGCAGAATGTAATCACCAGTGCAGTTCCTGTTCTACCAGCGAAGGCTGTCAGGAAAAGGAACAGAATGAACGTGCTGTACAAAATACCAAAGGAATCCGCAGGGTTATCGGCGTTGTGGGCGGAAAAGGCGGCGTGGGGAAATCCCTTGTGACCAGCCTTCTCGCTATTCAGACACGCCGTCTGGGATATGAGACGGCTGTACTGGACGCAGATATCACCGGCCCGTCTATTCCGAAGATTTTCGGCATCCATGACCATGCCCAGACAGAGGACGAATGCCTGCTGCCGCATCTGGCGCAGGATGGTACAAAAATCATGTCCCTGAACCTGCTGCTGGAAAATGAGACTGACCCCGTATTCTGGCGTGGGCCTGTGATCTCCGGCGTAGTAAAGCAGTTTTGGGAAGATGTCAAGTGGGGCGATGTGGACTTTATGTTCGTGGACATGCCGCCGGGAACCGGCGATGTTCCGCTGACGGTATTCCAGAGTCTGCCTCTGGACGGAATTATTATTGTATCTACGCCGCAGTCCCTTGTCTCCATGATCGTGCAGAAAGCCGTTGCCATGGCGCAGCGTATGGATATTCCGGTGCTGGGCATGGTGGAGAATATGCGTTTCCTGAAGTGTCCTGACTGCGGAAAGGAGATTCCGCTGTTCGGCTCCGATGATGCCGTAGACAGTACCAATGTGCCGGTGCTGGAGCGTGTGCCTCTGGATCCGAAGGTTGCCGCAGCCTGTGATGCCGGAAAGCTGGCTGAGACAGATGTACCCTATCTGGCAAAGACAGCACAGCTTCTTGCCGACTCCTTCGGCGAAAAGAAATCGTGACGAATTTTTTGCCGTGCTTTTTTTGTGCAGCGATTTGGAATGTGATTTCGTTTTATGAAAAGTGAATCTGCAAAAAAGATTTGCTTTTGAAGAAACTGGTATCTGTGGCGGTGGAAATCCGCAAAAACCGCTTGACAAAAGCCGAAAAATCAGCTATACTAATAACACGAACAGCAAAGGTGCTGGTGCGTTTGACGCCCGAAGCCTTTGCTGTTTTTGTTTTGCATGCCCGGCAGCAGAAAGGTACCGCTGTTCGCTGAGGAAATAACATCATGGAGAGGTGCATTATCATGGATGAAACAACAATTCTGGAAATGATAGGCGGCGAAGTATACGGCGTCTGGTTCCTGGTCGGTGCGGCACTGGTATTCTTTATGCAGTGCGGTTTTGCAATGGTGGAGGCTGGATTTACCAGAGCAAAGAATGCCGGCAATATTATTATGAAAAACCTCATGGATTTCTGCCTCGGTACAGTGGTATTTATCCTGATCGGTTTCGGACTTCTGTGCGGCGAAGATCTGGTAGGCTTTATTGGCAAGCCGGGATTCGACATTTTCTCGGACTATGCAAATTTTGACTGGTCCAGCTTCGTATTTAACCTGGTATTCTGTGCAACGACGGCAACCATTGTTTCCGGTTCTATGGCAGAGCGTACCAAGTTTGCATCCTATTGTATTTATTCCGTTGTCCTGTCTGCGATCATCTATCCGGTGGAAGCCCACTGGGTATGGGGCGGCGGCTGGCTGTCTCAGCTGGCAACACCGTTCCACGACTTTGCAGGTTCCGGCGTCATCCACATGGTCGGCGGTCTGTCTGCATTGATCGGCGCAACGATCCTCGGACCTCGTATTGGTAAATTTACCAAGACAAAGGACGGAAAGGTAAAAGTTAACGCAATTCCGGGTCACTCCATTACCATTGGTGCGCTGGGCTGCTTCATTCTGTGGTTCGGCTGGTACGGCTTCAACGGCGCTGCTGCAACTTCTGTAGATCAGCTTGGCTCCATCTTCCTGACCACAACTATCGCACCGGCAGTCGCAACTGTTGTCTGCATGATCTTCACTTGGGTAAAATACGGCAAGCCCGATGTTTCCATGTGTCTGAATGCTTCGCTGGCTGGTCTGGTTGCAATCACCGCAGGCTGCGATGTCCTGGATGGACTTGGCGCAGTTATCGTTGGTATTGTTTCCGGTTTCCTGGTATGCTTCGGCGTATGGTTCTTGGATTATGTGCTGCATGTTGACGACCCGGTTGGTGCCGTTGCAGTGCACTTCTTCAACGGTCTGTGGGGCGTCATTGCAGTAGGTCTCTTTGCAACTACTTCGGCTCCTCAGAGCACTTGCTCCGGTCTGTTCTATGGCGGCGGCTTCTCACTCCTGGGAACACAGCTGCTGGGTGTTCTGTGCATCCTGGCATGGACTGCGATCATGATGATCATTACGTTCCTGGTGATCAAGCACACCATCGGACTCCGTGCTTCTGCGGAAGAGGAAGTTCTGGGTCTGGATATTACCGAGCACGATCTCCAGTCCGCTTATGCAGACTTCATGCCGTCCACTGCTGCGGTTGCTTCTGAAGCAGCTGACGCAGCTGCAACCGGCGTTACCATTCCGGAATCCGAAATGATCGTAAAGCCGGCAAACGGCAGCAAGGCAAAGCTCACCAAGATCTCCATCATGTGCAATCCGGAAAAGCTGGATGCACTCCAGGCAACACTGGCTTCGATGGGCGTCAACGGTGTAACTGTGACACACGTTATGGGTTATGGCTCCCAGAAGGGCAACTCGTCCTATTATCGTGGCGTCAAGACCGAGGGTACAAAGCTTCTCAAGAAGATCAAGGTCGAGGCTGTTGTGGCAAAGATTCCGCCGCAGAAGATCATCGACGCTGTGAAGAAGGTTCTGTATACCGGTCAGATCGGCGATGGCAAGATCTTTGTATACGATGTCGAGGATGTTGTAAAGATCCGTACCGGCGAGACCGGATATGACGCTTTGCAGGATATCTGAGATTTGCTGAAATAATCAGAAAAAGAGAGAAAAGGATACTTTGATGAAAAGCAGACGGTGCAGTACGGTGATTCCGTGCAGCGCCATCTGCTTTTTTATATTGTCAATTTGACAAAAACAGTCTGCATTTTCTGGCGGTTTTGCCGAAATCCATGGGAATTTCCTGTGCACTATTTACATTATCTGTAAGATATGGTACAATAAGAACAGCAATCGGAATAGAAAGGATGTGGTGACTGCGCATGAAGAAAGAACGACAGGAGACAGATCAAGAAGCATTGTTCGAAGCAATTCTGGCACTGCGCACAGCGGATGAATGCTATGCTTTTTTCAAAGACCTCTGTACCTATCAGGAACTGAACGCCATGGCACAGCGGCTTCAGGTGGCGAAAATGCTGCATAACGGTCATGTGTTCCACGACATTGTGGAAGAGACCGGAGCCAGTACAGCAACCATCAGCCGTGTAAACCGTGCCATCAAAGACGGATGCAACGGATATCAGATCATTTTCGACCGAATCCAGAATGAAACAGAAAGGAACGACTTATGAAAACAATCTCAAAACTGGTCCGGCGTATTTCTGCCGGACTTCTCAGCGGTGTGATGCTGGCGTCATCGGCAGTATTTCCTGTCAATGCGGCATTTATTGACGAGGAAAATCCTAACAACTACGACAATTTTGCCGAGGCACTTCAGCTGGCACTCTGCTTTTATGACGCCAACAAATGCGGCGATGAGGTGGCAGACGATGGCTATTATTCCTGGCGTGGCAACTGCCATGTCAAGGATGGCATGATCCCTCTGGTGCCCATGGAGAGTCTTGATGGCGGAAAGGCAAGCGAGGACAGCGGCAAGGGTGATGGCGGTGCAAGTGCCGCAGAGGGACTCTATGTGGGAACCAATATGAGCCAGGAATTCATTGATGCCAACCGGGAATACCTCGATCCGGATGGTGACGGCTGCGTAGATCTCACTGGCGGCTGGCACGATGCCGGTGACCATGTCAAGTTTGGTCTGCCGGGCAGCTATTCTGCCTCCACTGTAGGCTGGGGTTATTATGAATTCCGTGATGCCTACATTGAAACCGGATTGCAGCAGCATGTAGAGGATGAACTGCGCTGGATCAACGATTACTTCATGAAGGCGACCTTTCTGGACGATGAAGGCAATGTAGTGGCATACTGTTACCAGGTGGGCGAGGGCAACAATGACCATAACTATTGGTGTGCTCCGGAATTGCAGGTGGATGATACCTATGTTGCGACTTCTTCCTGTGCCGTAAAGCGTCCGGCATATTTTGCTACCACAGAGACTCCGGCATCCGACCAGACCGCAGGTGCTGCGGCTTCTCTGGCAGTCAATTACCTGAACTTTAAGGATACGGATCCGGAATATGCACAGAAGTGTCTGGATTATGCCCTTGCGCTGTATGATTTCTCCGTGCAGACCCACCACGAGACCGGCGATACCACATTGGTGGTAGACAGTCTGGGTTATGACGGCGGTTTCTATACTTCCAGCTATGACTACGACGAACTGTCCTGGGCAGCAGTGTGGCTCTATTACTGCACCGAGGATTATGACTACATCAATGATATCATTGCCGTGGACGAATCTGTCACCGGCGAAATGGGTGCACATCCGTATACCGGCTATATGAAGCGTATCATCTCCGATACCGGAAACTGCTGGCAGAATATCTGGGTACACTGCTGGGATACTGTCTGGGGCGGTGTTTTTGCAAAGCTTGCACCTGTAACCAATATCTCCAGAGACTGGTACATTTTCCGTTGGAATCTGGAGTTCTGGTCAGGTATGAGCGAAGCAGATGCAGCTCAGGCTGACTTTGATGTACTAGTAACCTCTCATAAGTACTTCGGCATGGATGATCAGCTGTGGAATTCCACCATCACTGCATCGGAGATCAAGGATCTGCCGGAAACAGACGGCGCATGGATCGCAAAATCCCCGGCTGGATTTGCTGTTGTTTCCGACTACGGCAGCGCACGATATAATACAGCAGCTGGTCTCTGCGCTATGGTTTACGCCAAGGAAACAGGGGATATGACCTTTGCAGAGTGGGCAAAGGATCAGATGGAATATATTCTCGGCGACAATCCCATGGGATATTCCTTTGAGGTCGGCTATGAGAATAGTTATGCCACCCATCCCCACCACAGAGCGGCTTCCTGTTCTTCCACACAGAGCATGGATGAACCGGATCCCCAGACCCATACCCTTTGGGGTGCACTGGTTGGCGGCCCGGATCTGAAGGACTATCATAACGATGTCACAAGTGACTATATTTACAACGAAGTTACGGACGACTATAATGCCGGATTCTGCGGCGACCTTGCAGGACTGTATCATTTCTACGGTGCCGAGGGCAAGGAACTGGCAGATAAAAATGCTGTGATCGAAGATTTTGACATGTCGCAGAATGCCAAGAATGGCTACGATGTGGACGAAAGCACGCCTACCGGTTTCTATGTCACTGCCGGAAAGGCACAGGAAAATGATGCGGGACTCCAGATCAAGATCGTCATCCATAACCGCACCATCGACCCGCCGCAGTTCTGTAACGATCTGCGGGTACGGTACTACTTCAACATTGACGAGCTGACCGCCATCGGCGAGGATATTTCCATGGTGGAGACACGAGTGGATTACGATGCGGAAAGTGCTATGACCAATAACCAGACTCACGCTACCATTTCAGAGCCGGTGCAGTACGATGACAACGGTATGTACTACATTGAAATTGCATGGGAAAACTGTAATTTCTACGGCAGCCGTGTATATCAGTTCGGTCTGCTGAACAAGATGAATCCGGAAACCTATGAAACCACCTGGGATTCCAGCAATGACTACAGTTACAGTGATCTGATCAGCTTTGAAGATGACAACGATGCAGCGGCAATTACAGAAAAGATTACCGCCTATGCAAACGGTGTACTTGTCTGGGGCGAAGAGCCGGACGGCACGAGAGCATCTGAAACGACAGGCACAACGGCAGCCACCACCACTGGTGAGGCAACCACCACTACTACATCCACAGTTTCAACGTCTGCATCTTCGGAAACAACCGATGGGGATACCACAGAGATTACATCGGATGTAAGTGTTTTGTACGGCGATGTGAATCTGGACGGCAGAGTGGATATCACTGACGCTGTTCTGCTGAATCGTGCGGTAAGCGGTTCTGTCAACCTGAATGAACAGGCTGGACGCAATGCAGACTGCGATGCAACAGGCGATCTGACTTCCAATGATGCAGTGGTATTGCTGAAATTCCTGGTACATCTGGAGAGCGTGCTTCCTGTTGTGGCATAAATAATTGCAATTGCAAAATAAACGTGCATTCCTTGCCGGATCCCGGCGGGAAATGCACGTTTTTCTGTTTGGCTTATGGTAATACCGTACAAAAAGCGCCTGACAGCTTTGTACGGTATTGCCTTATGTTTTATCGACACCGGATTGTCCGTTTTTCTTTTTCGACAGTTCCCGCCGCAGATATCCTTCCCGGATACCATACTTGCTGATATAGATAGACTCGCACTTTGTCAACTGCACCAGTGCATCCATGATCAGCATACCAGTATAAATGGTATGCAGACGGTCGGGGCAGTTTTGCAGCAGCAGTTCCCGTGCTGCTGCATCTTTTTTCCAGAGTGCTTTTTCCAGTGTGCGCAGCTGTGAAGTAGTCAGGAGGCGCTGCGCTTCTGGCAGATCCTGCTGTGCCTGTGCAAGCTTCAGCACAGTGCGTGCCGTGCCGCCGACACCGCAGAGATTGGGGAAAGCCGGCAAATGATGCAGCTTCCGCTTTTTCAGTTCTTTCCGGATCCGTTCCTGGATGGCGTCCCGTTCTTTTTGCCTGGGAAATACCTTTTCCACATATTCTTTGGAAAGAGTCAGGGAGCCGATGGGCAGGCTTTCAATGATACCAGGGCCATCATGTGCCACTGTGACGATCTCTGTGCTGCCGCCGCCAATGTCGAAGAGCAGCCCTTTTTCCATGGGTGCCTCATAGTGGACGCCGTAATAGTCCAGATAGGCTTCTGCCTGTCCCGACAGAACATCGACGGAATAGCCGGTCATCAGAAAAATCTGATCCACCGCTTCCCGTGTATTCTGAATATTCCGCAAAGAAGCTGTCGCAAAGACAAATGTCTGTTCCAGCTGGAACTGCTCCAGGAGTGTGCGGCAGTCCAGAAGCACACTGCATGCTTTCTGGATGCCTTCCTGGGTCAGAATGCCGTCCTGAACATATCCGGCGAGCCCCGCTGTGTATTTCTGGGCAAACAAAGGGTGAAAGGTCTTTCCGTTTGCGGTATAAACTGCCAGCCGGACGGTATTTGATCCGATATCAATAACTGCATATTTCATAAGCAAGCTCCCGATCCATATGATATAATACTATTCTTGTACATATTATACAACATTTTCCTCTGGTTATGCAAGGGCAGATATTCGAACGGCATGTAAAGTTCTGGTTAAATGTAATGATATACCGATTAACAAAAAGATAACATATATTTTACATCAATAAGATGTCAAAAAGAGGACGAATCTTTTATAATATAATTAGCATAGTATGAGAATGCTCGTGCTATATCTCGTGTTATATACCATGTGAATGGTGCGCAAAAAAGGGCTTATACAATTCATACATAGGAATGATTGGAATATATTTGGAGGGATTGACATGAAGTCAAAATGCTATGATAATCGGGAGTTGTCCTGGCTGAAGTTCAATCAGCGTGTTCTGGAGGAAGCAAAGGACGAACGGAATCCGCTCTGCGAACGGCTGTCGTTCTTGTCGATTTTTCAGAGCAATCTGGACGAATTTTTCATGGTGCGCTGCGGATCCATTTATGATCAGATGTGTGAGGAGCCGGAGTTCCGGGAAAACAAAACCAATATGACCTGCAAGGAACAGCTGACAGCGATCTATGCACGTGTGCGGGAACTGCTGCGTGACAAGGATGACGCCTATGAGGATCTGCGTGCGGAGTTGAGTATGCAGGGCGTGGATATTGTGGATTTCCACACCATTACTATGGAAGAAGCCGCATGGCTGGAGGCATATTTTAAAGCGGAGATCGAACCGCTGCTCTCGCCTCAGATCATCAGCAAAAAGCAGCCTTTTCCGTTTTTGCAGAACAAGTCGATCTATGCCGTAGTGGTACTGGAGAAAAAAGGCACCCAGAAGCTGGGCATTGTGCCCTGCAGCAGCGGTGTATTTCCGAAGATCGTTTCTCTGCCCACGGGAAAGAACCGATTTATTCTGGCAGAAGAACTGATCCTGCATTTTGTTCCGGAGATCTTCTCCCGGCATACCATTAAGAGCAAATCTCTCATTCGTATTATTCGTAACGCTGATATCGAGCCGGACGAGCGCACGGAGGAAGAGTGCGACTATCGTGAGGCAATGGAACAGCTGATCCGGGAACGGAAGAAACTCTGTCCCATTAAACTGGAATTCTCCCGGCTGATGGATACTACAGTGATACAGACTCTGTGCGGCTATCTGAATCTGACGGAGGAACAGGTGTTCTATTCCGAAGCACCGCTGAATTTGGCCGTGCTCTCTGTAGTTCGGGATATGCTGCGTCATAACAAGTGCCTGTTCTACCAGCGCCGTGTGCCGCAGGAACCGGTATGGCGTGACCCGTCCAAGCGGATGATTGAACAGGTAGAGGAACAGGATCGTTTCCTGGCGTTCCCCTATGAGAGCATCCGGCCGTTCCTGACGCTTCTGAACGAAGCCGGAAGTGATCCGCAGGTAGTTTCCATTAAGATGACGCTGTATCGTGTGGCGTCCAACAGTAAGATCGTAGAGGCACTGATCGAAGCAGCAGAAAACGGCAAGGATGTCGTAGTACTGGTGGAACTGCGTGCCCGGTTTGATGAGGAAAACAATATCGAATGGTCCCGCCGTCTGGAGGATGCGGGCTGCCGGATTATTTACGGTCTGGATGACCTTAAGGTACACAGCAAGCTGTGCCTGATTACCAAGAAGGTGGGCACGGAGATTTCCTACATCACCCAGGTGGGTACAGGCAATTATAACGAAAAAACCTCGGCGATTTATACGGACTATTCTCTGATGACAGCGAATCACGACATTGGTCTGGAGGCAAATCGGGTGTTCCATGCCCTGTGCCTGGGACAGACTGTGGAACATACAGAGCATCTGTTGGTTGCACCGAAGTGTCTGCAAAACAAGCTGGCGGATATGATCGACGAACAGACTGAGCTGGCAAAGGCTGGCGAACCGGCATACATCGGTATCAAGATCAACTCTCTGACAGATAAGTATTTGATCGAAAAGCTGATCGAAGCATCCAGGGCAGGGGTAAAGATCGAGATGATTATCCGTGGCATCAGCTGTCTCATTGCCGGTGTACCGGAGGAAACTGAAAATGTGACCATCCGCAGTATTGTCGGACGATTCTTGGAGCACACCCGGATCTATATTTTCGGTGCTCATGAGAATTGTAAGGTATATATTGCATCGGCAGACTGGATGACCCGTAATACACGCCGCCGTGTGGAAGTTGCCGCACCGATTTACGATACATCCATCAAGCAGCGGATTCTGGATATGTTCGATCTGATGATGACAGACAATGTAAAGGCACGTGTGCAACAGCCGGACGGTTCATATTGCCGTGAGCCGGCGGAAGAGCCGCTGATCAATGCACAGGAATATTTCTATGAGCAGGCATATGAACGGCTGGCACAGGCAGCAGAAACTTCAGGTGAGTCAGTTGCTGCGCCGACAGAAGAAAATTGACAAAATAGTTGGAATGTGATATGATAAAAGCGTTGGTATATCTGATACCAGCGCTTTTTGATTGTATTTTGATTGGAAAATGATAAAGTTGGAGATGAGAAAACATGGATCATGCAGCAAAAGCAAGAGAATTGTTTCAGCAGGGGTATAATTGTTCCCAATCCGTAGCCGGAGCGTTTCATGAAGAAATGGGGCTGCCGCTGGAAACCACAATGCGGTTGGCGTCCTCATTCGGCGGCGGTATGGGCGGTCTGCGGGATACCTGCGGTGCAGTGACGGGAATGTTTCTGGTGGCAGGGATGCTGCTGGGATACGATTCCCCGAAGGATGATGCCGCAAAAAAGGCACATTACGCCAGAATACGCCGTCTTGCGGCAGAGTTCGAAGCATGTCACGAGACAACTGTCTGCCGTGAACTGTTGAAAGCATTGCCCGGGAAATTGCAGCAGGATCCCTTGCCGAGAACAGAGGAATACTACAAAGTACGTCCCTGTGTGCGGTTTGTGGAGACGGCGGCGAAGCTTCTGGAACAACTGCTTGCGGAAGAACAGGAAAAAGCCGATTTTCCGGCGAACGTGGAATAATTAAAGTGGAAACGGCATGGAATGCAGAAATGCAGACCATGCCGTTTTTGTGAAATATCAGATTATTGGCTGTCCGTCACCTGGAAAAATTGGATTCGTTCCCAGACCGAATGGGCATAAGCCTGTAGCCGTTCTTCCGGTGAGCCGCCGGGAATGCCCACGGAATCCAACACCTCGTGAAACTGTGCCGGGAAAGAAAAATTGGAACTGTGTTCTTCCGGCGTTTCGTCTGGCGCATACAGCGGCATGTATGTCCCGATGCAGGGAATGCCGATGTCGTAGTTATACAGTTTCTGGATGGCGCCCTTTGCCATTCCCAGCAGATGTCCGGATTTCAACATACCAATGGAAACGGTCAGATCAGACCGGACGAAGAATCCCTCGCCGGTGTCGCCGTTCATGCCGCTGTTGATGTCCACGCTGATGACGAAAGCATGGGAAGCGTTGATCTGTTCCACTACTTGTCTCAGATTGGGACGCAGTTCGCCTTTGAATCCTGTCCCCAGCAGACAGTCCACGATAATATCCGTGTGGGAAAAGTCGATCTTTCGTGTGACCGGAATATCAGCATTCCGGCACTTTTCAAAGTAGTAAGCACCGTCCGGGGAAAATTTTTCGCTGGTCAGCACGATACGGCAGGAGATACCGGCGTCATGGAGCAGCAGTGCAAGCACATAGCCATCTCCGGCATTGTTGCCGCTGCCTGCTACTATGTCAATGCTGCCGTGCCAGTCGTAGCTGCGGAATAATCCCAGCCCGGCACGGTACATAAGGGTTTTGCTGTCCGTACCGCCGGCAATTTCAGCGGCATCGCTGGCACGCATGGTTGCAACGGAGATGATTTTTTGCATGGGGATACCTCCTTTGAAAAAGACGATACAGCGCATAGTGCGGCGGTATCGTCTCTTCAAGACTATTTATGTTGCATATTATAATAAAAGGTATTCAACAACTTGGACAATTTCTCTGGCGCTTCAATATTCACTTCGTGCTTCGCATCAACTATGAGGTGAAGCTCTGCATATTGTAGGGTTCCAGCTATTTTTTTCGCTGCTTTTTTATTGGCAGTGTCTTTTTCGCCACAAACCACCAATGTGGGGCAAGAAATATTTTTTAACCCATCGCTGAAATTCAAATGCATCATTGAGTTAGATAACTGAATAAACTCATCTTTCTGCATTCCCATAGATGAAAATGCACTTTCCGGCATCCAGCGAAATACAATATTTTGAAATTTCAGAAGCAACTTTGGCATATGATATTGCGGGGCAATCAATACCAGTGATTGAACTTTTGCTGGAAAATCAATGGCATAATTCAGGGCGAGAATAGCCCCCAAAGAAAGCCCACATAAATGTAGCGGTTCTTTCGAACTGTCACAATATGTCAAAAAATTATGGTATAAATCATTATAGGTGGCATTCTCAGGAGTAAGAAACTGTTTCAGTTCCGGACAAGTTACTTGATTGATATCTGTGAGACCGAGAATAACGTCATTCCAACTGGAAGAAGTTTGTCCGAGTCCGTGAAGAAATAGATACTGCATATTTACGCCAACGCAGCCAATTTCCCGAACTGCACCTTGAGTGCCGGATAGATTTCCCGGTACAGCTGATAGTACGACTCATATACCGGCACATTTTCCGTCTGAGGATTCTGTGTCTTGTCTGTCTTGACGATTGCCTCGCAAGCCTGGGGTACGCTGTCATAGATGCCAGCCCCCACAGAAGCCAGGATCGCCACGCCCAGAGACGGTCCTTCCTTGGAAGCCACAGTCTTTACCGGGCAGTTGTACAGATCCGCCAGCATACTGCGCCACAGGGGAGAAGTACCGCCGCCGCCGCATGCCATCATATCGTCTACGGAGATACCCATTTCCCGGAACACTTCCACGCAGTCACGCAGGGAATAAGTCACGCCTTCCAGTACGGCACGGAGCATGTCCCGCTTGGTGTGCATTGCCGACAGTCCGAAGAATACGCCGCGTGCATTGGGATCCAGATGAGGTGTGCGCTCACCCATAAGATAGGGCAGATAGAGCAGACGGTTTGCGCCAACCGGCACCTGTTCTGCCTCCTTGTCCATGAGATAATACTCGTCCACACCCATGAGAGAAGCAGTCTGCTTTTCCGCTGCACAGAAGTTGTCCCGGAACCATTTCAGAGACAGGCCAGCCCCCTGGGTAACGCCCATGACATGCCAGCTGCCCGGAACTGCTGCACAGCAGGTGTGTACACGTCCCTTGGGATCCATTGCCATTGCAGATGTGTGAGCAAATACTACGCCGGAAGTACCAATGGTGGTGAATGCCTTGCCGTCCTTGACTACGCCGGTTCCCACAGCCGCAGCTGCATTGTCTCCGGCACCGCCCACAACGACAGTACCCTCGCACAGTCCCAGCAGGTCTGCCATTTCCTTTGTCAGCTTACCAGTAACTTCGCAGGATTCGTAGACCTTGCCCAGCAGGCTCTTGTCAATTTGCAGCAGTCCCAGCAGTTCATCCGACCAGCATCGGTTTGCCACATCCAGAAGCTGCATACCGGATGCATCCGAAACCTCGGTGGCATACTCGCCGGTGAGAATCAGGCGCAGATAGTCCTTGGGCAGCAGAATATGTCTGCACTTCTCATAGACATCCGGTTCATTGTTGCGTACCCAGAGAATTTTTGCAGCAGTCCAGCCTGTCAGCGCCGGATTTGCAGTGATCTCCATGAGCTTGTCCTGCCCGACCACACGGTTCATCTCGTCCACTTCCGCAGCGGTACGTTGGTCGCACCAGATAATGGATTTCCGCAGGACATTGTTGTCGCTGTCCAGCATGACCAGACCGTGCATCTGCCCGGAAATACCGATACCCTTGACATCCTCTTTCTGTACGCCACTCTTTGTCACAACAGTCTGGATGGTCTGGATCATGGCATTTTTCCAGTCCATGGGGTCTTGTTCAGCATAGCCGTTCTGGGGCTGATACATGGGATATTCCACGGTAGCGCTCGCCATTACCGTGCCGTCCTCCCGGAATAATACAGTTTTGGTACCGCTGGTACCACAGTCAACGCCAATTACATAAGCCATAGTGTTTCGTTCCTTTCCGAGCTGTCCGATTTGTCAAAATACAGCTCCGGTTCTTATATTATTTTATCAAAATTTACCGTACTTGTCAAGCAGGCTCTTATGATTTTCACGCAAATCCATTTTTGTGAAATATGGATTATTGTAGGGGCGACCATTGGTCGCCCGTTGCGGTTTGCCTGGATTTTTGGCGGGCGAACAATGTTCGCCCCTACATAAAATGATTCATTTCACAGCATATAATTTAAAAATTGATTTGTGTGTATGATTTTCGTGGGCTCTTAATTTCCCCACTTGCTTTTTCGTCCATACTGTGTTATACTATAGAAAAGCCGCACTGGCGGCAAATCCAAAAAACGGAGCGTGAAAGACATGCAGTATACATACACACCCCACGGCGTCTGTTCCAGAATGATCCAGATCGACGTAGAAGACGGCATCGTGGAAAAGGTACAGTTTATCGGCGGATGCAGCGGCAATACCCAGGGCATCAGCGCATTGGTGCAGGGGATGCCGGTGGACGAGGTAATCAAGCGTTTGGAAAATATCAAATGCGGCAGCCGCCCCACATCCTGCCCGGATCAGCTGGCGAAAGCCCTGAAAAAAGTCGCTGCAGAGCAGTAAACTATTTTATGATAACGTATACAGAAAACGGGACGATGGCTTTTCGTCCCGTTTTTTGCATTATTCTCCCAGCGTATCGGTAATCGTTTGGCATTTTTTTCTTTGATCCTTCCGTGAAGAGATGAAAGAAATCAGATATCCGATAACCAGTGCTGTATAACAAATGCAGAAAATCACAGTGAGAATCGTGCTGTCAATATAATTAGCAATATAATGCAGAGCAATGGGAATCAGAATATTTTTTCTCTTATTTGCAATAAAGCACAACAGCAGATGAAAGAAAAACGTGTGAATTAAATTTGGCCATGCAATTGTCAGATAAGAAAGGGATACATTGTCATTGGCAAACATCTGAAAAGGCAGATGACTCAGCGAGAAAAACGCTGCGCCAATGAGAAACAGTACCGTCCGGTTACATTTCCACCCGAACAGATAATTTTGAATCAACCCTCTGAATGCAATTTCCTCCACAGCACCAATATACAGCAGATAATAAAGAGAGGTTTTCAAAAGCATCCATGGGGAATACTCGGTCACGAAAATGCTGAAAATGTACGTGATAATGCAGGTAGAAACTGCAATGATACTGTCCGATTTGATATGCTCTTTGGAAAAGCCCAGACTGCAAAGCATTTTCTTTTTGTCCATGACAAATGCAATGCCGATTGCCAATACGATCAGCGCAACATAGAGAACTTGAAAGGGCAGATCATGTGAATATAAGATTCCCGAAATCAACAGTCCCAGCATGTATATGACCCAGTATATCATGCCGATAATACCGCATTTTCTTGATTTTTCCTGATACATTGCAAACTCCTTTTTATGTCAATTGATCAGCTTCACCTGATAAGTCTCATCCTCCTGTTCACATCCTCTCAGCGTAATGGAAACCTGTTCTTCTTCCCAGACAACCATCCAGTTATCGTCACTGAGAATTCCTCCGTCATTTGCGACCGAATCTTCAATTTCTTCCAGAACATTGCCGTCTTTGGTCTGCACAATGACACGCAGCGGCGTGGGACCAAAAGAAATTGGTTCTCCATGGGTCTGCAAAACAGCCTCGTATCTGCCGTCAGGGGATGCTTCTTTTGCCACATCGGTGACTTTGAACCCCACCTCATAAACAAAAGGGACACAGGAACTGAATGCCAATATCAGCCACAGCAGCAAACCGAGGATTGCAAGGGTAATCAGGATGCGCAGGAGAGAAGAACCAATGATTTTCAGTGACTTTTTCCCCGTGTCATGCATTGGATTCTCCTTTCCCATTCTGCCAAATCAGATCAACGACCGATACAACTCCATATACTTCTCCGCCGAAACATTCCAGCTGTAATCACACTTCATAGCGTGACGCACCAGGGCATTCCACTTGCGCTTGTCCTCAAAGAGCGCACAAGCACGCTTTACTGCATCCAGCATGTCATAGGCATCATATGTCTTAAAGGTAAAGCCGTTGCCGTTTTCGCCGCCTGCGTCAAAGACAGAATCCTTCAGACCGCCGGTTTCCCGGACAATGGGAATGGTACCATACCGCATTGCCACCATCTGTGCCAGACCGCACGGCTCATTCTGAGACGGCATGAGGAACATGTCTGCACCGGCATAGATCCGCCGAGCCATTGCTGGAACAAATCCCAGTGTCACGTGTACCTGTTCCGGATAAGCATCCTGCATCTCCCGGAAGAAGTCCTCATACAGCTTTTCGCCGCTGCCAAGAACCACAAAACGGCAGCCCAGCCGGAGCATCTCCTGGAAAGTCTGCTGTACCAGTTGAATACCCTTGTGTGCCACAAATCGTGTCACAATACCAATAACCGGTGCGTCACCTGCCGTAAGACCGCATTCTGCCAGCAGCTTCTTCCGGCATTCCTTTTTGCCAGCCATTTTAGAAACGGTGTAGTTCTTCGGAATATTCGGGTCTGTTTCCGGATTGTATCCCTCCACATCAATGCCGTTGAGAATACCCACAATGGGATCCTGCCGCCGCACCAGCGCACGGTCCATGCCGTAGGAGTACCACGGGTCGAGGATCTCCTTTGCATATGTGGGGCTGACGGTAGTAATACGATCAGCCGTTTCAATGGCGCCTTTCATGAGATTTACCATACCATCAAATTCCAGCAGACTGGTGTGATAGGTGGGAATGCCCATTAGCTCCGTAATGACTTCCTTGCCGTAAACGCCCTGATACTGAATGTTGTGGATGGTGTAGATGATGCGGATATTTTCGTATTCCTGGTGATATTTGTACAGTACCTGGTAGAATACCGGTACCATGGCAGTCTGCCAGTCGTTGCAATGGATAATATCCGGCTTGAAGTCAATGGCAGGCAGGATCTCCAGTACGGCACGGCTGAAAAAGACAAATCGTTCGCAGTCGTCATAGAAGCCGTACATGCCGTCACGCATATAATAATAGGGATTGTCCAGCAGATAATAGGTCACCTTGCCCACTTTTATGGTATAGATACCGCAGTATTGTTTCCGCCAGCCAACCTCTACAGTAATATCGGTCAGAAATGTCATCTGATTGCGTACATCCGGCTGGATGGAACGGTAAAGGGGCATAACAACCCGGCAGTCCATTTCCTCGTTCTGGCTGATGGCAGCCGGCAGGGAGCCCACAACATCGGCGAGTCCGCCGGAAGCCGCAAAGGGAAGTGCCTCACTGGCAGCGAAAAGTATTTTCAATGGTACAATCTTCCTTTCATAGCAAACTGCCGCAAGAACCGTTGCACAGATTGTTTGGTATCTGTGGAGGACGGCTCTGTACGGCAGCACACTTTATTTAAATCATGTTAGATTTTTGCCTTTTTGCCCAGATACAGCGGATAATCCGCAGAACCAGTCAGTACACGATTAGCAGAAATGGATACGTTTTTGTCAGCTACAATAGAATCAATATTGCAGCCTTCGCCGATTTCCGTGCTCTGCATCAGAACACAGTTGCGAACAACAGCACCCTTTCCGATCTTTACGCCACGGAACAGAACGCAGTTTTCCACTGTTCCCTCGATCATACAGCCATCAGCCACCAGAGAATTCTTTACAGTGGATTCCAGACCATATTTTACCGGCGCATTGTCGCCCACCTTGGTATAAATGGGGGCTTCACTGGAGAAAATGCTGTTTCTGGTTTTGGTATCCAGCAGCGCCAGATTTGCCTTGTAATATGCTTCCAGACTGTCGATCTTATAGAAGCTGCCCTTGTGCTCATATGCCTTGAACAGGAATTCATCCTTCCGTGCCTGGAGCACATTGCGGATGAGACTCTTCTGGTTCTTGCTGATTGCCTCCAGAACCACCTGCTTCAGGAATTCCGTGTTCATGATAAACATATCCAGGGAGATGTTGCATTCGCCGGACATCATCGGATTGGTGAGTACTTCCTTGATGGTGTTTTCTTCGTCGATCTGAAGAATGCAGCCGTTTGTACTCTTGTCACGGTTGTACAGTCCCTTTGCATAGATGACTGTAATATCCGCATCCGTTTCCTGATGTTGTTTCAGTGCATCGTTGAAATCAATGGTTGTGATCAGATCGCTGTTTGCCAGGATCACATATTTTGCACGTGTATGCTCTACAAAGCTCCAGATATTGCTCAGCGCTTCCAGACGTCCCTGGTATGTACCGCCATTGGACTGGCTAAAGGGCGGAAGCAGATGCAAGCCGCCTTTTTTACGAGCCAGATCCCACTCACGGCCGGAACCCAGGTGATCCAGCAGGGAGCCGTAATTGGATTTCGTAATGACGCCCACTTCGGTGATGCCGGAGTTTACCATATTGGAAAGCGGAAAGTCTACCAGACGATAACGGCCGCCGTAGGGGATAGAGCCCATGGTGCGCAGCTTTGTCAGATCGATCACTGCGGAATCGTTGATGCTTGCGAAAATTAATCCTAATACATTCTGATTGATACTCATTGTTGCCACCGCCTTTACAGATTTTCGGAAATAATTTCTTTCGGAAGTACGCGCTTGCCGGAAGAAATGGTGATGTTGTGTCCGGTAACGGCGATGCCCCAGTCGTCACGGTTCGGAACAGATTCCGGACTCATGCCGATGACTGCATCCGATTCGATGACGCAATTTTCACCGATGATGGCATATTCCACCACAGCGCCCTTTTTGATGATACTGCCGGGCATAACGATACTGTACTTGACAGATGCGCCCTCTTCAATGGTGACGCCGGAGGAAATAATAGAGAAGTCAACCGTTCCGTCAACCACGCTGCCCTCTGTGATCATGGAGTTTTCGATATGGGCATTTTCGCCGATATACTGAGGCGGCATGTTGTTGTGACGGGAATATACCTTCCAATCCGGATCGTACAGATCCAGGGGAACATTGGGGCTGAGCAGATCCATATTTGCTTCCCACAAGCTGTCCAGCGTGCCGACATCCTTCCAGTAGCCCTCGAATTCATAGGCGAAAAGACGCTCGTTGTTGTTCAGCATGGAGGGGATAATATCCTTACCGAAATCCTTAGAGCCGGTATTGGCATTTTCATTTTCAATGAGATATTTGCGGAGCTTGCTCCATGTGAATACATAGATACCCATCGAAGCCAGCGTAGACTTGGGTTCCTTCGGCTTTTCAGCGAAATCAACGACTCTGCCCTTTTCGTCGCAGGTCATGATGCCGAAACGGGACGCCTCGGAACGAGGTACGTCGATAACTGCAATGGTGCTGTCTGCTTCGTTGGCGATGTGATAATCAAGCATCTTGGAATAGTCCATCTTGTAGATGTGGTCGCCGCCCAGAACGATGACATATTCCGGATCATACCGTTCAATGAATGCCATGTTCTGATAGATCGCATTTGCAGTACCTTCATACCAGGAGGCACCTGCAGCGGTCTGATAAGGCGGAAGTACGTGGACGCCGCCATGCATTTTATCCAGATCCCAGGGCTGACCGTTTCCGATATACTCATTGAGCACCAGAGGCTGGTACTGTGTCAGTACGCCGACAGTGTCGATACCGGAATTGATGCAGTTGGACAGCGGAAAGTCGATGAAACGATTTTTACCGCCGTAGGGGATCGCAGGCTTTGCTACTTTTTGTGTCAGCGCATACAAACGGCTGCCCTGACCGCCCGCCAGCAGCATGGCGACGCATTTTTTCTTGATCTTCATGATACTCCTCCTAAAATAGATTCAAATTCCAAATGAATGAGATATTCTGATTATGATGAAGCTGTGCCGTTTGCAGGACGAACTGCCGCTTTTTTGGTTGTTCCGGTCTTTTTAGGCTTTGCCGGTGTTTTTGCAGCTGCTGCCTTGCGGGGTGCACGCTTTTTCACGGGAACATATTTCAAGTAAATCACAGACAAAGGTGCCAGCGTCATAGAAATGCACTGTTCAAAGCCGTGCATTGCAATGGGGAGTGACTCAAATTTCTTTTCTGTCACACCGCTGCCGCCGTAGCTTGCTGCGTCTGTATTGAATACCACCTGATAGCGTCCCTCTTTGGGAACGCCGATTTTATAGTCATTGCGCTGTACCGGGCAGAAGTTGCAGACGGCGATGATCTCATTTTCATCATCATCGATCCGGCGGAATGCAATGACGCTCTGCTGATAGTCATCATGGGAGATCCAGCTGAAGCCCTGCCATGAATCATCATCCTGCCACAGGGGTGAATTTTCCAGATAGAATTTGTTCAGATCCTGGGAGAACAGCTCCATCTGCTGATGGGCAGGCTGTTCCAGGAGATCCCAATCCAGCTGTGTTTCGAAATTCCACTCATTTCTCTGTGCGAATTCCTGACCCATAAAGAGCAGTTTCTTTCCGGGATGCGCCATCATATATCCCAGGAAAGCACGGTAGGAGGAGAATTTCTCCGGATCGTTCTGACCGCTCATTTTCTGGAGCATAGAGCATTTGCCGTAGACGATTTCGTCATGCGAAATGGGCAGTATGTAATTCTCCGAGAAGCAATAGAAGAAGGAGAATGTCAGCTTGTCATGGTTGAAAGCACGATAAATGGGATCCAGCGAAATATAGCTGAGCATATCGTTCATCCAGCCCATGTTCCATTTAAAGTTGAAGCCCAGACCGCCGATATCCGTCGGCTTTGTGACGAGAGGCCATGCTGTGGATTCTTCTGCGATCATAAGAATATCCGGATTGCGGGAGAATGCAGCTTCGTTCAGATGCCGCAGGAAGTCAACTGCCTCCAGATTCTCATGGCCGCCGTAGACATTGGGACGCCATTCGCCGTCACGCCGGTCGTAGTCCAGATAGAGCATAGATGCCACTGCATCTACACGGAGACCGTCCAGATGGAAGTCCTCCAGCCAGCAGCAGGCGCTGGAGATCAGGAACGAGCAGACCTCGCCCTTGCCGTAGTCAAAGACACGTGTACCCCAGCCTTTATGTTCCATTTTCAGGGGATCTGCATATTCATAGCAATAGGAACCATCGAATTCGCAGAGTCCCATGGGATCCTTCGGGAAGTGTGCCGGTACCCAGTCAAGGATGACACCGATGCCTGCCTGATGGAACATGTCGATCATCTGGCGGAAATCATCCGGTGTGCCGTGTCTGGAGGTGGGCGCAAAATATCCCGTTACCTGATATCCCCAGGAGCCGTCAAAGGGATATTCCGTCAGCGGCATGAATTCGATATGGGTATAAGACATCTTTTGGAGGTAGGGAATGATCTCCTGTGCAAAGCCGATATAGCTAGGGAACTTTTCCTCCGGCTTTCGCTTCCAGGAAGAGATATTGACCTCATAGATGTTCATGGGGCTTTTATAGGGACTGTGTTTCTTTTTTTCAGCGTACCACGCCTGGTCCTGCCACGTGTACGTACTTTCAAACAGTTTCGAAGCTGTTCCCGGACGTCTTTCATAATGAGATGCGTAAGGATCAGCCTTATCCAGAATTTGTCCGTCTTCTGTCTCAATACTATACTTATAGCTGTCGAATTGCTTCAGACGCGGTATCTCTGCTTCCCATACGGTATCCGAGATCTTCTCCATAGGATTGCAGGTGCGGTCCCAGTTGTTGAACGAGCCGATGACAGAGATGCTTTTCGCTCTGGGTGCCCATACACGAAAGCGGTAAAACTGTCCCCGGCCACGCCGGAACGGGTGTGCACCGAAGAATTTATGTGCCTCAAAATTTTTTCCTTGGTGGAATAGATAAAGGGGAAAATCATTTGCGGTGGATTTCTGCGTTGAAAGCATAGCATACCCTCCTTTTGTTTTCTATTCATATTTTAACATAAATAGGAATACAATGCAAGTTTTTTTTGTACCATCCAGTAAAATTCATATAAACGCCCAGTTTCCAGGGTTAAATTTGTGCAACTTGCACAACTGAATAAAATACGCCTGGAAAATATCGGTTTTGTTTATGACGGCAGAAGTCTTGCGGCACATACAGTGACGTCATCACGCCTGTTTCCTCCTGCAAAAATATCCGCTTTCTGGCAGATTTCATTGACGATCTGTTCCAGATCACTGCTGCTTTCCAGAAGCTGCCGGATCAGGGGATAGGCATCCTCACTGACGCCGTCGGACAGCATCAGGATAATATCATCCGGGCAGAGGGAAACATGGCGGACAGCAGTTTCTCCCTCCGGCTCCAGTCCAAGAGGAAAGGTCTGGGCACTGATGCGGGAGACCTTTCCGGCGTGGCGAATGAGAGTAGCGGCAGCGCCGGATTTCATCATAGTCAGTTCTCCGGCATCCAGATCAAACTGTGCCACATCCAGGGTGGCGAAGGTCTCTTGAGGAGATTTTGTCAGCAGAAGCCCGTTCATCATACGGACAGCGGCTGTTCCGGAAACGCCGCCGCTAATGAACTTGCGGAACATTTCCGTTGTCATGCGGGATTCCACCGCAGCATTTTTTCCAGTGCCCATGCCATCGGACAGAACCAGATAGGGATTCCCGGCATTGTCCGTAAAGGCAATGGTAGTGTCGCCGGAGATGGTCTCCTGGTGGGCGTGGAGTGCAGAGGAATAGTGTTCCAGACGGTATTTCGGGCGCTGGCACAGTCGGTAACGGATACAGTCACCGGAATAAATGGGGTCCAGTTCCTCCAGAGTCAGGTTCAGGGATTCCGAAAGGATATGCCGGATGGTAGGCAGACAGCCGTCCAGCCCATGATCCCGACAGCACATTTCGATGATCATTCGTTCGGAGCTGGTGTAGTACACCGCAGCAGAATCGCAGGGATAGCCATAGCGGATAAGACGGCGGCGGACAGATTCGCTGAGTTCACTGCTATAGCGGACATGCAGTTGGCTGCTGGTTGCCGTTAGTAAATCCTCAGCGGCAGCCAGTTGTTCCAGAAGCACCGTTCGGCTCTCAGCAGTACGAGCAGCCAGAAAACGTGCCTTGCGGCGGTCTGCGGCGTGCCGGGAGAACAGGGCACGGAGACGTTCCGTGCGGCTGCAATGTGCAAGCTCCGGCGGAACTGGAGGCAGATTTGCACCAGTGTGGGATTCCATCTTCCGGAATCCGGCAAGAGTCTCTTCGTATTCCGATTCCCAGCACCGCAGCTTGCTCCGGCAGCTGCCGCAGACGGTTTCGCAGACTTCTCTGGTGACATCCCGTGTCAGTTCTTCTTGAGGGAGCAGTGCGGCAATGGCGTTGGTATCTTCCCGGACGCTGTGAATTGCGCTTGCCATATATTGCAGACGAGAAGAAAGGGGCTGCGTGGAATCCGAGTTGTCAGGCAGGTCGGTAACAAGCCATTTGTCCAGACAGGCGGCATCCAGGAACAAGAATGCCACGCTGCCCAGAAACAGGTTGAGTACAGCGGAAAACTGGAGCAGATCTGTACCGAAGGTAATGAGTGCCATGAGGGAAAAGAGGAAGAATACGGAAGCAATGGAAAACCGGTTTCTGTCAGAAAGATAACCTACCAGCAGACCAGCTACTGGCAGGATGAGCATAGGCATTCCTGCATCCGATGCGCCGAGAATAGTGCCGCAGGCAGTCAGTGCGCCGCAGATCACACCACCGGCACAGCGAAATTTCCGTGCGCCGATGAGGGTGATAGCAGCACCGATAACGCATCCGGCATTCATAGCGGGAATGCTGTAGCAGCTCAGTGCGGCGATGATGAGGATCAATACCACGGCGGCAGCACAGCCGTCAGTGGAACGCAGCGGGATTTTCCCCGTTTTGCGCATACTATGGAATACAGCGTGCATGAAATAGGAGGCGCATCCGGTGAGACCGGCAGTCATGGTGTATCCGATGACCTCTGCGCCGCTGGCGTGAAAGATCAGGGAGACGGCGATGCCTGAGAGAAATACGCAAAGTCCCGTACTGCATGCCATACCGGCGGCAGTTTTCGGGGGACGTTTCAGCATCCGCAGGCAGACCACGACAACGAGAGCGAATACCAGAGGAAGATTATCCAGCATGGTGCCGGAGAGCATATATGAAATAAGACTGCCCACGAGTACGGCGGCGGCACCTACCGAGCTGAGATTGGCGGCAATGGCAATGGGGAGCGGTGATGTCATCGTACCCACAAAGGTACCGGCGAGGAGCAGACCGGAGAGAAAACCGCCGCCTCCTTCCAGGGCAAAATGTGGAATACGAGGGCGGCGGAGAAGCTGGGGATTTTGGTTGCGCATGGCAGAGACGTCCTTTCTGTTGAAAATCCGTGTGTGATGATTTGGTACCCTCCATTATAGCGGATGGGCAAAAAAATATCTGTCAGAATCCACCGTGGATTTTTAGGAGTTGTTTGGAAAATCTGCGGTGACAGGACGGGCAATCAAAGGAAGCTTCGTTTCCGGTCAAACGGTCGGCGAATGTAACTGGATTTCCCATTTCCGGGCGATGCTTGACATTTCGGGGAAGTCTGTTATAATGGAAAGTAATAAGGCAACACCGCACAAAGAGCGCCTGTCGGCTTTGTACGGTATTGCCATAAGAAAGGCGGTGCAGCAGTGGGAAAACAGCGTATTTTGTGTCTGGTGATCGCAGCTGTCATTCTTGCAGGTGCCGGAGGCTGGACAATCTGGCGGCAGATACAGCAGAAGAAAAGTGATGTTGGCATAGCAGAAATATCCGTGGACGGCGAAGTACTGTACACCTATGATTTGGGGCAGACCTATGCTGTACCGGAGCGGATCTCTATACCAGAGGGGACGGAGGACAACATTATAGAAATTGGGACAGGCTATATCCAGATGGTATCCGCATCCTGTCCGGATCATCTCTGTGTGAAAACGGGACAGATCTCAAAGCCGGGGGAATCTATCATCTGCCTGCCGCACCGTGTTATGATCACCATTGTAGAAAGAGGAACGGAAAATGCAGACGCAATCGACGCTCAGACGTAATATCCGCTGCGGATTATATGCCTGCATGGCGCTGACGTTGTTCCTGGTGGAGGCGCAGATTCCGCTGCCGGTACCGTTGCCGGGGGTGAAGCTAGGACTTGCCAATGCAGTGACGCTGCTGGTCATGGAGATGGAGCGTCCCGGAGATGCCCTGGCGGTGCTGCTGGTGCGGATTGTGCTGAGTGGATTGTTCTGCGGTCAGCCGGTGATGCTGCTGTATTCCCTATGCGGCGGTCTGCTGAGTTTCTGCGGTATGGCACTTTTGCATCGGGTGCTGTCCCGGAATCTGTGGTTTGTGAGTATGGTGGGATCAATTCTGCACATTGTGGGGCAGCTGGTCATGGCGGCACTTTTGATGGGGACGACGCTTGTGGCGAATTATTTCCCGATACTGGTGCTGTTTGCAGTGCCGGCAGGAATATTCAATGGATGGGTGGTGACGTATGTGGCAGGACATGCGAGGAAATTGTTGTCAAATAGGTGATTGACATAGGTGGGAAAATATGTTATAATGAAGCAAATACTGTCACATGTGACGTGCTTTGAAAAAATGATATAAAAAATGATATAAGGAGAATGGAAGATGCGGATTGGAAAACGACTACTGGCGGCAGTGGCTGCCGGGGTGATTTTTGCAGTGAGTGTGCCGTGGACGGTCAGTGCGGTGGAAGCCGGAGAGAGTGGTACCTATGGCGATTTGGTGTATGATGTTTTAGATAATGGAACAATTGAAATTATGTTCTGTGATGAAGCAGCAGTAGAGGTGGAGATTCCCTCAGAGATTGATGGTTTACCAGTGACAAGTATTGCATCTAGTACATTTTTGGGTTGTTCATCTCTAACTAGTGTTACGATCCCAGATAGTGTCACAAGTATTGGAACATGGGCTTTTGAAGGGTGTACGTCCCTATCCAGTATTGTAATACCAGATAGTGTGACATACATTGGAAATTTTGCTTTTGATTATACGCCCTGGTTAGCTGCAAAGCAAGCAGAAAATCCGTTGGTTATTGTTAATGGTATTTTGATTGATGGAAAAACTTGTAGCGGAGATATTACTATTCCAGATGGTGTGACAAAGATAAGCGCTTATTCATTTCAGGGCTGTACGAGTTTAATCAGCATTGCTATTCCGAAGAGTATGGAGACTATTGGACTTTGTGCATTTGTTGGTTGCAGTAGTTTGACTTCAGTATATATTACAGATTTAGAAGCATGGTGCAACATTGACTTTGAATGTGAAAGATTTACGACATGCTTTTCAAATCCACTATATTATGCTGAGAATTTTTACATCAATAATGATAATAAAACAGATATTGTAATTCCATCTGGTATAGAATATGTTAAGGATTATGTTTTTTATGGTTATAAAGGCCTTGCTTCAATCACAATTCCTGAGAGTGTGATTCATATCGGTGAGGGGGCTTTTTCTGGCTGCACTGGTTTGAATTCTGTCGAATTTTCAGAAGGTGTTGAGAGCATTGGAAAAGAGGCGTTTTATAATTGTTCTAATTTAACCTCAATTGACATGCCAGATAGTGTGACGCAAGTCGGAGAAGATGTTTTTGGCAGTTGTAAAAAATTAGAGAGAGTTAGACTATCTGCGCAATTAACAGAAATACCGGACTATACTGGTCCATTTTCAGGTGGATTTTTTGCATATTGTGGTAATTTAAAAGAAGTGTATATTCCAAAGAGTATAACATATATAGGGCATCGCTCTTTTTATAATACAACATGTCCATCAGGTGATTTTCTTACTGCGGAAACATTTTATTATACAGGTGTAATTTATTATGCGGGAACGGAAGAAGATTGGAATACTATAGAGATTGCAGAGGAAGCTTGCCTTGTGGAAGCTGCTACAATCTATTATGAAGAGGTACCTCAAACCACGACAACAACAGAAATAACAGAAACTACTACCACAGCAACCACAACTATCGAAACAACTCTCACAGAATCCAATGGCTCAAGCACTTTTAACACACCTGCCAACCCCGACATCCTCTACGGCGACACCAACTTGGACGGCAGAGTAGACATCACTGATGCCGTACTTCTGAATAAAGCCGCCGCCGGAGCTGTAACGTTGAATGACCGGGCAGCCGCAAATGCCGACTGCAACGGCAACAGCGAACTGGGCAACGATGATGCCCTCATTCTCCTGAAATTCCTGGTTCACCTCGTAAGCACTCTGCCCTGTAACGAATAGCCCATAAAAATAACGGCATACCGCCTTTCCACGACGGTATGCCGTTTCGCTGTTTGCTTAGATTTTCGTCCCCTGATATTCCTCCAGAACCTGACGCAGCTCTTGAATATACATCTGTGCAGCCCGGCTGGACTGGGTTTTCGGGTTGGAGATCCACCCGATCTCCATGCGTTCGGCAGTGTCCAGGGGTACGGAAACAATGTCGCCGCCGTTCAGCTCCGCACTGACCATGCCGCTGCAAATGGTATATCCCTGTACGCCCCGGAGCAGGTTGAACAGCGTTGCCCGGTCGCTGACCCGGATGCACTTCCGATGGGGGATGGTGCTGAGCAGTTCCTCTGCAAAATAGAACGAATTGTGCATGCCCTGTTCAAAGCAGAGGAATGGGTATGGTTCCAGGTCAGCTGTAGTAACCGCAGCCTGTCCTGCAAGAGGATGGCTGGCACGGAGAAATACATGGGGTTCCGCTGTCACCAGGGAATGAAACTCCAGCCCGTATTCTTCCAGCATGGCACGGATGACCTTTTCGTTAAAGCTGCTGAGATAGAGAATCCCGATCTCACTGTCAAAATTCCGCACATCCTCCATGATCTCATGGGTACGTGTTTCCCGGAGCGTAAACTCGTATGCTTCCGGCGAAAGCCGCTGCACCAGCCGCACAAAAGCATCCACTGCAAAGGCATAATGCTGGGTGGAAATGGCACAGCGCTGGCTGGTTTGCCGCACGGCGCCATAGTGCTGGTGGAGCAGGTCTGCCTGTTCCACCACTTGCCGGGCATAGGACAAAAATTCCCTGCCGTCTTCCGTCAGGGTAATGCCTCGTGGAGAACGGTGGAAAATGGTAATGCCGAATTCCTCCTCCAGCGTCCGGACGGCGCTGGACAGGGTGGGCTGGGCAATGTAAAGCTGTTTCGCCGTTTCGCTGATGGAACCGTGTTCCGCAATGGCAATGATGTATTGGAGCTGTTGTAGGGTCATTGGGGTCACCTCGGTCTCGGTTGAACAAATTATGCTTCTGCAATATGCGCACCGCAATAGTCGCAGATATTCCCATGCAGTAATGCGCCGCAGTTCGGACAGTTTGTCGGACGTGGTTTCTGTTTCTTTTCCTTAGTGAGAGAAATCAGTGCATCCTGTACAGCGTATTTCCGTGATTCTTTTTCCAGCATCCGTTTTGCAGAAGCACATTCTGCAAGGGCTTTTTCTTCTTCTTTCCGATAACAAAACAAGATTAAAATATGCCACAAAGTAGCGACCAGAATCAGTATGCCGAATATGAGCAATCCGTCTGCGATGGGCGTTTCAGAAGTTGAAGTACATATATCTACGATGACGAGAAAAGCAAAAATGACAATTCCCAGCCCATAAAATATCTTCGCATTTTTTCTTTTTTTGGTAAACTTTCTTTTGATTTCTTGTTCTTCGACAGAAATATCTGCGAGTGTCACGGATGTTCACCTCCGGTTTGCTGAGAATCATTATTTTCCTGAATGCTTGCGAAAATACAAAATTGTCAGAACAACGTTGTACAGAATCAATGTGAATATCAGTAAAATTGCAAGAAATCCAAACAAACAGAGTGCTGTTGGAATACATGCAAAAAGAATGCTTCCGATAGAGGCAAGGACAAATTGCACAGATCTCTTTTTCTTGGAAAAATACAGACAAATATCCGTGACAATACAGGCAATCGCAAGTGCAATGCACAGTGCGAGAAATGCCAGAAGATAGGAAAGCGACAATTCCATTTCAGGTTTCTCCTTTATGACTCCAACGCTGCTGTCTGCAAAGTAGAAAGTTCCTGCTTTAATCTTTCCAGTTCCTCTTCATATTCCAATGTTTCAAGCGAAAAGGCAGAGTATGATTCCATTTCTTTCTGATGGTAAGAAATGCAGATTTCCGGAGAACGGGAATACCAAAGCAGTGGATACCATCCAAGGTCTATGTCCGGCTCAAGGAGGACAGGCTGATTTTCCATTGCTTTCATAATAAAATCCAGCGCAGGTGCCAGGTCATCTTCTCCAGTTACCGATATCACAGCGTTTGTATCATACATACCACAGTCAAACGGCGTGAGATGTACCTGATATTCTTCAGATATTTCCTGCATGCGGTGATTGACAAATGCTGTACGGTAATTTTCTTTGACGGCAGGACAACTCCCCACCATTTGTTTTGTTCTGTAGGCAACCGCAGTAAATGAAATGCTATTTTCATCTTCAAATACAAATGCAGATACAGCAGAATCTTCTCCTTTGTCCCAAACCCAGTTTTCTTCGTCAATATCAGCCTTGGAAATATAGGTAAAATCAGAGGAATATGCCTGTTCCAGATAAGATTCTATGACTTCTGGAGAAGGAGGCCATTCCGATTTGTTCACAAAAGGGCTGCATCCATTTAATAGTAAGCTACAGAAAATCAGCAGCGGAGCGAATGTAAATCGTTTATCTGACTTCAAAATACTTCCACCATTCGCAGCACAATATCCGCCACACGCTTTGCCGCAATCTTCTCAAACTGGTCAAAGGCCATAGCACCTTCATCGTCCGCATTATCCGAAATGCAGCGGATGCTCACAAAGGGTACCTGATTCAGATAAGCACAGTGTCCCACAGCCGAGCTTTCCATGTCTACTGCATAGGGATCCAGTCGATTGAGAATGTCCGCCTTGACAGCATTGTCAGAGATAAACGCCTCGCCGGAGACAATGCGCCCGGTAAATGCTTTCACATCAAATTCTGCGCAGGTTTTCAGTGCCAGATCCATGAGCGCTTTGTCAGCGGGATAAATGCCGCAGTAGGGCGGATAATCCTGCAAAAAATGCAGATCTAGGTCATGGGGGAGTACTTCGTTGGAAACTACCACATCGCAGACATGAACATCCCGGTTCATTCCCCCGGCAATACCGGCATTGATGATGGCATCTGGTTCGAATGTGTCAATGAGCGCCTGGGTGCAGACTGCCGCATTGACCTTGGCAATACCACTGCAAACATGTACCACACGGGTATCTCCTACCTGGTTCACATAGTAGTCGAAGCCTGCCTTTTTCTGAATATCTGAATCCGGCAATCCTGCACGGATATCCACGAGTTCGGATGGCATTGCACCGATAATTCCGATTGTTTTCATATTTATAATCCGCCTTTCTGCGAAAGGCACCAATGTGGTTATGAAAAA
>JBJFHO010000221.1:0-7472 GCA_051893675.1 Ruminococcus sp. | reverse complement strand
TCTGACGAAAAATCTGACGGCGCATCTGACGCACAATCTTTGTGCGGTATTGCCTTTCAAAACAGGAGGCACACATGAAATTACTTGCCATTGATGGAAACAGTATCTTAAACCGGGCGTTTTATGGTATACGCCCCTTGAGCAATACCAAGGGTGTGTTTACCCACGCCATTTTTGGATTTATGAATATCTACCTGAAGAACATTTCGGAGGTGCAACCTGACGCTGTGGCAGTTGCCTTTGACCTGCGCCAGCCCACATTCCGGCACAAGGCGGTGGATACCTATAAGGCGAACCGCAAGGGAATGCCGGAGGAGCTTGCCATGCAGCTGCCCTATGTGAAGCAGCTGCTGACGCTGCTGGGTATCCGTGTAGTGACCTGCGAGGGCTACGAGGCAGATGATATTCTGGGCACCCTTGCGGCAGCATGTACGGCGCAGAACGGGGAATGCGTCATCCTCACTGGTGACCGGGACAGCCTGCAGCTGGTGAATGACCATGTCACTGTACGTCTTGCCACCAATAAGGAGACTATTCCCTATACCCCCCAGCGTTTCCGGGAAGAATATGGCTTTGCGCCTTTATCTCTCATTGATCTGAAAGCCCTCATGGGGGACAGCTCCGATAATATTTCCGGCGTTGCAGGTATCGGGCAGAAAACGGCGTCCAAGCTGATACAGGAGTGGGCTACGGTGGAGAATCTCTACGCCCATCTGGATGAAGCAGGGCTGACGAAATCCGTGTACGGCAAATTGGAAAAGGGTGTGGATGCCGCCAAGCAGAGCAAATGGCTGGCGACGATTGTGACAGATGTACCCATTGAAACGGATGTAACGCAATATCAGCCTCAGCCGGTACAGAATGAGGAAGTGCGGAAGCTGCTGCTGGAATTGGAAATGGCGAAGCTTCTGGACAAGCTGAAGCTGTCCGGAGATGGAACAGAGACATCGGCTGAAACTTCCGATGCACAGCCAGTACAGCCGCTGGAAGAACAGCCTTTAACGGCAGATATCATGCAGCAGTGGGATCGTGCAATGCCGGGTACATTTCCCGCTTGTCTGTTTGATGGAAAATTGCTGCGTGTGATTCATCCAGATACGCCGGGTGTGGTCTATCTGACGGAGGATGAAGCTCTTTTGAAGCGGATGTTCCAGCGGAATCGCCTTACCTTTGGTGCAAAGCCCCAGTATCGTTATCTGCTGTCAAAGGGCATTGTGCCGGATGGGGAACTGCCTACAGCGGTGGACGGAGAAATTGCAGCGTATCTTCTGAATCCCACCACTACGTCCTATGAGATCGAACGGCTCTGCGTGACATATCATGTGCCCTATCAGAAAAGCCTGGGAGAAAATGCAGATCTGGCGGCGCTGCTGGAACTGTACCTTGCAATGGGACGCATGGTGGATGAACAGGGCATGAAGGAACTACTGGAGTATGAGCATCAGCTGACGGTGGTGCTGGCGGCAATGGAGCATACGGGCGTAGCCATTGACCAGAAAGGCGTCAGGGAATTCGGCGTGTATCTGTCGGAACAGATCGAGGAAATGCAGCAGATGGTCTACGATGCGGCAGGGCACGAATTCAACATCGGTTCGCCGAAGCAGCTGGGAGATGTACTCTTCGGGGAGATGCAGCTGCCCCACGGAAAGAAAACAAAGACCGGTTATTCCACCAATGCAGATATTCTGGAAAAGCTGCGGGGAGAGTATGCCATTGTGGACTATGTGCTGAAATGGCGGCAGTATTCCAAGCTGAAATCTACCTATGTAGACGGACTACTGAAAACCATCGGCGAGGACGGCAGAATCCACACCGTATTCAAGCAGACGGAGACGAGAACGGGACGTATCTCGTCTACGGAACCGAATTTGCAGAATATTCCCGTGCGGACAGAACTGGGACGGAATATGCGAAAATTTTTTGTGGCACGGGATGGCTATGTTCTGCTGGATGCAGACTACAGCCAGATCGAATTGCGGCTTCTGGCAAATCTCAGCGGCGACAAGCAGATGCAGGAGGCATTTCTCAGCGGTGCGGATATTCATGCGGCAACAGCGGCGCAGGTATTCGGGATGCCGCCGGAAATGGTAACGCCGTCCATGCGAAGTGCCGCAAAGGCGGTCAACTTCGGCATTCTCTATGGTATGGGAGCATTTTCGCTGTCCCAGGATATTCATGTCAGCGTCCAGGAGGCAAACCGGTATATCCGGAATTATATGGCGCAGTTCCCGAGCGTTGGGGCATTTATGGAAAAGACAGTGGAACAGGCGAAGATCAACGGCTATGTGACCACCTATTTCAACCGCCGCAGACCAGTGCCGGAGCTGCTGGCGTCCAACAAAATGGTGCAGGCAAGCGGCAAGCGTATTGCCATGAATACGCCGATTCAGGGGACAGCGGCGGATATTATCAAGCTTGCTATGATTCATGTATACTTGCGGCTGCAAAAGACTGTGCCCAGTGCCAGACTGATTTTGCAGGTGCACGATGAACTGATTGTGGAAGTGCCGCAGATGTATGCGATGTCAGCTGCGAAGGTACTGGGAGAAGAGATGCAGAACGTGATCCGGAACTCGCTGCCGGAGGAAAAACAGGCGCAATTCCCGGTACCTCTGACGGCAGATGTCAGCATGGGAGAGAGCTGGTATGAAGCAAAGGGTTAAGGTGGTAGCGGCAGAAAGTGTGCATTTGCCTGTCATTGCAGAGATCGCAGCCTTGTCCTTTCCCGATCCCTGGTCGGAGACGTTGTTCCGGCAGACACTGGAAAGTGAGAATAATCAGATCTGGTGCGCCGTTTCCGGTGAGACGGTGTGCGGCTATCTGGTATTGTCCCGTGCCGGAATGGAAATGAGTGTGGATGATATTGCCGTACATCCGGCATTCCGGCGGCAGGGTGTGGGGAAACTGTTGCTGGAGTGGGCACATGAACAATATCCGGCGTGGGATTTCTGGCTGGAGGTGCGGGAGTCCAATGGGGCTGCCATTGCACTGTATCAGTCCCTGGGGTATGCGCAGGTGGGATTCCGGAAGCGATATTATCAGAATCCGGAGGAAGGTGCTGTGCTTATGACGAGAGTGGGTGACAATATATGAAATATCAATCAGTCAATGAGGCGGAACATTTCAATTATCATGATGCTTACCTGAAACGGACATATCAGGAGGGAACCGATTGGATTATGGAGCTGGAGGGCGTCTGCGTGGAACCGTCCAATTCCCAGAATACCTATCTGATGGCAATGCGGACAAACCTTCTCCGGATGCGGTTTCAGAACGGCAGGCTGAATGGCGGAAAATTCTATGGCAGTGTGACGAGAAAGCCGGACGGTACAGAAGAATGGAAACAGAAGGAATATCGTTTCACTCAAGAAGATTTGCAGGAGGTTCTGGAGCACTTGCATACCGAGCACAATTTCTGGATCTCTCACGGCGGCTATGTTGATGCGAACAAAGAACGGACTACCTTTTTTCTGGATATTGACTTGCAGACCTGTCTGAAACGTATTGGCACAGCTTTTGCCTGTCTGGAGATCTCCTGCACTGGAATTGTCATGGAATGGGATGGGTACTGCGGTCTGGCGTGGTATGAGCCGAGACGGAAGAATATTCCTGAGAAAGGCGGAACGAAAAATGGATGATAGTTATTTTTTCAGTGAAATTGTGGCATGGCTTTTTATTTTGGTGATTTGCATCGGAGTGCCATTGTTTCTGACTTGTGTCAATCTCTGGAATGCACTTGCCAAAAAGAAATTTGTCCCCAGAGTATTTGCTGTTTTGACTCTGGTCATCGGACAGGTCTTCTATTGGATTTTGTTGGCTGGCGGATTGGATCTCTCCGGAAAAGATTATACAGAGGCGATATATCGTTTTCAACTGCATAATATGATTGATTCAGCCCATCTGCTTTCTTTTGCCCTGCCTTGTCTTGTGGGTGTGGCAGGGTTGATGGTCTTATTGCTTTGCAAACCGAAATATCTTCCGCCGCTGGTGTCTGCCAGTGCCATTGGTGCGGTTTTGATCGGAAATATCATGAATATCCTCTATGCAATACAGATTGCAAAAAATGTGGATCAGCCCATATTTTTACTGCTGTACTTATATCATTTCAATTTGCTCTTACTGTCAGTGACTGGCGTGCATAATCACATCAAGGAACAGACTGCATTGATTCAGAAAAGAAAAACCCAGTTCCGGTATCGGTGGGTGGAAAAACTGTACAAGTTTCTTTCCAAAGCATCTCACATGCGATTTTTTTCTTTTGCATTGGTATTTCCGTTGGCGGCACTTCTGGAATTGGTGCTGATTCTTTGCGGGCAGGGACCGGACGGCGTGGTGAAAGCATTTACCATGACCGCGGATTGGACCTTTTCCACACAAACTCCGCCGCCGCCACTGGAGTATGACGGGCATTATCTTTGTACAGTTGCCGCAGGCGGTCATAAAAAGGTGGTACGTCCCCTTCGATTCGGGACACGGCTGGGACATCCAATTGTGGTCAACCGACAGCTGTGTATTGCCAATGCTTTTGAAGAGCTGATTCGGGAAAAATTGCCCCGGATGCACCGGAAAATCCGACACGTTTATGATACCTATGGCTATCCGCTGTCGAAGATCATTACAACACCATTTCGGGCTGATCTGACATATGTGCTGATGAAACCATTGGAATGGCTGTTCCTGATGGTGCTGTATACATTTGATGTAAATCCGGAACAGCGTATTGCTGTACAGTATCCATGGGAAGAAGATAGATAAGGAGTGAAGCAAATTATGCTGATTTTAGGAATCGAAAGCTCCTGCGACGAAACCGCAGCGAGCGTTGCCAGAGACCACACGGAGATACTCTCCAATGTGGTTGCCTCACAGGTGGAGGAACACAAACAATACGGCGGCGTTGTGCCGGAAATCGCATCCCGGCGGCACTGTGAAAACGTCCTCTGGGTCGTGCAGAAAGCCCTGGAGGATGCAGGCGTTACCCTGGACGAGCTGGACGGTATTGCAGTGACAGCTTATCCCGGACTTATCGGCGCACTGCTGGTGGGCGTGAATTTCGCCAAAGGACTGGCACTTACTGCCGGAAAGCCCCTTGTGCCGGTACACCATCTCGCCGGACATATTGCGTCCAATTACATTGCCCATCCCGATCTGAAGCCGCCTTATCTTTGTCTGGTGGTCAGCGGCGGACATAGCCATATTGTGGAGGTGCTGTCTTATACGGAATTCCGGATTCTGGGACGTACCCGGGACGATGCCGCAGGGGAATGCTTCGACAAATGCGCCCGTGCCATGGGGTACCCTTATCCCGGCGGCGTACATCTGGACAAGGCGTCCAGACTGGGCGATCCGAAGGCGTTTTCCCTGCCGAAACCGAAAATCGCTGAAAATGCCTATGATTTCAGCTTCTCAGGATTGAAAACCGCTGTGGTCAATCTTCTGCACAATGCCCAGCAAAAGGGAGAAACGGTTTGTCGGGAAGATCTGGCGGCATCTGTCCAGGCAACCATTGCGGAAGTACTCACAGACCATACCATCCGGGCTGCCCGGGAACATGGTTACACAAAAATTGCCGTTGCCGGCGGTGTTTCCGCCAACAGCGGCGTGCGGGATTCCTTGCAGAAAGCCTGTGACAAATATGGTTATACTTTATATATGCCGCCTTTGTCTCTCTGCGGTGACAACGGTGCTATGATCGCATGTGCTGGCTCCTATGCCTTCGATGCCGGGATTCGTGCAGATTCCAGTCTGAATGCCAGCGCAACAATGGAACTGACGGACTGGAAATGAGAATTTCTGCTCATAAATAAGGTTGTGAAAAAACGCCGGACAACACATTTGCCGGAAGTGTCTTTTTCTGGTGTACATATGAATCTGAAACATGAACACAGTCTGAATATTAGTTAGGATTTCTTCGAAAGCCCTTGACATTCTTCTCGAATTTGGGTATAATAAATTGTAATGGGTCAGTTGTAAATCCGATCCAGAAAATGCAGGTGTATGGAAAACTGCGAAATATTTAGGAGGTAGTACCAATGGCATTGACAAACAATAAAAATGTGCTGCAATGGGTGGACGAAATGGTCGCTCTGACCAAGCCGGACAAGGTTGTATGGATCGACGGCTCTAAGGAACAGCTGGACGCTCTGACAGAGGAGGTTACTTCTCTGCCGGAGGGTGATCGTGACAAGATGTATCATCTGAACGAGGACAAGCTGCCGGGCTGTCTGTATCACCGCACCCTGCCCAATGACGTGGCTCGTGTAGAGGATCGTACGTTCATTTGCACTAAGAATAAAGAAGATGCCGGCCCCACCAATAACTGGATGGATCCGGAAGAGATGAAGGCAAAGCTGACTCCGCTGTATGACGGCGTGATGAAGGGCAGAACCATGTACGTGATTCCGTACTCCATGGGCCCCATCGGTTCTCCGCTGGCAAAGGTTGGCGTTGAGCTGACTGACTCCATCTATGTTGTTCTGAACATGAACATCATGACTCGTATGGGCGTAGATGCATTCAAGAACCTGGGCGATACCTCGGACGACTTCGTTCGTGGTCTGCACTCCAAGGCTGATGTTGATCCGGAGAACCGTTATATCGTACAGTTCCCGGAGGAAAACACAATCTGGTCCATCAACTCTGCTTACGGCGGCAACGTTCTGCTGGGCAAGAAGTGCTTCGCTCTGCGTATCGCTTCCTTCCAGGGTAAGAACGAAGGCTGGATGGCTGAGCACATGCTGATCCTGGGCGTACAGAAGCCGGACGGCGAGACAAAGTATATCACTGCTGCGTTCCCGTCTGCTTGCGGTAAGACCAACCTGGCAATGCTCATTCCGCCGGAGGGCTATCAGAAGGATGGTTACAAGGTATTTACTGTCGGCGACGACATCGCTTGGATGAAGCCGGGCAAGGATGGCAGACTGTATGCTATCAACCCGGAGAATGGTTTCTTCGGCGTAGCACCGGGTACCAACGAGAATTCCAACTACAACGCTCTGGCTTGCACAAAGTCTGACACCATCTTCACCAACGTTGCGCTGAACAATGCAGACAACACTGTATGGTGGGAGAAGCTGGACAAGAATCCGCCGGTTGACGCAACTGAGTGGAAGGGCGCTAAGGTAAATGGTCCGGAGTATATCGCTGAGGGCAACAAGCTGGCTCATCCGAACTCCAGATTTACAGCACCGGCTAAGAACTGTCCGTGCCTGTCTCCGGAATTCAACAATCCGGAGGGTGTTCCGATCTCTGCTATCATCTTCGGCGGTCGTCGTGCATCTACCACGCCGCTGGTATATCAGAGCTTTGACTGGACACACGGTACCTATATGGGTTCTGCTGTTTCCTCTGAGACAACTGCTGCTGCAACTGGCGCAGTCGGCGTTCTCCGTCACGACCCGATGGCTATGAAGCCGTTCATTGGCTACAATGTAGGTGACTACTGGGCACACTGGCTGGAAATGGGCGAAAAGCTG
>JBJFHO010000220.1:0-1626 GCA_051893675.1 Ruminococcus sp. | reverse complement strand
AACACCATTGGTGTCTGGCTGTTCCGGTTGAGAAAGTTTGTAATGGCGGCGCCGGTTGTCTACTATGCGCTGAAGCTGGCTGCTTACAATCGGGAACACCTGCCGGAGCAGGTGGGTATTAATCTGCAGGCTACGGGAGAATTTGCGCAGTATATCAGCCGTAACATGGCGGTCATGGGCCCTCTGGCTCTGACAGTCGGATGTCTGATTCTTATGTTCTGCTCCAGAAAGGCAATGTATTCCTGGGCCATCAGCGTTTTCACGCTTGCGCTGCCGCTGCTGCTTCTGCTCAGCAACGCATACCCAACCTGATAGTTTAAGGACAGCCATTTGTGCTGTCCTTTTTTTGTGCATCTTGTCACATTCTTTTTAGCGATTGTTCAAGAATTCTTCACCAATTGCCCAAAAGATCTGGTATACTATACTTACAGCAAGGGAAGCAATGGGGGAAGCCGATGCCGTGGAAATATCTGCGGATGACCCGACGGCGTACCCGTGACACGTTGTTTCCCCGAAAGAGAGGACAAAGGAACACGGCGGCTCAGCATGATTGAGCCGCCGTATTATTTTGTCCGAAATTTGGTTATTCGGATCGAATATCCTGAACTTTGACATTTTTGCCGAAATAGGCCCTTGCATAGCTGACGAAGGAAATGATTAGAAACAGCGCATCAATGACAGCGATTACCTTTACAGCTACAGGGTTGATATTTGGCATCAAGACCAATGCAATCAGGCTGACAAACAGAATGGTTGTACAGACCTTTCCTGCCATCAGCGCTCCGGGGAGCATTTTTCCTTTGCGCAGGAAAACAACGCCCAGCACCAGCTGGAACAGCTCTTTAATAACAAACAGTCCGAGGACAGGGTATAATACCGGGTATTTGAGACTCAGGCAGACGGTCAGCGTCAGCTGTGTGAGTTTATCTGCCAGAGGGTCCAAAATCTTTCCAAGCGTCGTGATCATATTGTATTTCCGCGCGATCTTTCCATCAATCATGTCTGTCAGGCAGGATACCGCCAAAATGACACCGGCAAGAATATACTGATCGTGTTCCGTGGCATTCAGATATATGGTGGCATAAACGGGAATGAGCAGCAGACGAAACAAGCTTAATAGATTGGGAATCGAAAATATTTCCTTTTTCCAGTTCCTGATAAACATGGAATGATCCTCCGCCTATGTCAGTAGCACTATGATTAACGCATGTCTCATATTATAGACAATTCATTTTGAATTATCAAGTATTGCCATTCAGTTTTAAGAAAATTCATACTTTCGAAACAACTGCCTATTTCGCGCCCTGCGCGGCCGCTGCCCTGTTGGCAGCCAGCGGATATTGCTGTGACAATTGGAGCCAGGTCGGTCTGTCCAGATTCCCTGTCATAGGAAGCCCGCTGAGCATTTGAAAGGATGCAAGTGAATCCGACGTAATGTCGTCCAGAACACCACTTAACGAAGGCTTACCGACACTGTGATAAACATCGGCCAGCACTGCCAGCATTCCCTGCACAAGAAACAGGTTTGGATGGGAGTCCCCACGGTATAAAACGATACCGGGATTCCACACAACTTCCACCGGTGTTGCGGCATTCTGTGCGGCAAGGCTCAGATCAAAGATGGGT
>JBJFHO010000219.1:0-1631 GCA_051893675.1 Ruminococcus sp. | reverse complement strand
CCGCCCTTGCCGCCCTTGGCCAGAACCTGCGGTGCATCGGTGGAGAGATCTGCCATGATGCGGCCGGTCTTGGTTTCCCGGACAATAGTGCCCCGGGGCACACGGATGATCAGATCCGGTGCGCTTTTTCCGGTGCAGCGGCGGGAGGAACCGTTCTCACCCCGCTGTGCGACGTATTTTCTCTGATAGCGGAAATCAATCAGGGTTGAAAAGTTATCATCCACCTGAAACACAATATCTCCGCCTTTTCCGCCGTCGCCGCCGTCCGGGCCGCCTGCGGCGACGTATTTTTCCCGGTGAAACGAAACAGCGCCGTCACCGCCGTCACCAGCCTTAATGGTAATGCGTGCCTGATCCACAAACATGGTTTCACATCTCCTTTCGTACTGGGCACCGAAAAAGTGCCATTGTGCAAGAAAATCCCAAGCATACATCGCTGCTCGGGATTTTCAATCGTTCTTCACGCAAAACGGCAAAAGCCGTCAATCGTTACTGTGCAGCGTATACGCTGACCTTCTTACGGTCGCGGCCCACGCGCTCAAACTTTACGGTGCCGTCCACCATAGCGAACAGGGTGTCATCAGAACCGATGCCAACGCCTGCACCCGGATGAATGTGGGTACCTCTCTGGCGAACCAGAATGTTGCCAGCCTTTACGAACTGACCGTCAGCGCGCTTTACGCCCAGACGCTTGGATTCGGAATCACGGCCGTTCTTGGTGGAACCAGAACCCTTCTTATGTGCGAAAAACTGAATGCTCAAATTCAACATATCGTTACACCTCCATGTGTATCAATTGGATATGTGCAGGATAAGCGTCCGCCAGCAGCTGCAGCTCCAGCCACAGACCTTCCAGCAGCTTCTGTGCGTTTCCGGAGTCCTCCGGTTCTGTCAGACGAATGGTCACTGTAGCAGTTTCCTCGTCCTCCTCCGCTGTGACAGGAAGCCTGTAGATCTCCGTCAGGAGATTGGCAACGGTCTGCACCGCAGTTGTGACTGCCGCACAGACAATGTCGCTTCCAGCCTCAGCATAGCCGGAATGTCCCTGAACGGCACATCCCATACACTGTGCTCCTGCATAATAAAAACGTGCAATTGTCATTATGCCTCAATGGCTTCGATCTGCACCTGGGTATACGGCTGTCTGTGACCCTGCTTCTTCTTTTCGCCCTTCTTCGGCTTATAGGTCATTACCGTAATTTTCTTTGCCTTGCCATTCTTGATGACCTTGGCACGAACAGAAGCACCGTCAACATAGGGCTTGCCGATCTTCAGACCGTCCTCGCCGCCCACTGCAACGACCTTGTCGAACACGATGTTCTCATCTGCTTCTACGTTCAGCTTCTCAATGAAAAGGGTGTCATTCGCCTTTACCTGATACTGCTTTCCGCCGGTTTCGATTACTGCGTACATATTCTGGCACCTGCCTTTTACAAAAACTCGCTGCTCCGGGCGCCTGAAAACAGAAGTTCTGCTTCCATGTCTTGAAAGCCCGACACAAGCGGCCTTATTATTTTACCACATTTCCCCCGACTTGTCAATGGTTTTTTTGAAAAAAACTGCATTCCTTTTGCCGCGCCCCTTTTTCGGATAAAAAAATCAAATTTTAACGGATCAGAATAAAATTTACT
>JBJFHO010000218.1:0-7704 GCA_051893675.1 Ruminococcus sp. | reverse complement strand
CCTTTCTTCTGTCGCCAAAGCCCGGAGCCTTGACAGCAGCACACTTGAATGTGCCACGGATATTGTTCAGGATAATGGTGGTCAGCGCCTCGCCCTCGATGTCCTCAGCAATGATCAGGAGCTTCTTGCCCATCTTTACGATCTGCTCCAGCAGCGGCAGGATATCCTGAATGTTGTTGATGGTCTTGTCGGTGATGAATACCAGTGCATCATCATAAACGACCTTCATCTTCTCACGGTCTGTTACCATATACGGAGACATATAGCCACGGTCGAACTGCATACCTTCTACTACTTCGCTGTAGGTCTCAGCGGTCTTGCCTTCTTCAATGGTGATTACACCGTCGGTTGAAACCTTCTCCATTGCCTCAGCGATCAGCTTGCCTACGGTCTCATCTGCGGAAGAAATGGTAGCGATACGCTCGATGTCTGCGGTTCCCTCGATCTGCTTGGAATTCGCCTTGATGCTGTCTACTGCAACGTCAACAGCCTTAGCAATACCCTTGCGCAGTACCATGGGATTTGCACCGGCAGCAATGTTCTTCACGCCCTCGTGGATGATAGACTGTGCCAGAACAGTAGCCGTTGTGGTACCATCGCCGGCAGCATCGTTTGTCTTGGTTGCAACTTCACGAACCAGCTGTGCGCCCATGTTCTCAAAGGGATCCTCCAGCTCGATGTCCTTTGCAATGGTAACGCCATCGTTGGTTACTAGCGGTGCACCGAATTCACGATCCAGAACCACATTGCGTCCCTTCGGGCCCAGGGTGATCTTTACGGTGTCTGCCAGCTTGTCAATACCGGTGATCAGACCTTCTCTTGCATCTGCATTATACTTAATATCCTTTGCCATGATCAAAAACTCCTTTTCTCATTATAATGTAGAACAGTTATTCTGCAATACCCAGAATCTCGCTCTCATAAACCAGGGTGAACTCTTCGCCGTCCATCTTGATGGTCTGACCTGCACTGTGGCTGATCAGAACGGTGTCGCCAACCTTGACCTGCATAGGGATCCGTGTGCCGTTCGAAGCATACTTGCCTTCGCCGCATGCAACAACCTTGCCCTTTGCCGGACCAGCCGGTGTCTTGGTTGCCAGGACCAGACCGCCTGCGGTCTTTTCCTCCTGATCTTTTTCCACCTTTATCAGTACTCTGTCTGCCAACGGTTTCATTGTCATGATTCATTCCTCCTGCATACAAAAATTATCACTTGTTTCTCAAACCTGTTAGCACTCAATCTCCCTGAGTGCTAATATCTATTTTACCAACTTTTCAGAAAAAATCAAGGGCTTTTGCGCAATTTCCGAGAAATTCAGACATATGCACAAATTTCCAGCTTGCGCAGGCGTAATAATGCAACACTTTCTACAAAAAGAATACGTATTCCCACGCAGAAAGCGCCCATATTCAAGCGATTCGGTAAAAAATAAACTAACTAATACACGCCGTCATTTTACATTCTTCACATTTTACAATTTAAACACAAAGTATACATGATATATACACTTATCAAACACATACTTATAGTATAATGAAACTGCAAGGAAACCGGCGTGTTTCGACATACCGGTGAGAATTGAGAATCTGTCTCATGATGAGTGTGGTTCGGAAAAGACAATTATAACGTTATGAAAACGAGGAAGGCGTGAAAATTATGGCACTGGAAAAAGTTCTTGTTGTGGATGATGACCCGAATATCTGTGACGTGCTGCGGATGTATCTGGAAAACGAGGGATACAGCGTAATACTGTCCTACGACGGCGAAGAGGCACTGGTAAAGTTCAATGCACTGAAGCCGGATATCATTCTCCTGGATGTCATGCTGCCCACCGTTGACGGCTGGCAGGTATGCCGTGAGGTACGCAAAAAGTCCAGCGTGCCGATCATTATGATCACCGCAAAGGGTGACACATTTGATAAGGTACTGGGTCTGGAGTTGGGTGCAGATGACTATGTGGTAAAGCCCTTCGATACCAAGGAAGTCATTGCACGTATCAAAGCAATTGCAAGAAGAATCGGCAATTCTCCGGAAGAGTCCGAGGTAAAGGAAGTACGCTACGACAAGCTGTCCGTCAATATGACCCGCTATGAGCTGCGTGTAGACGGCAAGGTTGTTGACACACCGCCGAAGGAACTGGAACTGCTGTTCTATCTGGCATCCAACCCGAACCGTGTATACACCCGTGACCAGCTGCTGGATGAGGTATGGGGCTTTGAGTACTACGGCGACTCCCGTACCATTGACGTACACATCAAGCGTCTGCGTGAAAAGCTGGAAGGCGTTTCCGACAAGTGGTCTCTCAAGACTGTATGGGGCGTCGGCTATAAGTTCGAATCTGAAGAGGACGAATAAGTTCTGTGGAAATACCAGAAACTACCCGTTCCCAGCGTATGCGCCAGCGGCGGATCCGGCGGACATTCTTTATCCGTCTGCTGCTGGTGGCATTCCTGCTGATCGTGACAGTCATGGTGACTCTTGGCTACGCCATCAGCCGCTATAAACGGGATTATTACAACAATGCGCTGCGTGCCTGCGATATCATGACAAGTGATATCGTGGAACACAACCGGGAATTTCCCAATGAAAACATGCTGCAATATTATATTCCCACCCAGGTCAATAAAATCGCCGAACAGCTGAACCTCTTTATTTATCTCTTCGATGAAGAGGGACAGTGTCTGCTTTGCAGCCGGAATACGGAACAGCAGGCGGATGATCTGATCCTGAATACGGAAATGCACAGCGTGATGAAAAAGGAAGGCACTTATCTGACAGACCGTGCCGCAGGGAAATTTGACCGTTCCATTGCAGAGCCTATGCTCTGCCGGGGCACAACGCTGACACTGACGGAAAACGGTGAGACAAAAACCTATTACCTGTTTTCCAGTTCCTACACCAGACCGCTGAACGCCTACACATCGGATGTGACAATCGTGGGGATCCTGCTGATCGTGGGACTGCTTCTTGTTTCCACGGTGCTGATCCTGTACTCCATCCATGTCAAGGCGAAGCAGCTGGATCGGCTTCTGGCTTCGATGAAGCAGTATGCCCAGGGGGATTACAGCCAGCCCATTTCGCCGGAAAAATATGCCGGAACAGAGCTGGAGGAGATCGCCATACTGGCAGAGACACTCAGCAGCCAGGCACAGCGTGCAGAGGAATCCAGCCGGCAGTTTGTGTCCAACGTCTCCCACGAGCTGCGGACGCCTATGACCATTATCAGCGGCTTTGTGGAGGGGATTCTGGATGGCACTGTCGCAAAAAACAAGCGCATGGAATATCTTTCCATTGTTTCTCAGGAAGTCCAGCGGCTGAAAATGCTGGTCACTTCCATGCTGAATCTGACGAAATTTGACGCCGGCACCATTCAGCTGAATTACCGGATGTTCACCCTGAACGATACAGCATTCCGGACGGTGCTCATGTTCGAAAACCGCCTGGAAAAGCGGAATATCACCATTGAAGGTCTGGACAGTCCGCCGGTGCGTGCCTGCGCCGACCCGGATCTCATCGGTCAGGTGGTCTATAATCTGGTGGAAAATGCCGTAAAGTTCGTCAACGACGGAGGGACGATCACCTTTACCTTCGCCGACGAGGACAACGAGTGGGTGTTTGCCATCCGCAACACCGGAAACGGTATCTCCAAGGAAGAACTGCCGAAAATTTTCGAGCGGTTCTATAAATCCGACTTCTCCCGCAGCCAGGACAAAACCGGGCTGGGACTGGGACTGGATATCACCCGGCGTATCATCCATCTGCACCACGCCCAGATTCTGGTGCGCAGCGAGGAGCATGTGTACACGGAATTTGAAGTACGCCTGCCCCATGTAGAGCTGCCGGAAGAGGACGAAACAGATAGCCCGTCGTAATACGGGTTATCCAAGCAATAGCACATTCATAATAAGCGGACGGTATTCCGGCAGAAAGGTGCCGGTTCTGTCCGCTTTTTTTAAGACGGTAGGTCATCGACGCATATCGTTGTGCAATACCGCCGCAACTCACCTGAAAGGAGCGTCTGCCAGATGCAGGAAGAAGAACAGAAGTCAATGACGCAGCCGGAGCTGCCACAGACCGCAGCGCCGCCGGAAGTACCGCCCCAGCGCAAGTGGCCGGCAGGAACACTGCCGGGAACCGGAACAAAACCTGCGGCAGCAACTCCCTCACAGGAGCCAGCACCAAGCCATACACCACCGCAGCAGCCCGTTCCGCCCCAGGTGCAGCCGCCAGTGTCCGGATATGTGCCGCCGCAGATGCCTGCGGCACCCCAAATACAGCAGCCGAACCCGGGATATATTCCGCCCGGAAATCCCGTGCCGCCCTATGTGCAGCAGCCGAATCCGGGCTTTGTACCGCCTCGCAATCCTGTGCCGCCGCAGTTTCAGCAGCCGGCGCAGGGATTTGTGCCGCCGCAGAATCCCATACCGCCCCAGCCGCATATGGGGCAGCCTGTACACGGATGGGAGCCTCAGCCCCAGGAATCTATGAACTGGTATCAGAATCAGCAGCCCCACTATGGGAACTGGCAGATACCGCCCCAGGTGCCGCCGCAGACGCCGGAAAAGCCGCCTAAAACAGCGGCGCAAAAGGATAGACGTGCTGCATTCTGGCTGAAGATCGTTGCCGGACTTATGGCAGCGCTGCTGCTCTATTTTATTGGCAGTGATATTGTGGCATTCCGCCGGGGTGACACCAAGGCTGTACAGACGACCAGCCAGACAACGACAACGGTTGATGAACCCGACACAAATGTCGTGATACAGCAGCAGGATAAGCCTGATCTGGATACTTCTGAAGAAAATGTAGATGAAAACGGCGCTTATACAGTAGAAGGCGTGGCAGCTGCCGTCCGACCGTCCATTGTGGAGATCTACACCTACGGCGATGCCAACAGCGCCATACTCAGCGGCACCGGCTCCGGCATTATTCTCTCGGAGGACGGGTATATCATCACCAATGCCCATGTGCTGACCAACGGGAAATCCTTCCGTGTTATTACATCGGACGAAAAGGAATATGCCGCTCAGGTGGTGGGCAGCGATGCCAAGACAGACCTCGCTGTCATTCATATTGATGCCACTGGTCTCCCGGCGGCAACTATGGGCAACTCCGATGAGGTCGTTCTGGGAGAAGCAGTTGTCGCCATCGGCAACCCGGCAGGACTGACCGGTTCTGTGACAAATGGCATTGTATCTGGACTGAACCGCAAGATCCGTTCCGACGCCACGGGATATGACATGAACTGCATCCAGACCAACGCCGCCATCAGTCCGGGCAATTCCGGCGGTGCGCTGGTCAATATGTACGGCCAGGTCATCGGCATCACTTCATCCAAATATGTCAGCTCCAGCTACGAGGGACTGGGCTTTGCCATTACCATCAACGAGGTTCTGCCTATTGTGGAGGATCTCATTGAAAACGGGCATGTTTCCGGTCGTGTCCGTGTGGGCATCACCTTCATTTCCCTGGAAATCGAACAGGTACAGCTGGGATTTGCGGAGGAGATCGGTATGGACGACATTCCCGATGATTTCAGCGGCATCTGGATTACGGAAATCGCATCGGAATGTGATATCGCCAACACGGAATTGCAGATCAATGATGTCATTGTCTCAGTTCAGGGCGAAGCTGTCAGCGACTATGACAGTCTTTGCGCTGCCATTGCTGATCTGAAAGCCGGCGATGAGATGGAAGCACGCTGCCGCCGTTATCACGCAGACGGCACCTTTGAGGAATTCACCATCCGGTGCAAGCTGATGGAGGATACTTCGGGGAATTATTGATACATAAAAGGGACTGTTGCAAAACAGCAAAATCCCGGTGAATGGTGCAATCTCTGCACTGCATCGTCTCACCTTTGATTTTGGCTGTCTGCAACAGTCCCTTTTCGTAATTATCAGCAGGAATCAACCCACTGTAGGCTTCTCATTGACCTCGTCAATGTAATTCTGCACCTGGTCATAGATTGCATTGACAGATTCATTCCACGGCACACCTCTGGAAGTCGCACGAATGCCGTTAACACTGCTATCCAGAACATCGGTAACATCGGAAGAAATACCGTTATAGAAATCGAATACCGGATTTTCCAGTGCCATTTCATTCATCGTATTCTTCATCTCGATCATTTCGTCTGTCCACTCATAGTCGTTGACAAACTGCTCATCGCTGATCTCCTGTGCACCGTCGCTGACCTTGCTGAACCGGAAGCAATCCAGGAATTTGCCGACACCCTCCGGGTTATGGCCGCCCTTTACGAAGCAGTACGCATTGACACTGGTGGGGATGTAATACTCGTCCGCCTTTTCATATTTCGGCACGGGTACAAAGAATACGTCCTCGCCGAATGTCTTGGACCACTGTGACTTTTCCGTACCCAGTGTCCACAGACCGCAGGGATAGAACAGCAGCTTGCCCTCACCGATGTAATAATCACGGGATGTCCAGCCGTAGTCGCCGACACCGAGGGCAATATAGTCCGCCTGCCACAGTCCGTACATCCAGTTCTGGTAATCTTCAATGGCTTCATTCCGCAGGTTATTCACCAGCTTGCCATCCTCCAGGCCAATATACGGCACACCGGTAGAAGCTGACAGACCAGATTCGAAGTACCAGCTGTCGATACCATAGCGCTCCTCAGAGGTATCCACGAATTCCTCCAGCATATCCTCAAAGGCATCCCATGTCCACTCACCTTTTTCGAACAGCTCTGCCGGATCGTCCAGACCGTTTTCATCCATAGTCTTGCGGTTATAGATGATAGCACAGTTATCGCCGGTGACCTCAACGATAGCCATATAATGCTTTCCATCCCAGATCATGGCATCGTTAGCATCCTTGACATCTTCCCACAGCTCAGAATCCAGGTCGATATAATCGTCATAGGGCACGAACATACCCCGGACAGCACCCTTGGGGAATGCGTCCCAGTTTCCGCCGTAGAAGAAATCCACGCCTTCATCACTGTTGATGGCATTCGCCAGGTTATCATAGCGTGCGCCGTAGGTGGTCTGATGCCACTCGATCTCACCGCCATAGCGTTCCTGGAAGATTGCCAGTTCAATGGGCGTTGTTTTTCCCGTGTCATCGGAATTGATATCCCAGTCGGACATCCACTTGATGGTTTTATTCTCCAGTTCGCCCGTCAGACGTTCGTCTGACTTTGCCAGTTCTGCCAGTTCCTCACGGGTAGTAGTGGACATATCCTTTTTTGGGGTTTTATCCGCTTCTTCACCCGAACCGCAGGCAGCCAGAGGCGCAGACAGTACAACGGCGAGCAAACAACTCAGCGCAATTCTTGCATATTTTTTCATGAATCACACCAACTCCTTTCTGCAAACGTACATAGCTATTATAGCATATTTTCAGGTGTCAGCGCAAGTCACAAATTGCACGAGATTTCAAGACAATTTCCGTGAATATTCACAAGGAAGTGGTAATTCGCAAGAAAACAACAAATAAAGCCGCATCGCCGCAAACGGCAAAGAAGTTTTTTGATCCAGAAAATTTGAGTGAGAAAATCGACAGCTTTTTGAGAGGAAAACGTTTTCAATGTTGTACATTAACAATAAGCATACAATAAAAGCTGAATTTTGAAAAGGGGAAGTTGGAAACGTCCCACCGGGACGTTTCCAAGGCTTTACTTGTGGAAAAGGTCTCACAAGGCGGGGCGGTCTTGTTCGCCCCGCCTCGAAAAAGCTGTC
>JBJFHO010000217.1:0-1665 GCA_051893675.1 Ruminococcus sp. | reverse complement strand
CTCAGCCTTTTGAAGCAGTTCCTTTATGGGGATGTTACCCTGATTCAAAGAGCTATGGGTATCCCAGCTTCCGTCGTTGTTGTGAATATGAAAATGACTGATATCGCTGCCGCAAATATCCAGCCATTGCAGCACCGGCACTTTTGAGTAAGCATTCACATGACCCACATCCAGACACAGGCGCAGGCGTGGATTCCCCACGCTTCTGATGACATCCAGAAGCCATGCAGGATCTTCTTCCAATACATTTTCCAGCACAATTTCCACGCCTGGATCTTCTTTCAGGAATTGGTTCCAAAACAGGATGCTCTGCTCAATATACCATTTTGGATAATACATCCATCCATTGTATCCGCCATGAATAATTACTTTTTCTGCGCCATAGTGTTTCGCCAGCTCTATTGCCTGCCGGTAACGCTCTGATGCCAATAATCTTGCTTTTCGGTCAATCGCGCAGGGAAACAGCTCATTAAAGGGTGCGTGCAATACCCGGCGGGAAATGCCCTCCAATTTCTTGCGAACCAGCACATCCGTTTCCGCAAATTCGTCATCCATGTTCCACGCGGTACAGTATTCCGAAATTTCGATGCCCAATCCCCACCGGCGCGCAACCTCTGCTGCATCGGAAGCAGTCGTGGATATGTAGATTTTGTCTTTGTTCAAGATTGACACCTCGCCTTTCGGAACCGATACTCCGTCCACAGTTCCAGCCCCATGGGCATCAGGCATAGCACAGCATAACCAATGGCGGTTACGATGCGCAATGTATCCAGCGGTTTCCATATGATTCTGGGATTATAAAACATTTCCGTCGCCCCCAGAATCACGCCCATGGCAGTCAGCGTGATGCAGGAAAACAGGGCGATCACAAAGGCTCTGTCCCGGTTATCAAAGCGGTAGATAGAAAATGCCGTCCGTCCCCGGAGGAGGCTTCCCCGGCTGCGCATGGAATCGGCTTCCAGCGCAAGGGCGGAGATCATCCAGGTAATCAGCATGGAAAAGATTCGCAGGCAGTTTATAAAACGCTGCCAGAGGTTTCCCTGATTGCTGCCCCGTCCGATTCCCTTTTGCGCCAGATCAATTCGCTGTGCCTCCTGCCTTACTCTGGGAACCATGCGCAGCAGAATTGTCAGGAAAAGCGACAGCAGTGGGCTAACCTTCCCGAACAGATACACCGCCTTGTCACTGGACACGATACGGAATAGGCAACTCAGCCACATACAAACGGTCGCCGTCCGCAGCCCGATCACCAGACCGTAAACGAAGCTCTCCACGGTCAGATTATTGCCGATGAAATTCTGCCTTAGTACCGTCACGCCAAAGTGATGGTAGCTGCTGTAGTACAGGGCAAAGCAGAAAACCAGCGGCAGCAGGCATAAATTGAATGCCACCGCCCCTTTTCCATTTCGCTTCACGCTGTACGCAAAGGCACAGAGGCAGGAAATTGCCAGAAACACCGGATGCCGAAAGCTGACGCTCCCGTACAGCACGGCAGCAAAGAACAGAAAGTTCACCGCCGGGTGACAGCTTTCAAAGCCCATCCTGCTCCTCCGTCATGCCGTACTGCACTTTCACACGATCCAGTTTTTCCAGCAAGGGATTTCCGAACAGCAGCATGGTTAAAAACGTGCAGATACCCTGACTGAGATTCACGGGAAAACCGGA
>JBJFHO010000216.1:0-7816 GCA_051893675.1 Ruminococcus sp. | reverse complement strand
GAGCATTTTTGTGAAATATGACGCAAAATATGCAAGCATATGACGTGCAAAGCCGTCAGGCGCTCTTTGTGCGGTGTTGCCTTATGATACAATACAGAAAAACCACCCTGATACAGGATGGCATTTCTGTGTTTATGAAGAATTGGAATGAAGATGGCGTTTGTTCAGACAACTCTTCAGGCAATACCGCACAAAGATTGTGCGTCAGATGCCTGCATATGGCGTGCAAAGCCGACAGGCGCTTTTTATGCGGTGCTGCCTTTATTCAGCCCACGGGAGTGAATCCACAAGGTGTACCAAAAACCGGAGCAATGTCAGAGCGTCATTGTTGTCAACCTCACCGTCACCGGTGCAGTCTGCATTTTCGCCCGCCTGATCGTTCAGCTTTACCTGTCCGGCAGCAGCCTTGTTCAGAAGAACTGCATCTGTGATATCCACTCTGCCGTCCAGATTGATATCGCCGTACAAAATACTGCCGGCAGGAACGGCACTTGTGGTCGTCTGCGCATCACTTGCACTTGTGGTTTCTGTCACTGTCGTTGTGGTGGTAGTTTCTGTCGTCTGCTCTGCATCCGATGTACTTGTCACAGTGCCGTCATCCGGCAGACCGGTAATGGTGAATTTCACGGCAACTGTACTATCCACATTGACCTTGGATGCAATATCCGAGACCTTATTGGTAGGCGTCCAGGTGTTGAGGATATTCACACGCAGACTGGTACCGCTGTCGCCCAGACGATATGCGCCGTCCGAAGGACCGTTGTATGCAATAGGCGTTCCGTCCACAAGGACTTCGTTGACGGTAATGACAATACCGGAATCTGCAATAGGATCTGCTGCGCTTTCAGATGCGTAATGATAGATGTCAATATCCGAATCCAGAACCAGACAGGAGATGGTATCCGCCGGGTTGGAAAGCTGATAGGAGGTCATATAGGTTCCGTTGCCGGTAATCGCTGCTGCCGTCTGACCGCTGTTGCCGTTGCCCCAGAAATCATCTGTACCAATGGAGCCCGCCATCCAGACATAGAACAGGGTGTCCCCTGCCGGCGGCTGAATATCTGTTCCGGCTGTAGTCTGTGTCGTTGTTGTTTCGCCTGAATCATCCGGACTGGTGGTAGTGACCGGATCATCACCCTTGCCCGGCATCTCATAGATCAGGGTTATGGTATTATAGGTGCAGGTAATATCTGCGCCTGCCTTATCCTTTTCCGAAGAAGCCCACCAGTTCTGGAGCTCGGCGTAGGTATCCTTGATGGTGGCAGTTACCTCCACATTCTTGTCGTCCTGTACAATGGTGTACTGGTCATCAAAATCAATGATGGCATCTGCGGTACCCAGATCATAACGGAAGGACTTGTTGCCCCATACTTCATCAGTGGTACCCTCGGCAATGACATGGTTGAAGCACAGTGCACCGCCGCCGCAGCCCCAGGATGCGCCCTGACTGGAAGTTACTGTCGTATTGATGAGAATCTGTTTCAGATGTTCCTGATCACCCAGGGGAATCATGGGGAATCCATTGGGCGAGATTTCAAGCTCGCTGTACTGATATACGGTCTTTTCCACATGGGTATCCGGCTCATCGGGAATCTCCACATCTGTTTTTTCATCGGAGATAACGATCTGTGCCACAGACAGAGGCGGCAGCTCCACTGTGACCTGATTGCCGGAAATATCATTCTGGATGTCCAGAATTCTGATGTCGGTGCTGTCTTCTGTAATAGCGTATACCACTGCGCTCTGATAATCCTCGGAGCCGCCGTCCAGCGTGATCGTTGCCTTTTGTGTTTCGGTCATGCTCTTATTGGAAAGAACGGTTTTTACTGTAGAAGTATCCTCACCATCAATGGAAGCAAATACCGCAGCCCTGGACAGATCCTCCGATGTGGATTCCACCAGGGTATCCCCGAAGGCAGCGCCGTTTCCGTCATAATTGGTGTACAGATTGAATGCAGCTGCAACATACGGTGCATCAGAAAGTGTACCCCAGTAGTTTGCCAGATAAACGCCCTGATCTGCGAAAGCACCCAGTGTCTCTGCCTGCGTCAATGCGGCAACAACTGATTTTCCGGTGGTCTTTTCATTTTCAAAGTCAATGAGACTATATTCGCTGAGAGACAGCTTTGTACCCGGATAGTAGGTATCAATGGATTCCTGAAGCCGTGTCAGGAAGGGGAAAAATTCCTTGTACTGCGGCTGGAGCCAGCTGTTTTCCTGATAATCGGGATCATACAGACTTCTGGCAGCCTGCAGCTTTGCCTCATCCGTCTTGCAATCCTGTGCATAATAGTGTACATCAAAGACATCCAGCAGACGTCTGCCCTCTTCCTTTTCAGCATCTGCCATCTGTTCCAGATAGTAGTCCGTGTACCAGTCGTACTGATCCTGCACCGCTGCCCAGTCCGGATCTGTATAAGCATCATCTGTACCGCCCATGATACATGCTTTCATACCCCAGAAGGACGGGCCGAAGATCTCCGCATTGGGATCCACATCCTTGACTGCCTTTGCCAGTTCCACGGAATTTTGAATCAGTTCTTCGTTGCCAATGCCGTCCGGATGCAGTCTGGAATGAGTCCAGTGCCAGAGCGCCGGCTCGTTATCCAGATGGTAACCCTGAATGCCGGTCTCTGTGGTGGAATCGCCAAGAGTCTGCACCAGATAGTTGACATATTCATCCATATAGACCGTACCGTCTGTCAGATCCGGCGTCAGGGAAAATTCACCATCCTTACGGAATACCACTTTATCCCATCGAGAGGAAGGTGCAGCTTCTTCTTCCGAAACCGTACCATTTTTGTCCGCAGCAACATAGCCTGCCATCTGGAGCGTTGTGATCTTATAGGGAATATTGTACTTCTGTGCACTTTCCGACAGCCGTCTTGCGGCATATCCGGGGCCGTCTGTGTCATCGCCCAGATTGGTATCCGAGCTATAGATCCAGTCGCTGCCGGCGTTGGAATAGTTATTCTCCCAGTTATAACCCGTATAACGATTGCCGCCCTGACGGATAGAGCCTGCCGTGACAGTTTTCAGGCTCTTGGTATCGCCGTATTCATTGACGCCGTAGATATACGGGCTGATCTCCTTTTTCTCTCCGGCAAGATCAATGGAGATGTTCATGTCATAGCTGCCTGTGGCATCTGCGGCTGTGGATGTCACTGCAAGCTGTGAAGAGAGTGTGGTGATGGCCATGACGGCTGCTGCCAGTCCTGCCAGCGAACGATGTTTGCGCATAATAAAAACCTCCTGTTGTGTGCATTACCGCATTCTTCCAACGGTAATGGCATCGAAAACGACTGGATCTGCATCCGAATCTGTTTCGTATCGTTTCTTGGTGTCTTTATCTTATCACACATCGTCAGTATAGACAAGAAATGAAAACTTGAGACATTCTCCCAAAAGTAGAGTATTCCACTGTTTTTCTGCATTTTGTAGAATTTCCACAAAAACTATCTGTTCGGTATCCGAATTCTACGAAAAGCAAGAACAAACGTCCCAGTGGGACGTTTGCAACAAAATAAGAGCGTGTTCAAACAAATTCAAACACGCTCATTTTTAATGCAACACCCAAAAAATCAGGACTCCTCTTCCTCGCTGTCCCACGTGGAGATCTGGGGGATGGGATCGGTATTACTCTTATCCGGCATCCGGTATGCCCCCACATGCCAGCGGTCAACAAATGGCTCCACAAACTGGATATAATTCGTCATGGACTGCGCCAGCGTCAGAAGCAGCGTCAGGGGTGTATTATGGGTAAAGCCATAGAGTATTGTCGGTTCATCTCCCAGTTCCGCCGAAACACGCCAGACAAGTCCGAAGCGATCCAGCTGATCCATGATCTTCTGTGTCTTTTCCAGCGGAATATTCAACCGCTCCGCCACTACCTTCGGGGAATGCATCCGATTGCGGATACCGCTTCCCATATAACAGATCATGCGGATCGCCTGTTCGTCTGCCAGCATCCGGAACAGCCGCACCATACTCTGGGATGCCTCTATGTAGGAATTGACACCGTCCTCGGGGATGGAGAGGAAACAGAAATACTGCAAATTCTCATTGAGCCGGGATATGGCGATCTCCCGGTCTGTCCGCAGTTCCGCATAGGTCTCCCGTTCGAAATGCTCCGGCAGCTCCGCCTTGGCACAGGTATAATCGTTGAACGCACAAAGTGCCGCATAAAACATACGCATCATCAGTTTGGAACGTTCCTCCGGCTTTGTCCGGTGGATCTCATCCGTAATCAGCTGTTCTACGTCAACCTCCTCCTCTGTATCTTTCAGTCCGAAAAGCACATCCAGCGATGTATTCAACGTTTTTGCCAGTACCGGCAGGAGTTCGCCGTCCGGATAGCTGACATTCTCCCACTTGGACACCGCCTGAGGCGATACATTCAGCCGCATAGCAAGCTGTTCCTGGGTCAGCCCCAGTGCCTTTCTGCGCTTTGCCAGATTTCTGCCAAACACCGTATTTCCCATAGATTTGCACCTCATTTCATGTTATCAGGAATATCTGTTGGGCGCCTCTAAAAACCTGTCATCGTCGTTGCAAAACCTTGCCAGACACAAAGTATGCCTAGGTTTTTAGAGGTGCCCTGCTTTTATATCACACTTTCTCTGAAAAAACAACATTCTCCTCATGGCTCGCTTTTATGACGGCAGGCAGCGATGCACGCAATGTCACAGATACATACGCAATGAGCTTCTGCCGGTCATAGGGCTGTTTGTTTTTCAGCAGTGCAATGATCTTTCCCGCAAGGGCTTCGGTATAGAAATCGCAGAGAAACGCCTTATAGTCGGCATCCAGATAAATGCCCAGGATATCCTCCAGACGGGTGATCACGGTTACCATCATGCCGTCAAGGTCGTTGTAGAAAAAACGCTTCAGTTCATCCCGTCCCATGGAATCGTAAGCGCAGTTGAGAATATGCTTATTCTGTTCCACATAATCCATGATGAAATTGATGACATCCTCATAGTCCAGCAGCAGGTCGTAATTCTTGATGACCTGGACAGCCTCCTGTTCCAGCATCCATTTCAAAAGCGCCTGGACATCCTCAAAATGATAATAAAACGTCTTGCGGTTCACACCGCAGTCGGCGACGATCTCACTGACTGTGATCTTCGATAATGGCTTTTTTTCCATGAATTTTTTCAGAGAATCCGCCATTGCCCTTTTTGTATGGAAAGTTGTTACCTCATGTTTCATTGCAATTCCTCCGTATCTGTATTATACACCCGCCCGAAGATTTTTTCAATAGTGGATTTTCAGAGAAAATTTGCTGGTCAAATAAAGTGTATTTGTCCGAAATTTCCACATTTGCCCGTATCTGACCGTTGTTGTTCCTGTAAAAATCGGTATAATGGTTAACTAGAGCATGTTGCAGAAAGAGGTGTGTTATGGGAAATCAGGAATTCTATCAATACAATATTGTTCTTTCCGCTCCCATTGGGGATAAGATCGGCACACTTTCCGCAGAAGTGCAGGACGGTAACGTGCAGGGAATTCTCAGCGTCATGGAGCATGAGAACCCGTTCCACGGTACAGTCGATGCAAAGGGAAACTGTGAAATTTCGGGAACTCTGAAAACGCTGCTGCGAAGCGTGGCGTATCAGGGCACTGGATTTCTGGACAGCAAAGAGATCACACTCTGTCTGGAAATCAAAAAGAGAACGCTGCTCCTCACCGGAACAGCGATACACTATGGAGGCGATACAACTTGAAGAAATTTTATGAGAAGATCATCGCAAGGCCAAAGCTGATCATAGCCATCTTTCTGGTACTTGCAATTCTGGGTGCAGTCTGCAAGGGATTTGTGTCTGTCAACTATGACATGAACGACTATCTGCCGGAGGACAGCAAATCCACCATTTCCCTGGATGTCATGGGTGAGGAATTCGACGGCGGTATTCCCAATGCACGTGTCATGATAAAAGACGTGACGATTCCGGAGGCGCTGGAATACAAGGAAAAATTAGAAGCCGTGGAAGGTGTCTCCGATGTGATGTGGCTGGATGACAGCACAGATCTGAACGAGCCGCTGGAAACCATTGACAGCGATACCATTGAGACATATTATCAGGACAGTGCAGCGCTGTTCTCTGTGACTATTGAGGAAGAACATATTCTGGATGCCGTCACGGAAATACGGAACATTATCGGTGATGAAAACGCCATGGAGGGTTCTGCAGTTTCCACGGCAGTCGCAACGGAAAGTACTGTAAAGGAAATTGCCCAGATCGCCGCATTTGCAGTTGCCTTTGTACTGCTGGTGCTGATCTTCACCACAATGTCCTGGGCAGAGCCTGTGATCATTCTGCTGGGACTCGGGATTGCCATTCTCATCAATATGGGCAGCAATATCATATTCGGTGAGATCTCCTTTGTCTCCAATGCGGCAGGAGCCATCCTACAGCTTGCAGTTTCTCTGGACTATTCCGTCTTTCTGCTCCACCGCTTTGAGGAAAGCCGGAAATCCTTCGCCAATCCGAAGGACGCCATGGTGGATGCCCTGTGTAAATCCACAAGTTCCATTCTCTCCAGCGGTCTGACGACTGTCATTGGCTTTGCTGCCCTGTGTCTCATGCGGTTCCGCATCGGTCCGGATCTGGGACTTGTGTTGGCAAAGGGTGTGGCAATCAGCCTGATCTGCGTCTTTGTCTTTATGCCGAACTTTATTCTGCTGGTATATAAGCTCATTGACAAGACACGTCACCGCCGGCTGGTACCGAAATTCGACAAATTCGGTAAATTTGTCAGCAAGGTCATGGTACCCTTTGTCTGCCTGTTTGCAGTGATCATTGTCCCATCTTTCCTTGCATCCAATGCAAATGATTACTATTACGGTTCCTCTCACATTTTCAATGAGGATACTCAGCTGGGCGCTGATACAGCACTCATCGAAGATACCTTCGGCAAGAGTGATACTTATGTCCTGCTTGTACCCAAGGGCGACCAGGAAACGGAGCAGGCACTTTCTGACCAGCTGAAAAAGCTGCCCCAGGTGAAGGACATCATTTCCTATGTGGATACTGTGGGGGCAGAAATTCCCCAGGCATACTTGGATGCGGATACCCTTTCCCAGCTGGAATCGGACAATTACAGCCGTATGGTACTCTCTCTGGATACAGACTACGAGGGAGAAGAGACATTCGAACTGGTCAGAGAGATACGTGATACGGCAGCGGATTTCTATGCAGAGCAGTATTACCTTGCCGGAAACGGCGTCAGCACCTATGACCTGATGAACACTGTCACAAAGGATATGATGAAGGTCAATCTCATTGCCATTGCTGCGGTATTTATCGTCCTGCTGCTGACCATGAAGTCTATCAGTCTGCCGGTGATCCTGGTGCTGGCTATTGAGACGGCAATCTGGCTGAATCTGTCGTTCCCGTATTTCACAGACAATACCATCTTCTATATCGCCTATCTGATCATCAGCTCCATTCAGCTGGGCGCAACTGTGGACTATGCCATCCTTATGACAGACCGCTATCTGGAATTCCGCAAGGAAATGCCGAAAAAACAGGCTGTGGTACAAACCATCTCCTCCTGTGCTGTTTCCATTCTCACATCGGGAAGTGTATTGACTGTCGTGGGATTCCTCCTGGGGTATATCTCCACCCACGGACTGTTGGCACAGCTGGGTATTTTCATTGGCAGAGGAACGCTCTGTTCTCTGGGAATCGTGATGTTTGTCCTGCCGGGACTGCTGTATCTCTTTGACAAGGTGATTCAGAAAACAACAAAAGGGCTCCTCTAAAAACCTAGGGCGATTCGGCAAAGTGCACAAGGGACGCCGGATTCTAGG
>JBJFHO010000215.1:0-7890 GCA_051893675.1 Ruminococcus sp. | reverse complement strand
ATCCGTATAATTCGTCTTCAACAACACATCACAAGTTTCCTCTGCCTTAACCACAGAAAACTGCGAGCACTCACCAGAAACCGTCACTGCCTGGGCAGTATTATTCTTATTGGCATATGTAATTGTGATTTCATACGTAATATTTCCATCAGTGCTCGCATTTGTAATCGTATACGTCACACTGTTATCCGTACTGGACGATTCAGTAACGCCCCGTGCCGCATCCGACCGCAGAATCGCCTCGGCATTCTCCTGCACCTCCTGCCAGTTCCAATACCGGCTCTGGGGGAGCTGGGTCTGCACCTCGCCCACCAGATTATCCAGCGCAGTCTGATAGTTCTGGATTTTTGCCGCCTGGACATATGCAGAAATATTCGGCGCACAAAGTGCCGCAATAATCGCCATGATCGTCAGCACAACAATGAGCTCCACAAGAGAAAAACCCCGAATGAGCTTCGCCAAAGAAACGCCTCTTTTTCCTTTTTTCTTCCCTTTCATTGCTCTCACCTCTCAGAATGCCGAACCCGAATCGGTTCGAATCAGCTTAACAAATCCAAAATTTCGTTCTTGTTGTTCGATACACGGATGGCATCGTCCCGGCGGATCGTGCCGGATCTCACCAGCCGTGCCAGGTCAGCGTTCAGCGTATGCATTCCCAGCGCTGCACTGGACTGCATTACTGTAGACAGCTGGAAACACTTGTTGTCACGGATCAGACTGCCTACCGCATCCGTTCCCACCAGGATCTCCGTTGCCGCAACACGTCCGCCGCCTGCTGCAAGCGGAATCAGCGCCTGGGTAATTACACCTTTCAGAATCGTGGACAGCTGCGTCCGGATCTGGTTCTGGGCATGTGGCGGACAGCTGTCGATGATACGGTCCAGTGTCTGCGCCGCACCTGTGGTGTGCAGAGTGGACATAACCAAGTGACCTGTTTCTGCTGCGGTTACTGCTGCCGAGATAGTCTCATAGTCACGCATCTCTCCCACGAGGATAACATCCGGGTCTTCACGAAGTGAAGAACGCAGGGATGCCGCAAAGCTCTTGGAATCCACACCGATCTCACGCTGGTGAATAACGGACATGCCGGAATCGTAAACATATTCCACCGGGTCCTCGATGGTAATGATATGCTCTGCACGGTTCTTGTTGATGTAATCAATCATCGCCGAAAGCGTCGTGGATTTACCGCTTCCCGTAGGACCTGTTACCAGGATCAGACCACGGGGCTGATCTGCCAGGTCACGCAGTACCTTCGGCATTTTCAGCTGTTCCAGAGTAGGAATCGTATTATTCAGCAGACGAATTGTCGCTGCAACTTTCTTCATCTGACGGAACACGTTGACACGCTGACGGCAATAGTCCGGCGTTTCAATGGCAAAGTCTGCATCGTCGCCGTTTTCCAGCTGTGCGATCTGTTCCTCGCTCATCATGGACAGGATCATATCCCGTGTTTCATCTGCCGGGAAAGAAAAGCCGCTGTCCACCAGCTGTCCGTGAATACGGAACGAAACCGGCATGCCCTCGCTGATATGGATATCAGAGCACTTGCGCTCCCGGGCTTTCATGATCAGTTCATTCATTGTCATGGTGTTGTTCTTCCTTTCATTAGTCAGAGTAATATGCGATCTTCATAACTTCTTCCGGCGTAGTAACGCCTTCCTTTACCAGCTCAATGGCGCTGTCCATCAGGTTTTTCATACCCTGGGATTCTTTTGCATACTGTGTCATTTCTTCGCTGTCTGCACCATTTGCGATCATTCGCTTGAGCTTTTTATCAATATAAACCATTTCGTGAATGGAAATACGTCCTTTATAACCGGTGTTGTTACACACCTTACAGCCCTTGCCACGTGTGATCACGGGAATTCCCTCACCCACAATGGCAATATCGTCAGCAGTTGCGGGGGCTTCATATTTACAGAACTGGCATACCTTTCGCACAAGACGCTGCGCCACAACGCCCACAAGGGAGTTGGAGATCAGATACGGTGCAACGCCCATATCCGCCAGACGGACAATGGACGAAATCGCATCATTGGTATGCAGCGTGGAGACAACCAAGTGACCGGTAATTGCAGAACGGACGGAAATTTCAGCCGTTTCTGCGTCACGTGTTTCACCGATCATGATAATATCCGGGTCCTGACGGAGCAGTGCACGCAGACCAACTGCAAAGGTCATACCAGCTGCCACATTAACGGAAGTCTGTGTAATCCCCGGAAGATCTTTTTCCACAGGGTCTTCGATAGTAGAGATATTGACCGGGCGCTGTGCCAGGTGCTGTAATACCATGTACAGCGTAGTCGTTTTACCGGAACCCGTAGGACCGGTAATATAAATAATGCCGTTGGGAGCGGACATCATTTTCATGAGCATATTGTAAGAATGGTCATTCATACCAAAATGCCCAGCGTGGTCGATCTTTGTATCGGATACCAGATAACGCATAACGATTTTTTCACCCTGTGTCGTAGGCAAAACGGAGATACGCATACTGATATCAATGCCCTCCAGCACAGCATGAAAGTTACCGTCCTGAGGGATTCGTTTTTCTGCGATGTTCAGATTGCTCATAATTTTAATACGGGCAACGATGGAGTTATGCAATGCTTTTTCCAGCGTGAGATACTGCACCATCTGTCCGTCAATACGCATACGAACCTGCGTGAAATCCTTGAAAGGCTCAATATGGATATCGCTGGCGTTGGTACTATAGCCCCGCACCAGCAGGGAGTTGATGAGCTTGATGATCGGCACATCGTCGTCGGCGTCATCGGCTGTCAGCTGCGGCACTTCAATATCCTCTGCGGAAATATTCGCCTTTTTCGCCGCCTGTTTGGTGCTGATCTCGGCATAGTAATATTCAATTGCCTTCCGTACCTTTGCCTCTTCACACAGAAGCACCTCCAGAGGCATATCCACGATCTGCCGGATATCCTCCTGGGCGTAAAAGTTCAAGGGGTCAGACATGACCAGCTGCAATCTGCCGTCGTTTTCCGAAACCGGAATGACGCAGTATTTTTCAGCGATCTGCTTGGGCACTTTGGCAACGGTGTCCACGTTGACCTCGTACTCCTCCAGATTCACCATATGCAGATCCAGTTTTTTGCCCAATGCTTCCAGCACCTGGGTTTCTGTGACGAAGCCCATTTCTTTCAGCAGTGCACCAAACCGCATCTTTTTGCCGGTCTGCGATTTCTGATATTGCAGTGCCTGGTCAATTTGCTCCTGTGTGATGTAGCCATATTCTTTCAGGACTTCACCAATTGGTAAATTCTGCAATGTTCTCACCTTTTTTCATTTGATTTATTCTAATCCTTCAATATATAGTTTTGCACCGTCTTTACTGTCATAATTTAAACCACTCACATATGGCTTGTTTTTTAGTTCAACGATTCGCTTATCGGAATAATATATCGTTCCATTCCGGGAAATTGCCAGATAAATTTCAACCTGATTGTTGCCTGTACCATATTCCGTAACGGTGATTTGCGCACTGTATGTGCCCAGATTACAAATCTGATTTGTTGCAGTATGTCCTGTATCTGTGTTGGAATATTTTAAACTTGTTGCTTCTACCAGATACTGTTTTCCATCTGTGGAATCCAGATATAATTGCACTTGATATGGATTTGTCCCGGAGGTACTGCTCGAACTAATCTCTTTTGCATATTCCAGATTTCCCTCCAGCTGTTCCATCACCGCAATACCCTTTTCCTGAGCATTGAGGGTAATGACATTCCGGCAGAAGATCCGCATTGCGTGCATGAGAACGCCGGACGCTGTTGCAACCAGAACACCGATCAGCACAACTGTAACGACTTCTTCCGCAAGCGTGAAACCCTTTCGGTTTTTGGAAAATTTCTTCATAGTGTTTCACTTCCTCACGATATCGGACGATACTGCACAAAATCATCGGAATACTCCTTTTTTGCTGTGATTGTCGTATCGCCAATGGTCACAGATTCTTCTGACACACCACTCATTTGCACAACTGCATTGCTTCGTGCATGCTTCATTTTCGCACCGGAATTCAAAAAGTTCGCACCTGTTGCGATGCCAGCCATGCCGATGGCAAAGGATGTTGCGATCATTGCAAAGGAAACCACAACTTCAACCACGGTCATGCCTTTTTTGTTCTTTTTCACACCGCATCCCTCCGTTTATAAGTTGTAATACCCCAAAAACTTCCATCCGCCATCTTTATATTGCATTTTAGCACAAACTTCGGAAAGTTCCAACATGATATTTTTATTATCAGCATTTTTTCCAGTAGTTTTTCGTGACACCTTCGCCGTTAGATAAATCTCACCGCTGGTTCTTGCTTTTTTTATTTGTTCCTCTGTTAATGCGGAAGAAGGACCACTAGGAACATCTACAACAGAATGGCTGATAGTTACTGTGCAAGTCCAGTTTTCTGCCTCTGGAAAAACAACAGTTACAGTTTCTGTGGAGTTGGTCTCGCTAACATAAGGGCTTGAATATGGATTTACACCATTTTTCTCTTTACCTTCTAGTTGAATATCATCCGAAATCAGCGCAATCGCTGATTGTGCATACAGCTTCGCCTGATAGCGGTTGCTCTCCTCCTGTTCCCGGACATAATAGACCCGGCTGATGAAAATGATCCCGGCGGAGATCAGGGAGATCATCAGCATCACCAGCACTGCCCAGAGCATTGCAGAGCCCTTGCGGCTGACGAATTTCTTTTTCATGTGCATCACCTGTTAAGCGCTTGCCGCATCGCCGGATTCGCTTTCTGTTCCGGCGTCTTCTGCGGAATCCTCCTCAGAATCCTCTGCCTCCGTCTGGAGCGGACTCTCATACATATAGGCGGTAATGGTCATGGTAAAACTGTAATAATCTGCTAATTTTTTCTCATCCTGGGGATTGGATTCATCAATGATCACATTGGGGTCATCAATATTATTGAACGAATAGCTTGTAATTCCCAGGAAAGACACACGATTCACAAAGTTCAGCATCTGCACCATATCCTCATAGTTGCCCTCCATGGAATAGGTAAAGTCACAGCGATATTCGCCTGTGGCTGTGTAGGATGCCGCTGCGGCATCGCCCTCAGAAGCGGCAGCCGCATTTGTTGACACAGCCTCCACTGTATCAGGATTTGCCGTAATGAGATTGCCCTCACCGTCTACGAAATATTCCATCGTCTCGCCGATGGAAAGGCTTGTGACGGTAACGCCGCACTCGTTCATTACAAAGTTCAGGAACCGGTCGATGCGTTCGCTGTCGCAGCGTGGAAAGAGCTTATCCGTTTCTTCGCTGTTTTTTTCCTTCCACTCCTCCAGGGACTGGATATTCTGGTCATAGCTCTGGCTCTGCTGAACCAGGGCTTCATACTGCTGCGCCAGGGTTTCGATTTGTTCCTTTGTCTCGGACGCAGTAGTGAGCATGGGGCGTATCAGGAACTGCACGAAGCAAATGACAACCAATACAACGCCCAGTACCGACAGCATGATCGCCTGTTTTCTGGTAATTTCCGTTGTCATTGTACCACCTCCGTTGCAGGTTCGGTTGTTTCTTCATAGACATGAGCCACAAACACAGCGCTGACGGTATACGTATATTCCTCACCGGAAAGTGAATAGCCGGTGTAGGAGATATCCGAGAAAATACCCAGACGTGTCAGATTTGTGACAAAGTAAGAGACATATTTGCTGTCGGAGGAGCTTGCGGAGATGGATAAGGTCGAGCCGTCAAAGGACAGCCCGGTAATCGTTGCCACCGTAACATCCGCCTGAGCCGTGTGAAACGTCTCACATTCCAGGAGCTTTTCGATCAGATCATCTGAAAAGTCATCACAATAGGCACGGGACTGCTCAATTTCCTTCCGCACTTCCGAATACGCATTACCTGCTGTCCGCAGGGTACTGATATCCGCAGCAACGGCGTTAGCATTGGCAATTTTCTCCATGAGCTCCGCATCGTTCGCCTTTTCCTGCAATTCCTCAGCAATCTGTTCCTGTGTATGTACATAGATCTTTACGCCTGTATAGCTGCCGCCCAGCAGCACGACTGCTACGATACCGAGAACAGCAAAAAGTGCACCTTTTTTTACAGTTTTTGTCTTGGGCGCTGCCACAAGTGTGTATAGGTTAATATCCTTTTTGGGCGTTTTCGCCATAATCTTCTCCCTCCGCTCTTATTCTGAATATCGGATCAGGCTGCCCAGCAGAATGATGAAATCAGCGGGATTCATATTCTGCGGCAGGACAAGCTCTGTCGGGAGAAAATCCGGGAACGCACGGACTTGTACGCCGAAATTCTCCGAATACCGCGGGAACAGTTCCTCTGTTCCTGCCGGAAAGCCGCACAGATAGACTTCTGTAATATCGGAGCCGGTCTGTTCCGACTTATTAAACTGAATGATGCTGTTGATATTCTGTCCTACCTCACGCTCAAAGCCGGGGTCAGAGGGATCTGCCAGAATACGGCTGCGGCGTGTCATGACGAAATCGTTGTTGGAAAACAGACACTGCATGAGTGTGTTTTTGTCCATGAGAAACACCGTAAAGGTCTTATCCTGTAGGGATTTCAGCCGCTTCATCATTTTGATCAGGCAGTTCTGTACCAGATCAATGACCGAAAGCTCGATCTTCGCCTCCTTGAACAGTTCGATATAGCTGGTAATGAAGTCCTTTGTGGACAGCACCGCCAGAATACTACACGAGCCATCAGGATTCCGGGGATTGATAACGGAATAGTCCACCAGAAGATTCTGGATATCCTCCATTTCCCGGAACTCCGTTTTGATGAGCCCGGGCACATTCTTCGGTGGTGTCTGTGGGATCTTCATGGGCTTTATGGTAATGGAACTGCCGTTTACCACCAGAGACACCGATTTTGACGGCAGGTTGTATTTTTTCCACATTTCCGAAAGGGTGTTCTGGAGGGAATAGCTGTTCATAATAATACCGTTGAGGATACAGCCCTCCTCCAGTTCCTCCTGGTAGAAATCCTGCACCTGTATTTTATTTTTTGTATAAGTGCCGGTGATCACCTGTATTAAATTGTTGGAAATATACACATGCGCCGAAACATCTTTCATGGGTTTCTCCTCTCCTTATCTTCTGATCCAGTCCAGGATATGGGGCAGAATCGCCCGGATTGCACCATAACTCTCATCGATATTGCCGTACATGGAGTACATGGGCATAAGTACCGAGACCATGACAACTGCAACGACCACGCCGAGGATACAGATCATCACCGGCTCAATGATAGACATCATAGATTTGATCGCCGCACTGGACTCATATTCATAGTCATCCGCTGTAGAGATCAGCATGGCATCCAGCTTACCGGTTTCTTCACCGACCTTAATGGTATCCCCCAGCTTGCTGTCAAAGCCGTCCATTGCTTTAATAGAATCAGACAGGGCGTTACCAATGCGGATACCCTTGATACATTCATCAAACTGGGAGCGGAGATAGCTGTTGTTCACCGTGTCCCGTGAGATCTGGAGTGCATTCAGAATAGAAAGACCGCTGGAATAAAGGGACGCCAGTGTCCGGGAAAAGCTTGCTGTGTACACAATGCGCACCAAACCTCCGATCTTCGGAAGATGTACAATCATCCTATCAATAGCCAGCCGGGATACAGGATTTCGCATAATCATAATGAACACAAAAACAAGCACAGCCACAGCAATAATAACAATGTACCAATAATGAATTAAAAAATCGCTCATATTCATCATAATTTTTGTTATAAGGGGGAGTTCTGAGCTTGTAAACATATCACCAAACATAGGAATAATTACCGTAAACATAAGGATAATAACTGCAACTAATAAGACCAAAAGAACACATGGATATGCAAGGGCTCCCTTTACTTGAGACTTGATGCGCTGCTGTTTCTGGA
>JBJFHO010000214.1:0-7891 GCA_051893675.1 Ruminococcus sp. | reverse complement strand
GCGCAATAGAATTTCTTTGCGTAGCTGCTGTATTTTGGCTCTCTGACAAGTACGCCGTCCTGTACTCTGGTTTTTGTGGTACTTCTGGTCTTTGTCATGGAAATATGCACCGCTTCTTTCCATGGAACTTCAAATGTGGCGCCGCACTTTTCACATTGTACCTGTGCTTTTAGGTCAGCACGTGCAGCGTCCTTTAAAATCCGGCGAAGCATGAAGCATACACAAAATATGACCCAGAAAAGCAAGAGCGCTGCCATGATGATGATTAGAATTACTTCGATATCCATTCTTGTTCTCCTAAGGTCATAAAGCAAGCCTTATTCTACAGTAAAATCCGTCCAGTTGATGTGATTATATTCCATGATATCCGTGGATTCCACCATCCCCATTTTCTCATAAAACGGTATGGCGTCTTCATTTGCACAAGTGTACATGATAATATTGTCTTCACCGCCGGCGATTTCATGTGCCTTGCGCAAAAGCTGTTTCCCGATGCCTTTTCTGGTATATTCCCGGATCACGCCCAGATCCGTGATGAAAAGCCAATATGCAAAATCAGTGATACCAAAGCAGATGCCCACAAGCCGGTTTTGCTGATCTCTTGCAGTCAAACTGATGGAAGCATTTTTCAGCAGCTTTTCAATTCGTTCCAGAAAATCCTCTTTGGGATACTGCGACCCAAGATCGCTGTTTTTCAAAAAATCGATATACTCATTGACCGTGAGACGTTCGCTTTGAATGGTAATGTTCATGGGTGCGAATCCTTTCTTTTGCGCTGTACCTTTTGTATTTTGCGCTGCGCCTTTTGTTCCAGCTTTTCGCATCGGGTCAGAGGCTTTCTGGAATTTCCATGATGATACGCTCTGCATGCCACACAATCTGCATGACGTATGCATTTTGTCCGCTTGCATGGACAGTGATTGGGTTCCATTTCAGACTCCTCCTTCCAAGGACTTAACGCACCACATTCAGCTTCGCAATCTCCATATCCTGCGGTCCCGTCAGGGAACAGCCCTTTTCCTTGGCATACTGAATATAATCCACAATATCCGCTGTAATACGCTCACCCGGTGCCAGAATAGGTATTCCCGGGGGATAGCACATGACAAACTCACTGCAAATCTCGCCCACACTTTCTTCCAGTGCAACCGCCTTTTTCTCCGCATAAAACGCCTGCTGGGGCGGCAGTGCCACGTCCGGCGCTAGGTATTCGCTCTGGAGCATTCCCGTAGGGTCGCCGCCATAGAGCCGCTTGATCTCCGACAGAGCGGAAATGAGCCGCTCGATCTCCAAAGCACGGTCTCCAGCAGTGACAATCGCCAGAATATTGCCGATGTCACCGAACTCGATCTGGATGCCATATTCGTCCCGGAGCAGGTCGTATACCTCGATACCTGCAAGTCCTGTATTTCTTGTGTGAATGGACAGCTTCGTCCGGTCGAAAGCATAGAACGAATCGCCGTTGCAAAGCTCGTCGCCGTAGACATAATAGCCGCCGATACGGTTGATCTCCTCCCGGGCATAATCCACGTACTGCACCGATTTCCGGTACATTTCACGCCCATTCAGCGCCAGATTCCGCCGTGCGATATCCAGGGATACCATGAGCAGATAGGATGCACTGGTGGTCTGGGTCAGGTTAATGACCTGGCGTACATAGTCAGCGTTGACGCTCTCTGCGCACAGGAGCATGGCACTCTGGGTCAGGGAACCGCCGGTCTTGTGAATACTTACCGATGCCATATCTGCACCTGCCGCCATGGCAGAGCAGGGAAGATTTTCTCCGAAATAAAAGTGGGTACCGTGTGCCTCGTCAGCCAGGAGCAGCATCCCATGGTCATGCGCCAGTTTTGCAATACGCCGGATATCCGGACAGACGCCGTAATAAGTGGGATTGTTCACCAGTACAGCCTTGGCATCCGGATTTTCCACAATCGCCTTTTCCACGGCTTCTACGGACATACCCAGAGGAATGCCCAGATCCTTGTTTTCGTCCGGGTCAACATACACCGGAATTGCACCGTTGACAACCAATGCATTGATGGCGCTCCGGTGGACATTCCGGGGCATAATCAATTTTTCTCCGGCTTTGCAGACGGACATGATCATTGCCTGTGACGCACCCGTTGCGCCATTGATGATAAAAAAGGCATTTGCCGCACCGAATGCCTCTGCCGCCAGCGCCTGAGCATCCCGGAGTACGGATACCGGATGGCAAAGATTATCCAGATTCTTCATGGAATTTACGTCGATCTGTACACAGCGGTCTCCCAGAAAGTCTGCCAGTTCCCGATTTCCTCTGCCGCCCTTGTGCCCGGGGACATCAAACCGTACCACACGGTTCATGAGATGTTCTTTCAGCGCATCCATCAGGGGGGCATCATGTTGTGTCAAAGCCATACCGCAAGTCTCCTCAATAAATATTTCTCCCGCTGAAGATCTCGATCATTTCCCGGCGCAGACGGTTGGTAATATCCAGCCGCACCCGGGGGTCTAATTCGTAGGCATCGGTTTTAAAGAGATAATTCTGCAGTTCCAGTTCCTTGATGAGCATCCGGGTGTGAAAAATATTGGACTGGTATACATTGACATCCTGCGCATCATAGCGCAGCAGGATTTCTTCGCTGATAAAATCCTGAATGGAAGTCATATCGTGATCCATAAAAAATTTCTTGCCGCTGATATCCCGTGTAAAGCCACGGACACGATAGTCAATGGTGATAATATCCGAATCAAAGCTGCGGATGAGATAATCCAGCGTATTCAAAGGGGAAATTTCGCCGCAGGTGGATACGTCAATGTCCACACGGAAGGTGGTGACTTCGTTGTCCGGATGACTTTCGGGGAACGTATGCACGGTCACATGGCTTTTGTCCAGATGGGCATGGATATCCCGGCGTTTCAGGAATTCCGTTCCCTGGTTGCAGGAAGCATCCATGCTCTCCGGCGTGACCTCGCCCTCGGCAATGAGTACATTCACCGAGGCACCCTGGGGTTCATAGTCCTGCTTGGAAATATTGAGTACGGTTGCACCGATCATTTCTGTCACGTCGCAGAGAATGTTGGTCAGACGTTCGGAGTTGTACTGCTCGTCAATATAGCGAATGTAATCCTGCTTTTCCCGTTCTGACTTGGCATAGCACACGTCAAAAATGTTAAAACTCAGCGTTTTCGTGAGATTATTAAATCCATATAAGGTCAGCTTTTTCTCCAACCCTATCATCACAGCCTTCCTGGTAAATTTGAATTGCGTGAAGTGATTCCCGGAGAGAGCCGACACGCATGAAACAATTTATCATAATCAAAGACAATTGTACCACAGTTTGCAAAAAAAAGCAATGGGATTTACAAAACTTTTTGAAAAACTGACGCACAAATAAAACAATACCCGGTACAATTGAAAAACATGTTCTGTTTTTGCGACAGAACTTTGAATTTTCAGGACTTACCACTTGCAAAATCATACGAAGTATAGTATAATAGAACAAATTGAATCTGATCGTGTCGATGCTGCGGGAATCCCAGCGGAAAGAGGACACGGCAGATACAGCGGTGAAGGGAATGAACCGTCACTTGATACGGCGTCTTTACCGACAATCAATCGCAGGAACAGACGCAGAAAGGAAGACAGAGAATATGAACAACCAACTGGAAGAAATAACGATACAAAAACTACCCCTTATTGCCATGCGCGGCACGGTATTGTTTCCGGGTATGACCATGCATTTCGACCTGGTACGTGAGCCTTTTGTCCGTGCGCTGCAGGCAGGCATGGATGCAGACCGCCGTGTTGTCATGGTGAGCCAGCGTGACCCACTGGTAGAAGAACCGACACAGAAAGATATGTACTCTGTGGGCGTTATTGCAGAAATACGCCAGGTGCTCCGTACGCCTGACGGTGTTATGCGTGTTCTGGTTGAGGGCAAGACACGGGTCACCATTGAAACAGCCTATCTGGAGAGTGGCAATGATATGACATTTCCCCAGGCAGACTGCGTGGTACGGGAAGAGATTCTGCCGGATGCAGAAAAACGAACAGAACGTACAGCTGTAGGGCGCTGCATCAAGGACGCCTTTCAGCAATATGCCGAGCTGCTGCCCCGGATGCCCCGGGAACTTGTGGCGTCGGTGGTTTGTGAACATGATGAGACAAAGCTCTTTGAGCATATTGTATTTAATATTGCCCTGGATTATCCCGAAAAGCAGCTGCTCCTGGAAGAGGACAACTGGAATGAACGGCTGAAAATGCTCCTGCAGATTCTGGTGGAGGAAATTGATGTCCTGCACATGGAACGTAAATTGCAGGAGGATACCCAGGCAAACCTCGATCGTTCCCAGCGGGAATATTATCTGCGGGAGCAGATGAATCTCATTGCGCAACAGCTGGGCGAAGGGGAAGACCCTGTTTCAGAGCTGGAGGAATATCAGGATCAGATCCAGAGTCTGCCTCTGGACGATGCCAGCCGGGAAAAGCTGGAGAAAGAAGCAGAACGGCTGTCACGTCTGCCTATGGCATCCCAGGAGGCATTTGTGATCCGGAACTACTTGGATACTGTGCTGGCGCTGCCCTGGAATGTTTCCACCCATACAAAGGTCAACCTGAAACGAGCGCAGACTGTACTGGAACGGGATCACTACGGTCTCCAGAAAGTGAAGGAACGTATTCTGGAAAGCTTCGCCGTCCGTTCTCTGCTGCCGGAGGCAACGGGACAGATTCTCTGTTTTGTAGGACCGCCCGGCGTGGGGAAAACTTCCATCGGGAAGTCCATTGCCAAGGCACTGGGACGGAAATATGAGCGTGTATCCCTGGGCGGCGTCCGGGATGAATCGGACATCCGGGGACACCGGAAAACCTACATCGGCGCAATGCCCGGACGCATCATGGATGCCATGACACGTGCAGGCTCCAACAATCCCCTGATCCTGCTGGACGAAGTGGACAAAATGAGCAATGACTTCCGGGGTGATCCATCGGCGGCATTGCTGGAAGTGCTGGACAGTGAACAGAATAAGGCGTTCCGGGATCATTACATCGAGGTGCCCTTTGATCTGAGCCGGGTATTATTTGTGGCAACGGCGAATTCCCTGGATCCCATTCCGGCGCCCCTGCTGGACCGTATGGAAGTCATTGAACTGGGCAGCTATACCCGGGAGGAAAAGTTCCACATTGCACGGGAGCATCTGGTGAAGAAGCAGCTTGCTAAGCACGGGCTGAAAGGTACACAGTGCCGGATTCCCGATGAGGTGATCTATGCTGTCATTGACGGCTATACCCGGGAGGCAGGCGTCCGTGAACTGGAGCGTATGATTGGTACGCTGTGCCGGAAAGCAGCGAAAAAGATCGTCAGCGGTGAGTGCAAAAAAGTGACGTTCTCCGCAGATACGCTGGGAGAATATCTGGGTGTACAGAAATTTCGTCCCGATACTCAGAGTCATGAGGATACAGTTGGCGTGGTGAACGGTCTGGCGTGGACTTCAGTTGGCGGTGTGCTCATGCCTATGGAGGTGCTGGTCATGCCGGGAAAAGGCGCTGTGGAATGCACTGGCTCCTTAGGTGATGTTATGCGGGAAAGCGCAAAGATCGCAGTCAGCTATACACGCAGCGTGGCGAATCAATATGGCATCCCGGAGGATTTCTACACCAACCGGGATTTGCATATCCATGCGCCGGAAGGTGCTGTGCCGAAGGATGGACCCTCTGCCGGAGTCACAATGGCAACGGCATTGATCTCCGCCTTGTCCGGCAGGGCTGTCCGGGGCGATGTTGCCATGACTGGTGAGATCACGCTTCACGGAAAGGTTTTGCCAATCGGCGGTCTCCGGGAGAAGTCCATGGCTGCCTATAAAGCAGGTATCAAAACCGTGATCATTCCGGAGGAAAATCTGCCGGATCTGGAAGAAGTGGATGTGGCAGTACGGGAAAATGTGACGTTTGTTCCGGCAAAGACGCTTGAAACGGTATTGGAAACAGCCCTTGTGCCGGAAAAGGTCGAAATATCCGATGTCACTGCCGTACAGCCGGAAATGTGTCACGCTTAAAGGGAGGATGTATGCAGTTTCAGAATGCACAATTTGTTGCGTCATATGGCACCTTTTCTCAGATACCGCCCTGTGATTCCATGGAAATTGCCTTTGCAGGACGGTCAAATGTGGGAAAATCCACGCTGATCAACAAGATCTTTCAGCGAAAGTCGCTGGCTCGTGTCAGCGCTGTGCCCGGAAAGACGGCAACTATCAATTTTTACCGGTTGGATCCCCTGACCATTGTGGATCTGCCGGGCTATGGCTACGCCAAGGTGGCGAAATCGGAAAAGGAACGCTGGTCGGGGCTGATCTCCGGCTATCTGGGAGCCGACAGGGATCTGCGGCTGATCCTGCTGCTCATTGATATGCGCCATGCGCCGTCCAAGGATGATCTGCAGATGATCGACTTTCTGGTGGAGAGTGAGCTGCCTTTTCTCATCGTACTCACCAAGGCGGACAAGCTGAACAAGACAGAACGAGCCAAGCGGATGCAGGCGTTTGAGACAGAAATTCCGTATTTTTCACAAATTCATGTGATTCCCTTTTCCGCAGTCACACGGGAGGGCGTCGCTGAAGTACAGGCGGTTTTGGAAGAGATCGCATCAGAACCGGAGGAATAACGGTTATAAAATCTGGAAAGGAAGTAAAAGAAATGTTTGTATCAGATAATCTGGATGTCAATGCACAGGGAAATCTCACCATCGGCGGTGTGGATACCGTTGCACTGGCGAAGAAGTATGGCACACCCCTTTATGTTATGGACGAGGATATGATCCGCCGGGACTGCCGGACGTTCCAGAAAAGCATTGAGGAATATTACGACGGTCAGGGATTGGTCTGCTATGCCAGCAAGGCATTTTCCTGTAAGGAGATCTATCGTGTCATGCAGTCGGAAAATATGGGCATTGATGTCGTTTCCAGCGGCGAGCTGTACACTGCATTACAGGCTGGCTTTGACGTATCCAAGGCGTGCTTCCACGGCAACAACAAGACCACGGAAGAACTGAATATGGCACTGGATTACAAGGTAGGCCGCATTGTGGTGGACAACATCTATGAGATGGAACAGCTGAACCAGCTGGCAGCAGAAAAGAACGTCACTGCACCGATACTGCTCCGCATCAAGCCCGGCGTAGATGCACATACCCATAACTTTATCCGCACCGGACAGATCGACAGTAAGTTCGGCTTTGCCCTGGAGACCGGCGAGGCTTATGAGGCGGTACAGAAGGCAATATCCTATCCCAACCTCCAGCTGCGTGGTCTGCACTGTCATATCGGTTCCCAGATCCTGGATACCCAGGGCTTTACTGCGGCAGCTGAAGTCATGATGGAATTCATCGAAAAGCTGAAAAAGGAACTGGGCTTTGAGACGGAAGATCTGAATCTGGGCGGCGGCTTCGGCATTCGCTATACCGATGCAGACGATCCGCTGCCTTATGATGCATACATGGAAGCCGTGGCAAAGGTTATCAATGGCTTCTGCGAAAGCCACGATGTAAAGCGTCCGTTTATTCTCATTGAGCCGGGACGTTCCATTGCAGCACCGGCAGGCATTACGCTGTATACCGTAGGCGGCAAGAAGATCATCCCCAATATCCGCACCTATGTTTCCATTGACGGCGGTATGTGTGATAATCCCCGCTACATCCTGTACCAGTCTGCCTATGATGCACTGGTAGCAAATAAGGCAGGGGAGCCGAAGACAGAGACAGTGACCATTGCCGGAAAGTGCTGCGAAAGCGGTGACCTCATCGGCGAAAATATGGCGCTCCAGCCCTGTGAGCCGGGAGATATTATTGCAGTTTGCGCAACAGGTGCCTATAACTATTCTATGGCATCCAACTACAACCGTCTCCAGAAGCCG
>JBJFHO010000213.1:0-7983 GCA_051893675.1 Ruminococcus sp. | reverse complement strand
CAGCACATACGATACCATTTTACAGGTGGGAAAAGGCGGTATCAGTGATACTCTGATTCAGCAGGTACAGGATGCGCTGCGGAAGCGGGAACTGATCAAAATGCGGGTACTGGGCAATTGTCCCATGGATGCCCGGGAGGCAGCAGATGTTCTTGCTGAGAAAACCGGCGCAGATGTGGTGCAGGTCATCGGCAGCCGTTTTGTGCTGTTCCTGCGCAATCCCAAAGAGCCGGTGATCCAGTTCTGATGGGGCGCATCGGACTTTTCGGCGGCAGCTTCAATCCCGTTCACAACGGCCATCTGCATCTGGCACAGGCGGCAAAGGACTGCCTTTCTCTGGATCGGGTGATCTTGATTCCGGCAAGAGTTTCCCCCTTTAAGCAGGGAATGGGAGAGATCGTCTCGCCCGAAGACCGGCTGGAAATGTGCCGGCTTGCTGCTCAGACGCTGCCCTTTTGTTCGGTGGATGACTACGAGCTGACGCAGGAACGCGTCAGCTATAGTTTTTATACCGTGCGCCATTTTCATGCGCTTTTTCCGGAGGACGAGCTGGTGCTGCTTCTGGGCAGCGATATGCTGCTTTCCTTTCAGCAATGGTACCGCTGGCAGGACATTCTGAATCTTGCTTCTCTGGGGGTGGTCTCCAGAGCGTCGGATGACAGAGAAATTTTAGCACAGGAATGCGAGCGTTTATTGCAATATGGCAAAATTTTTTTATGCAGTGCCGAAGCATACACCATATCTTCTACAAAAATTCGGGAAAACATCAAAAATCAAAAAGATTTTTCTTGCTATTTGCCGAAAAAAGTAGTACAATATATAGTATCTCACCAGTTGTATCAATGATGGGCAGGGGCAGTGTTTCTCTGAAATGCTGTCGGCTTTTGCAGCTGCCCGGAAATATGGAAAGGAAGTGCTGCCGGCATGGAGCAGTTAGAGGCGTATCGCAGCTATCTGAAAGCCCATTTGTCCGAAAAACGGTATACCCATTCAGTCAATGTATCACAGGCAAGCGCAGAGCTTGCACAGCGATTCGGCGGTGTGGATGTGGAAACTGCCCGGTTTGCCGGGCTGGTACATGATATATGCAAGGAAGAACCAGAGGATGTGCAGTATATGCTGATGATGCGCTCGCCCATGGAGGTCTGTGAGGAAGAGCGAAAGGCCTTTAAGGTCTGGCATGGCATCGCTGGCGCAGAAATGCTGCGGGATTCCTTTGGGGTGACAGATGAGGATGTGCTCCGTGCGGTGCGGTTTCATACGGTAGGCCGGGCTGGGATGTCCCAGCTGGAACAGATCGTTTATCTGGCGGATATGATCTCCGCAGAACGGAATTATCCCGATGTAAATGTGCTCCGGCAAAAGACCCGGGAAAGTCTGACGGCGGGTATGTGCTACGCTCTGGAATTTTCTCTTTCCAAGCTGCTGCGCAAGCACGCACTGATTCCCCATCATACGGTGGAGGCCTATAACGAAAATTTATCCCGATTACAGGAAAAGTGAGGCGGAATGCATGAAGATTGTAAAAAACACCCGGCCGGAGGACGGCTTTGTCCCCATGAAAAAGAAAAACAGCGTCCGCGATATTCTTGTGATCATTGTCAGCGTTGCGGTAAGTCTGGTGCTGATCGTGGCAATGGTACTCAATGTTCCCATTATCAACTATGAAAAAACAGAAAAGGATACGATCACAACACAGCAGGTTTCCATTCTGAAATACTGGAAGCTGTGGCAGCCTCTGGTAGAGAAGGAGGGAACCCTTTCTAAGGTGGATTCGGCAGACGCTTCTGCGCTGAATCTGAAAAGCAGTCCGGATTCCGATGTGAACGATGGACTGGATTTGGATCAGATCATTGAGGGACAGTATACCATTCTGTTTCTGGGCATGGATGAAAGCGGTGAGCTTTCAGATGTGGACTGGATTTTCCAGTTCGACCTGATCGCGGGAACCATGAACATTCTCCAGATTCCCCGGGATTCCTATATGCCGGACTATGCCTCTTATTCTACCGCAAAGTTTAACAGCATTTATCACAGCGGACAGGAAACTGGGGTTACACCCATCCAGCGTGTGGTCAATGCCATTCAGGATAATTTCTGCATTTATGTGGACTGCTACGTGAAGCTGAACTGTGACGATATTGCCAACATTGTGGATTCCATCGGCGGTATTCCCATTACACTGCCGGAGGAGATCGTCTATGAAGCTGACAAGGTTTTGCCTGCGGGCGAACAGGTTCTCAACGGACAGCAGTCGGAATGGTTCGTCCGGTTCCGCCACGGGTACATTGAAGGTGACATCGGCCGTGTCAAGGCACAGCGCATCTTCCTGGCAGCTGCCATGGAAAAAATGCTGAACATGAGCCAGACGGAGCTGATGAGCGCCATGCAGAAGATCTATAAGAATCAGTGGATCGCCACAGACCTTTCTCTGGAGCAGATCAGCATGGTGGCAGATTTTGCTTCTGCCCGACTGTCCATGGATACTGTCAATGTGTTTATGGTGCCGGGAGAAGGGGCAACCTATTATCCGGGAGATGGTTCCGGACAGTCGGTATATTCCATTCACAAGGGCGCGACCATTGATCTTTTGAACGAATTTTTCCGACCGTATCAGAATGAGATCTATCCGGAAGAGAGTGCCATTGTGGAGCTGGTACCGGAAGGTTCTTATCTGGAAACCACCAATGATGATACTCAGGAAAGTTTAGCCAATATTCACGAAGGCGACAGCGACGACGGCGCACAGCAGTAAAAGCGCCGCAGCGGCCGGAAAGGACAAAGCGTATGACACAGCAGGAAAAACTTGAAACCATCGTAAAAGCATTGGACAGCAAGCGCGGAGAGGACATTCAGGTCATCCAGATCAGTGATCTGACCATTCTGGGCGACTATTTTGTCATTGTCAACGGTACCAGCACCACCCATACCCGGACGCTGGCCGATGAGGTGGAATATCAGATGTCCCAGAAAGGGGAGGAGCCGACTCACCGGGAAGGCCGGGGTAACGGTACCAACTGGGTCGTGCTGGACTACTCCGATATTATTGTCCACGTGTTCCTCAAGGAGGCGCGGGACTTTTATCAGCTGGAACGGCTGTGGGCGGACGGCACGCCGGTGGACATTTCCACATGGCTCGAGCCCAATGGGCCTGCGGCATAAGGCATTTTTGGGGAATATGGGGATGACAGATGGAGTTTTGCGATTCTCACAGAAAGGATGATTTGTAATGACAGAAACCGGAAAGAAATGGGTACTGGGCATTGGCCTGTATCTGATCGTGAAATCGGTGCTGAACCTGATTCTGAGCGTAAGCTTTTCCAATGTGCTGATGCTGATCGTCAGTGTTGTGGCGCTGGTGCTGCTGCTGAGCCGTGTACCGTATATTCAGTATATTCTGGCAGTTTTTCTAGTGCTGATGGTTTTGATGCATATTGCGGATAATATCCGCAATTTCGGTACCCAGTGGGTGTATCTGCTGGAGGGAATGCTGGATCTGGGCGCAGCAGCTGTGCTGGTGTTCGAGAAGAATGTGAAGGCGTTCTTTGGAAAATGATTTCGTAAATTATACTATTCTCATTTGAAAATCATGATAAAAAATCATGATTTTCATAGCCGCCACAGGCGGCGTATGAGAATGCATGAGACGGATTTTATGCCGTTTTACGGCATAAAATGGCGAGTGCGTTAGCACACGCTCTCTATCAAACTATTTCAATAGTTTGATAGAGAATTAGTATTAAATCAAAGGAATGATAAATATGAGCAACAAATATGATTATGCCGCAGTAGAACCCAAGTGGCAGAAATACTGGGAGGAACACGGAACGTTCCGTGCCAGTGAGGATCACACCAAGCCGAAGTTCTATGCGCTGGTGGAGTTCCCCTATCCCTCTGGCCACGGTATGCACGTGGGACACATCAAGGCCTATTCCGGTCTGGAAGTGGTCAGCCGGAAGCGCCGGATGCAGGGTTACAATGTCCTGTTTCCCATTGGCTTTGATGCCTATGGCCTGCCCACGGAAAATACGGCCATCAAAACCGGTGTGCATCCCCGGAAGGTGACAGACGACAACATCAAGAAATTTACCGGACAGCTTAAGCGTGTGGGATTTTCCTTTGACTGGTCCAGAGTCATTGATACTACAGACGAAAACTACTACAAGTGGACCCAGTGGATCTTCCTGAAAATGTTTGAAAAGGGACTGGTGTTCCGGGATAAGACCATGGTCAACTACTGCCCCAGCTGTAAGGTGGTTCTGTCCAATGAGGACTCCCAGGGCGGCAAGTGCGACATCTGTCACAGCGACATTGTGCAGAAGACAAAGGAAGTCTGGTATCTGCGCATTACGGAATATGCCGACAAGCTGCTGGAAGGATTGAAAGATGTGGACTACCTGCCCAATGTGAAATTGCAGCAGGAAAACTGGATCGGCAAGTCCACCGGTGCCTTTGTGGATTTCTCCATCAAGGAACAGGACGAGACACTGCGAATCTATACCACTCGTCCGGACACCCTGTACGGTGTGACCTTTATGGTCATTGCGCCGGAGCATCCTATCATTCAGAAGTATCGGGACAGCATTGCCAATATTGACGCGCTGGACGCCTATAAGGCGGAGTGCGCCAAGAAGAGTGAGTTTGAGCGTACCCAGCTGGTCAAGGATAAAACTGGTGTGAAGATCGAGGGCCTGACTGGTATCAATCCCATTACCGGCAAGGAAATCCCCATTTACATTTCGGATTACGTTATGATGGGCTACGGCACTGGTGCCATTATGGCAGTACCGGCCCACGATACCCGTGACTATGACTTTGCCAAGAAATTCGGCATTGATATTATCGAAGTTATCAAGGGCGGCGATATTTCCAAGGAAGCCTATACCGGTGACGGCGAAATGGTCAATTCTGACGTGCTCAACGGCATTACCAATAAAAAGGATGCCATTGCGAAAATGCTGGAAGTTCTGGAGGAAAAGGGCTGCGGTGAAAAGGGCGTACAGTACAAGATGAAGGACTGGGCGTTCAACCGACAGAGATACTGGGGCGAACCGATTCCCATTGTGCACTGCCCTACCTGCGGTATGGTGGCTGTGCCCTATGAGGAACTGCCGCTGCGTCTGCCTCCGGTGGAGAACTTTGAACCGGGTACGGGCGGCGAAAGCCCTCTGGCGAAGATCGATTCCTTTGTACAGTGCAAGTGCCCCAAGTGCGGCGGCGATGCCAAGCGGGAGACAGACACCATGCCCCAGTGGGCAGGTTCGTCCTGGTACTTCCTGCGCTATTGTGACCCCAACAACGACAAGGAATTTGCCAGCCAGGAAGCCCTGCAATACTGGATGCCAGTGGACTGGTACAACGGCGGTATGGAGCACGTGACACGACACATGATCTATTCCCGCTTCTGGCATAAGTTCCTGTATGATCTGGGACTGGTGCCCACTGCAGAGCCCTATGCCAAGAGAACGGCGCAGGGTCTGATTCTGGGGCCGGATGGGGAGAAAATGTCCAAGTCCAGAGGCAATGTAGTAGACCCTAACGACGTGGTAGATGTTTATGGTGCCGATGTGCTGCGGCTGTACGTGCTCTTTATGGGCGATTACGAAAAGGCTGCACCGTGGAGCGACAGCAGCGTCAAGGGATGCAAACGCTTTACCGACCGTATCTGGGCATTGCAGGACAAGGTAGTTGACAGCGACAGCTACAGCGATGCACTGCGTTCTAAGATGCACAAGACCATCAAAAAGGTGTCTGAGGACATTGAGGCAATGAAGTTCAACACGGCCATTGCCGCTATGATGACACTGCTCAACGACATTTATGCCGTTGGCTCTATCACCAAAAAGGAGTTCCGGGATTTCCTGGTGCTGCTGTATCCCCTTGCGCCTCATATGGCAGAAGAACTGTATCAGGTCATCGGCTGTGACGGCGTGCTCAGTGAACAGGAATGGATCACCTATGATGAGGCGCTGTGCGTGGATGATACCATTGAGATCGTAGTGCAGATCAATGGTAAGGTGCGGGCGAAGCTGGAGATCCCGGCAGACGCCGAAAAGGATGCTGTTCTGGCACAGGCGGCGGCAGAGCCCAAGGTGGCAGAGGCGCTGGCTGGAAAATCCTTGCTGAAACAGATATATGTTCCAAAGAAACTTGTGAATTTTGTTGCAAAGTAACTAAAATTCCGGAAAACGAAAAAAATGCTTGACAGACGCGGCAATATGTGGTACAATAAACTATATTGCAAAAAATATTGACACCATGACAGATCATGCTGATACCTGCTTTCTGTTCGCAGAATAGTGGTGGTATAGATTGGAAATCCAGCGTAAGCCGGATGGAAAATAGCCTCTGCCGTAGTGGCAAAGGGAGGGAAATGTAAGTGGCAGAAGTTCGCGTTGGCAAGAACGAGTCTTTGGACACTGCTCTGAAGCGCTTTAAGAGATCTTGCGCGAAGGACGGCGTTATCGCTGAAGTTCGCAAGAGAGAGCACTATGAAAAGCCTTCTGTAAAGCGTAAGAAGAAGTCTGAAGCTGCTCGTAAGCGCAAGTATTGATAAATTGCGATACACAAGCAAGCATGCGGACGCACTGGTTCAGTGCGTCCGTTTTTTGCGATATGCTGCCGGATTTCGACATTTCCGGCAGATGTTATGGGATATAATAAAAAGGGCAGCACCGCATTGTGCAAAGTAAATTTTTTGCCGTGCAATGTACGGCGATACTTATGGGGTGCTGTCGGAAGGTTCCGGACGGACAGGCACTGATCGTGTCCGGAAAGAAAAAAAGGAGGCTGCTGCCATGCTGTTTCGCGCGACAATTGCACTGCGCAGTGTATGTGATATTACCCCGGCACTGCTCCGGCGGATGGGTGTTCGCGGGCTGCTGCTGGATATTGACAATACGCTGACCACACACGATAACCCAGTGCCGGCGGCCGGTGTGGAACAATGGGTGAAGCAGATGAAAGCCGCAGGAATCGCGCTGTGTCTGGTGTCCAACAACCATCCTCCCCGGGTGGCGCCCTTTGCCAAGCGCCTGGGGCTGGACTATGTGTGTGAGGGGAAAAAGCCTCTGTCCAAGGGCTACCGGGAGGCCGTGCGGAAAATGGGATTGTCCCGGAAGGAAACTGCGGCAGTAGGCGATCAGATCTTTACCGATGTGCTGGGGGCGAATTTGTTTCGTGTTCCCTGCATTTTCGTATTTCCCATGGAAATGGAGCAGACCAGATTTTTTAAGCTGAAACGGAAGCTGGAAATTCCGTTTCTGCCCCGGCGTATTTATCAGGAGCCGGCAGAAACTGAAAAGGAGACATAGTCATGATAAAAAAAGTGTTGGTCATTCACGGACCGAATCTGAACCTGCTGGGAGAACGGGAGCCGGGTGTGTACGGCAGCACCACATTTTCTCAGCTGAATCAGCAGATCTTAGACCGGGCAGAGGGACTGGGACTGGAATGCGAGATCTTTCAGTCCAACCATGAGGGTGCCATTATTGACAAGCTGCACGCAGCTCGGCATACCTTTGACGGCGTGGTCATCAATGCCGGGGCGTATACGCATTACAGCTATGCCATTCACGATGCCATTCACGACATCCGCATCCCTTGTGTCGAAGTACATATCAGCAATATTTATGCCAGAGACGAATTCCGTTCTCACTCGGTGCTCAGTCCGGTTTGTGCGGGAACCATTGCCGGGTTTGGCATCAATGGATATTTTCTGGCGCTGCAGGCACTTTCGGAAATGTGAGGTGAGGCTTTGTGGAAAACCGTATCGCAAAGCTGATGGCGGGGCTTACCCCGGAAACAGACGCGGCGCTCATTCAGTCTGACGTCAACCGGCGCTATCTGACCGGGATGCAGTCCTCCGCAGGAACGGTTCTGTGCTTCCGGGATGCAGCGTATCTGATCATTGACTTTCGGTATATCGAAAAGGCACGGGCTTGTGTGCGCAATTGTACTGTGATTGAACAGAACAATCTCATG
>JBJFHO010000212.1:0-1704 GCA_051893675.1 Ruminococcus sp. | reverse complement strand
GGTTCTCTGCCGTGGATACTGTTCCAGTACTGGCTGGATGCAATGGGCATACCTGTAATGGTAAAGAATTTGTTCAGTTCGTCAAACGTTGCCGACAGTCCGCCTCGTCTTGCCGCCACAACACTTGCGCCGACTTTCATTGTCTTATCAAAATGTGTGCTGTAAAACAGTCGGTCAAGAAATGCAATGAGAGTTGCATTGGCAGAGGCGTAATACACCGGACTGCCGATCACAAGTCCGTCGCAGGCTCCAAATTTCGGTGCAGCTTCATTGACAATATCATCAAAGACACATCTGCCGTTTTTGGCACAGGAATAGCAGGCAATACAGCCTCTCACCGCCTGATTGCCAATGTGCAGAATTTCCGTCTCCACACGGTTTTCAGCGAATATTTTTTCCATCTCATGCAGAGCCGCGAAGGTATTGCCCTTTGCATGAGGACTTCCGTTTATCATCAGTACTTTCATTTGCTCACCTCATGATTACATACTTTCTTTCAGGATTTGTACAATTTCCTTGTGATTCAGCGTCTTGTAGCCGCCTTCCATAATAAATGTACCGTCCGCAATGCCCTCCAGCATATCTTTGGTGACACCAAGCTCGCTGATATTCATAACAAGTCCGATTTCCTTCATCCAGGATTCCATGGCACATAAGCCTTCATCAGCAATTTCTTTATCTGTCTTGCCGCCCGGTGAAACATTCCATACATTTATGGCAAAGCGTTTGAACTTTGGCAGACCGTAAGGCATGATATAACGATAATACGCCATGGAAACGGCAGAAAGTGTCATGCCGTGTGTTGCATCGGTATATGCACCTACCGACTGTCCGAGCATATGTACCATCCAGTCAGTGGGTTTTCCCTTGGCAACCATGGTGTTCAGTGCCCAGGTTGCAATCCACATAATATTGCTTCGTGCTTCATAATCTTTTGGATTATTTACAGCAATGCGGGAACTGTGTATCAGCGATTTCATCAGTCCCTCCATGACATAATCGGAAGTGCAGTCATCGGAACCGGAAAAATACTGCTCTGTGATATGGTTGAGAATATCATAAAATCCTGCCACCATCTGATATTCAGGCAGTGTAAACGTATAGACCGGATTCAAAATTGAGAATTTCGGGAAAACTTCTTCCCCGAATACATGACCGATTTTCAGCTTTGAGGAATGATTGGTAATAACCGCACCGCCGTTCATTTCAGAACCGGTACCTACCATTGTCAGAACACAGCCAACTGGAATGATCTCACAGTCCGGTTCTTCAAATTTAAGATAATACTTTTCCCATGGATCCTCCTTGCAATGCACAGATATTGAAAGTGCTTTTGCATAGTCGCACACAGAGCCGCCGCCTACTGCAAGAATCAGATCCACATGATGTTCCCTTGCCAGCTTACAGCCCTCATACAGCTTTTCCACTGTGGGATTCGGCATGACACCGGGCAGTTCCACAATATGCTTTCCGCAGTCTTTCAAAATCTGCACCACCTCATCATACAGACCGGATTTTTTGATAGAACCGCCTCCGTAAGTCAGAAGTACCGTTTCGCCGTATTTTGTAAGTTCCTCGCTCAGATGTACTAAAGCATCTGTTCCGAAATGAATTCTGGTGGGGTTACAGTAAGTAAAATTTCCTAACATAAATAAGTCCTCCATTATTATTGTTATAAAGTTATTCCCATGTCAGAACACCGGT
>JBJFHO010000211.1:0-8052 GCA_051893675.1 Ruminococcus sp. | reverse complement strand
AAGCATATGACGTGCAAAGCCGTCAGGCGCTCTTTGTGCGGTGTTGCCTTATATTCATTGTCGGGAACTGCCGGACATTTCGTGTTCCCGTTCTTCCTGCTGATCATATTCATTCTCATGCTGTCGGGAATCCGGGCCGTGATAGAATACGGTATCCGAGCGTTTCCAGTTCTGTCTGGGACGATCCTTGAACTGGGTGGCATGGGGCACCAGATGAATGGGATCCTCCGGCGTCACATTTTTCTTTGCACGGTATGCCGCATAGATACACAGGATAATATACAGCCCCGTAAGTACGCACCCGGCAATGATGCCATAGCGGAACCAAGGTGAGTTGGGGAAATTCTGTAACGCATAGAGATTGAACTTGGTAAAGGAGCGATTCACATCGCTGACCGCTACCAGAGGCACTGTGGCAATGACTTCCCCGGAAAATTTCAACTCCATGCTGCCCAGTTCATCCCCTGCCTTTACAGGCGCCTGGACATCTTCATCCAGATGAATGACCTTCTGCACTGCCGAAGTATCCACATCATCGCACCAGAGAAGAATGCAATCCTCCTGGGGATGCACCAGCACGTAAGAATTGCCGTCAGAGTTCATGACCTCCACTTCGGCAGTCTCCTCGTTGTCCTCCAGGAGCGTCACATAGGAAAAGGACGAAAATGCCCAGTTCAGCAGGGCTGTCGCATCCTCCAGGTGATAGAACTGCAATTCACCACTGTCATCATAAAAAGGCGCATTCAGCAGAATCACCAGATATGTATTTTCATCTCTGGTGGCTTCGGTAATGATACTTCTCCCTGCCTTGTCCAGATTGCCGGTCTTGATGCCTTTGGCGCCTTCGTAATAATAATCGCTTGTCTCCAGCATCATGGGATTGGCATGTGTCCAGGACCAGGTAGCTGCATCGGGATGATTTCCCGGATTGGATGAGGACGGCGAGAAAGTCACTGCCGTTGCGATCTCTTCAAAGCCGTCCAGAGTGAGGGCGTAGTTGATAATGGTGAGCATATCCCGTGCAGTAGTCATTTGTCTGGCATCGTACAGTCCCGTGGGATTGGCAAAGGTCGTTGCGGTACAGCCGATTTCCTGAGCCGTTTCGTTCATTTTTGTAACAAAGGCGTCCGTACCTCCGAACTGATCTGCAAGAATCAATGCCGCCTCACAGGAAGAGGTGAGCATCAATGCATAGAGATATTCCCGTACCGTCAGGGTGTCGCCGTTGTAAATATCCGCATAACGCAGATCGTCCACTGCTTCGTAGCGGTACAGAGGCGCGTATAATTCGTTGTTGGCAGTAATGGTAGTGCCGTCCAGATCGCTGCATTCTTCCATAACCACAATGGCGGTCATGATCTGCGCCAGATGTCCGGGCATCTGCTGCTGATCTGCATTTTTTTCGTACAGAATCTGTCCGGTGTCCCGGTTATAAAGAATCGCCGCCTGGCTGCGGATGGTCGCATCTGGTGTAAAGGTATATGCCTGGACAGAAAGAGTATTGCCGCAGACAAAAACAATGCCGACTGCAAGCGTCATTATCATAGCGCTGAATCGTTTTATCCAATGGAACAGGTGCATAAACTGCATTCCTCCCGATGATTTCTTAATTCCTGAAAGTTTGAACAGGGTTTACTACTATTATAGCAAAAAAAAAGCGATTCGAAAAGACTTTTTTCAAAATTTTATTTACCTTTTCCTGAAAATATGATAAAATAAGATGGAACGCCCCTGAAACCGACAAAACTGCGGTTTCGGGCAAGGTGAATTTTTGTTTTTTAGGGAGGAAACACCTTTGGTATATATTACAGGAGACATGCACGGAGATATTTCACGGTTCAAAGACCCGATTTTCAAAAAATTGAAAGCCGGAGATGTTCTGATCGTCTGCGGTGACTTTGGCTTTATCTGGGACGGCTCCCGGCAGGAAAAACAGATCCTGCGCAAGCTGCGGGAAAAGCCCTTTACCATTGCTTTTGTGGATGGATGCCACGAGAATTTCGACATTCTGGAGCAGAATTTCCGCACGGTAAAATGGCGCGGCGGCATGGCACATCTGATTGCACCCAATATTTTTCATATGATGCGCGGGGAGATCTTCACCATTGACGACAGGACATTTTTCGCTTTCGGCGGCGGTCACAGCCAGGATTTCGAGTTCCGGCAGGGACGGAACTGGTGGCAGCGGGAACAGCCTACCCACGCTGAAATCCGCCGTGCCATCCACAACCTGAACCGTTATGATGCCAAGGTGGACTACATCATCACCCACGAGCCGCCGGCATCTTTGAAGGACTGTCTTGGCGTGGACATGCAGCAGCGGCTGGAGATTCATACGTTTTTTGAGGATATCATCAAGCAGTGCGATTATCGGAAATGGTTTTTCGGCAAGTGCCATATGGATCGGTTCATTCCCATGAAGTTTTACGCCATGTTTGAGGAAGTATTGCCGGTGGAGACGGAACGGCGGCGCAGACAAAGATCAGTAAGGGATATAGACGAGACGGAATAAAACAAAACAACCGACTGCAAAGCAATTGACAAAGCAGTCGGTTGTTTTTATAAAAACGAATTAATTCTTGTTTCTATTTCCAGAAGCGATATGTAATATCATGGTATATTCCATTGATGTTCTGAAATAACTTCTGATTTGTTGTCGGATATGAAAGGTCACCTTTTTCTGAACGATACGAACCGATTTTAAGGTAGTCAAAAATCTTCATCCATGTTTCAATTGTACAATCCCTGCCGCAATACAAGCATGTTTTCAAATTCATTTTATGGATCACGTCGCAAATCTGTTCAAATTCCAGATGCTCGGCTACAGTATTTCTGCCCTCACCAAGGAAACAAACGCAAGTAATACGATTGAAATATGCCTCTACCAGATCATGATATACATCTGAAAGCATTACATTTGTGGATTTCCATAATTCGGGAGAGGAACATCCTGCACACCGATTCTGACATTCCGCCAAGTGAAAATTCAGACAAACTTCATCAGGAACCTCTACATCATAAGTTACGCTATAATCAAAAAATTGAAGCATCACTCACTCGCCGAAGCAATGACCTCCGTCATAAGATTTGCCGGGAGCTGTTCATAGCGTACCGGCTCCAGGGTAAATGTTCCCTCGCCCTGGGTCATCTGCCGCAGCTGCATTGCAAAGTCTGCCATTTCACGCATGGGTACCTCTGCCAGGATCACGGTCATGCCCTCTTCCTCCGAGGGATTCATGCCCAGAACTCTGCCCCGGCGCTTGTTCAGATCACCCATAATATCGCCGGTGTTATCATCCGGAATGGATACCTCCAGAGAACCGATAGGCTCCAGCAGTGTAGGCTCTGCCTGCTTCATACCTTCTTTATAGGCAATGGATGCAGCCGTCTTGAATGCCATTTCCGATGAATCAACCGGATGGTAAGAACCATCCACCAGAATTGCCTTGACACCCACAACCGGGAATCCGGCAAGCACGCCCTTTGTCACCGATTCCTGCAAGCCCTTTTCCACTGCCGGGAAGAAATTCTTCGGGACTGCGCCGCCGAATACCTTTTCCTCAAAGACAAGCTCGTCAGAGGGATAGGGTTCAAACTCGATCCACACGTCGCCGTACTGTCCGTGACCGCCGGACTGTTTCTTGTGCTTACCCTGCACCTTGACCTTTTTGCGGATGGTCTCCCGATAGGCAATTTTCGGTACAGAAAGCACAACATCTACGCCGAAGTCATATTTCAGCTTGGAGATCACTGCCCCCAGATGCTGTTCGCCCAGCCCGGACAGGATCATTTCACGTGTCAGCGGATTTTGCGTGTAGGAAAGGGTCTGATCTTCTTCCAGCAGCTTCTGGATTGCCGATGCAACCTTTGCCTCGTCTCCTCTGGCTGCCGGACGGACTGCCATGGGATAGCAGGGCTTCGGGAAAACGGCTCTGGGAAGAGATACCACACGGGACAGGTCACACAGTGTATCTCCCGTATTGGCGGAAAGCTTTGTGGTAGCTACCAGATCTCCTGCTGCACAGGAAGCTGTCTCCTGCTGCTTCTTGCCGCAGAGATAGAACAGCTTGCCGATCTTTTCTGTCGCACCTGTGGCAGCATTCACCAGTTCTGCACCAGCCTGCAATGTACCCGAAACCACACGCATCATGGACAGCTTTCCCACAAAGGGGTCTGCCAGCGTCTGATATATCTGCACGCAGACTGGCTCATCTGCTGCTGTATGTAGTGCAACCGGTTCGCCTGCTGCATCTTCAGCAAGAAATTCCTCAGTTTCCTCTACTGCCGGTACCAGCAGTTCCATCTCCTTGCACAGCAGGTCGATACCTTCCATGGCTGCCGCCGATACGCACGCCACCGGCGTGATCGTGCCGTCACGCATACCCTTGTGAATGCCGTCTACCCGTTCTTTCTGGGTAAACTCCTCGCCGGAGAAGAACTTTTCGAACAGTTCCTCATCTGTCTCGGCAATAGCCTCGGAAAATGCCTGAATCAGACCGTCTACACGATAGCTCAGTTTCTCAGAGACCTCTGCGGTAGGCATGGGGATCTCCTGCGCCTTGCCGTCCTTGTCGTAACGGTATGCCTTCATCTCGATAAGATTGATGTACGAATCAATTTTCCGGTTTACGATGACCGGTACAACGACGGGGCAGACCGTGGGACCGAAGGTGGATTTCAGATCAGTCAGCACATTATAAAAATTGGCATTTTCATCGTCCAGCTTTGTCACTACGAACATACGGGGCTTTCCCTCAGCAGCACGATATGCCTTTTTGGTGCCCACACGGACGCCGGACTTGCCGGAGACAGCGATCATCACGCAGTCCGCTGCTGAAATGCCCTGTACCATACCGCCGGCAAAATCAAACATACCCGGCGTATCCAGCAGATTGATTTTCTGTCCGTTCTGCGTAATGCTGCCCGCCGCTGTATAGACGGAGGAATGCCGCTTCATTTCCTCAGCGGTATAGTCGGAGACCGTATTCCCTGCGGCAACACTGCCCATTCGTTCGATCCGTCCGCCCTGATACAGCAAAGCCTCCATGAGTGTGGTTTTTCCGGTGCCTGCGTGGCCAGCCAATGCGATATTCTTTGTTGTCATAAGTGGTTCGCTCCTGTTCATCCAAATTTTTGAGAACTTCTTCTCATTGTGATACCTATGCCGTTTCCGGCAGAATAGTCATGTTGACCAATATTTATTCCACTGAATATTGTAATTATAGCACATTTGACATCACTATGCAAGTGTTTTTTGAAAAAAATTGCAGAGTTTTATAAAAAAGTCGAAATTATGCGGAATTTGCATGAAAAAATATGCTTTTGTTTCTGCGGAATCCGGCAGCTGTTTTGTATATTCCGCCAAAAGTGCAGCGTATCCCTTGACAAATGCCCTGAAATCCGGTAAAATGTATCATATCATTTTTCAAACCGGAGTGTGAACCCAGCATGGATGCCGCCGACGAAAGCGACACAAATCAATATGACTTTTTGAGAATATACTGGAATCAGAGGCATAGTCTGCGCCGGATGCGGTGCTAGCTATGTCTTTTTGCGTTTCCAAACCACAAACAGAGTACACAGATAGATTATGATAACAGGAGGAAAAAAAGTCCAAATGATCTGGCTGATTTTATTACAAATTATTCTCATTGCACTCAATGCGATCTTTGCAGGGACAGAGATCGCCGTGATTTCCGTCAATGAGACAAAATTGGAAAAAGAAGTGGAAGCCGGCAACAAGCGTGCCCGTTGGCTTCTGAAAATGATACAGAACTCATCGGGATTCCTGGCGACCATCCAGGTTGCCATTACCCTGTCAGGCTTTCTGGGTGCCGCCTTTGCCACTGACAGCTTTGCAGAGATTCTCTCCCAATGGCTGCAAAGAATCGGTATCGGGCTGAGTGATCCTGTCATGGATACCATTTCCGTCATTCTTGTGACGCTGATTATGTCTTATTTTTCTATTGTTCTGGGAGAAATGGTGCCCAAGCGTATTGCTATGAAAAATGCAGAACGTCTCTCCCTGACTATGGCAGGGCCCATTACAGTCATTGCAAAGCTCTTTGCGCCTCTGGTCTGGCTGCTGACGAAGTCTACCAATGCAGTGCTCCGGCTCTGCGGCATTGACCCCAATAGTGATGACGAGATCGTTACCGAGGAGGATCTGCTCCTTATGGCAGATGCCGGACGCAAAAAGGGCACCATTGATGCCACGGAAAATGATATGATCAAGAATGTGTTTGCCTTTGACGATCTGACCGTCGGCGAGATCTGTACCCACCGGAAGGAAGTCTCCGTTTTGTGGATGGATGAGACCATTGCGGAATGGGAGCAGACCATTCACGAGTCACGGCATACGGTGTTCCCGGTCTGCGGCGACAGCATTGACCAGATCGTGGGTGTACTGAATGCGAAGGATTTCTTCCGGCTCCAGAACCGTACCAAGGAATTTGTCATGGAACATGCGGTGCATACGCCGTATTTCATTCACGAGACGCTGAAAGCTGACGAACTGTTCAGCAAGATGAAGCGTCACGCCGATCACTTTGCCGTCGTGCTGGATGAATATGGCGGCATGTGCGGCATCATTACTGTGACCGACCTGGTGGAACAGCTGGTGGGCGATTTTGATGATGATGAAACAGCCCAGCAGGAACCGGAAGTGGAACGCCTGGACTCCAAGAGCTGGAAGATACGGGGTACGTGTTCTCTCCATGATGTATCCAAGGCTCTGGAACATGAATTCCAGGATGAGGAATATGAGACATTCAGCGGCTATCTCATCGGCAAGCTGGGCGAGATTCCCAGAGACGGTACAAAGCTGAAAATGCAGGTGGACGGTTTCCAGGTGTATATTCTGAATATCCGGCAGCACTGTGTGGAAAAGGCAATTGTACGCATCCCGGAGCCGGAAGAATCTGCTGCTGAGGGTAATACTACCGAATTAAAGCAGTGACGTGGAAAAAGTTTGTCCAAAATCGCCTTTGACAGCAGAGCGGCAAATCTGGTAAAATAATAGAGCTGTGAAAAACAGCGGAAAATATATCATGCGTAGAATGGTTCAGCGTGAGATCACTTCGGTGATTTCACGCTTCTTTTTTTTGCGCGGAAAAAGGAGATTTTTGTTATGCCAAGAAATCAGTTTCAGCGAATGGTATTCGCCTTTCTCACTGTCGTGGTGACAGTCCATGCCTACGTCTTTTACAGTCTGTATGTGGTCAACGGTTCTGCCTTGCTTGCCGCCAACGAAGGGGCATCGGGCGTGCTGGATGCCATCGGAATGCAGGGCGGCGTGTACATGTTCGGTCGTTTCATGCCTATCTGGGCGGTTATTCTGATCGAATTCTGCTTTGCCTATACTCTGGAGGTTGTCATGGGCAGCCCTTGCTCCTTCCGGCTGGCATGCAAGGTATTCGACCCAAGAACCACCCATCCGGTACTGTTTGAAACTGCCATTATCTGTACCACTGTGGGACTGATGTGCCCGTCCATGAGCCTGATCGCAGCCTTTCTGTACTACCCCTACTACGCCGGATTCGACATTTTCACACTGCTTGCAAACTGGGTAAAGCTGGTCTGCTTCAACTTCCCCTTTGCATTCTTCTCTCAGCTGTTCTTTATCCAGCCCCTGATCCGTACTGTGTTCAAGGTATTGTTCCGGAAGGATATCCAGAAGCGGCAGGAACAGCATGTGGAGCCGGATACGGCAGTACAGGCAGTGGAAGCGGCAGCCTGATTTATTATTGAATGAGGAATTAGGAATGAGGAATGGTGGTGTCGCCTGCGGCGATGGATTATTATACTCATTCTCAAAAATGTAATTTCATTCTCAAAACTGTAATTGATATCGTACTTCACATGAAAAGATAAAACGGGACTGCATGAACAGTCCCGTTTTTGTTGTTTATACAGAAAATTTGCTATCTCAGATGTCGTTCCGCACCAGATCTTCCAGTGTTTCACGCTTTACCGCCAGACGATCGGTACCGTCCTTAATAAAGACAACAGCCGGCTTCTGGAGACGGTTGTAGTTGGATGCCATAGAATAGT
>JBJFHO010000210.1:0-1726 GCA_051893675.1 Ruminococcus sp. | reverse complement strand
GTGGTGATCTACGGTCATTCTCATAAATACGCCGAGCAAATGGTGGATGGCGTCCTCTGGCTGAATCCGGGAAGCTGCGGCAAGCGCCGGTTCGATCAGGAGATTACATTCGCCATAATGACCGTTGATGGCAGCAATACAGAGATCGAAAAAATCACAATTCCACACACCTGATACATTCAAAGGACTTCCCCTGCACAGTCACTGCTACGGTGGCTGTGCTATTTTTTTGCCCGCATACCTGCGGCCTGATGCTGAACGCATACTTCATGCAACATAAACGCACTCCCTGCCGGTCGCCTCCGGTCATTGCAGAAACAACAGAAATTGTATGCAAATTGACTTGGAGAGTGAAAAAATGCGTGAATTAAAGATAATTCGTATGCTTTTAAGGATGTATGTTCTTAATTGTGAGCATACGCTCATGTACGGGTGCAGAAAAATACGCCTATTCGCGGTAAAATATATATACAAGATAAGACGAAAGGCAGGTGCGTGAACATGGACAAGGAAATGAGCCTCAAGAATCGGGACAGACTCATTCAGCTGGGCATAACCATTTCTACGTTCAGAAAGTATCGCGGCCTGTCCCAGGAGCAGCTGGCAGAACGTGCGTCAGTCAGTCGTTCTCTTATCAGTTCAATCGAGGCTGCGGGTATAGCCAAATCCTTTTCGCTTGAGGTGTTCTATAACATCGCCGATGCGTTGGAAATAGAGCCTGCAACATTGCTGAGCGCACCGACACAATTCGATAACCTTTTGAAACAGAACACCTGACCTCATCCTTGGGATAGCTGATATAGAATCATTGCAGCACAGACTGCCGGTATCATACACTGGCGGACTGTGCTGTTTTTTCGTGTTGGGAATGTATCTGTTGTTGTTCGGTGAAAGGAGATGAACATCATGGCAGGCTTATTTAAGCAAATCGGCAGGGCGCGCCGGATTCCGGAGAAATTGGCGCAATATGACGATGAATACCTGCTGTATTGTGTGGAAAAGGATCGTGTTGAAACCGTTCTGGAACGTACACTGCATGAGACCGATGATCCGAAGGAGATCATTGATGTCACATTGAAAACGGTATGCGAGTTCTATGGCGGAGACTGGGCCGGCGTCATGGATATCGATATGGATACCTGCCTGTGGAGACCGGTCTGCTGGTTCCGTGCGGGAGGCGCAACCGACAGAACACGCGAGCTGATCAGCGGTCTGGAAGATGCCGAGGTCATGCCGCGCTGGCTGGAAGCTATGCACAGCGCCACGCCTGTTGTTCTGCCTGATACGACTGAAATCAGGGAATCCAATCCGGTTGAATTCGCACTGTATGAGCGTCTGGAGGCAAGAGCCATCCTGGCATCCCCGTTCTCTCCGGCACCGACCGGCTTTCTTGTCATCCGCAACCCTTCGAGATATCTGGAGCGGCCGGAAGCGCTGTACATCTTCGCCTATGTCCTTCACCGCGCGCTTGCCCAGCAGAATGTCATGGAACGTGAGAAGATCATCGAGGCCATGAACCCGATAGAACCGAGTTATGACGTCTATATCAGTTTTTTCCGCGACCTGGAAATCCGCACGGCAGGCGGTACGCTGACCGAACAGATCATCAATGCGCCAAAAACCATTCAGCTTGTTGCCTATCTGCTGCTGAAGCCGGAACGCGCCCACTCACCGAGAGAAATCTTTGAGCATCTGAATCCCGGAGAAGATTTTGACGGCAATACGA
>JBJFHO010000209.1:3570-8137 GCA_051893675.1 Ruminococcus sp. | reverse complement strand
TGATGACAGCGGTATGAGATTTTATCAGATCTATAAAGCGGAAGCAGATTCTGAACAAAACTATACAGCTTCACTTGTCAAGGAATACTACTATACGGCTCCGCTGACCTATCCGCTTTATTATGTGCCCAAGGAAAGTATATTTTCTTATTCTTCCGGAGTATGTGCAAAAGGAACGTACGCTTTGCATATTGAATGTTATGATGAAAATTGGGAGATTCAAAGAAAATATGGAATTGGTGAACTTTACGAATCAGAGGATAAAGTGAATTTCGATGATCCGGTTCTGGAAAATCTGGGCGTGCATTTTGAGACTGTTTATTCACTTGGAGAATATAATGATAAGTGGGTAGAGGTATGCGGTGATGATGCACATGAAATCACTGAAGAGAACATTACACTTTTTATCGAATGAGAACAGGAGAAAGACTATGAAACGTGTACTTGTCAAATCGGTTTTCGATGCATTTGAATATGTTATGGAGCATTTCTACCCCAATGGTCAGGAGGAAATGGCTGAGCGAATTGATACCTATGCAGTGATCTCCATTCAGGATACGCATACAGATGGATTCGGGTTTCAGTTTCATGAGAGTAAATGCTGTAAAGGCGTATTGACACTGTATTTTGACGATACTGTCAAAGAGGTTGCATATGCTAAGACATTCGATGATGACCAGGCAGAGCAGGTCATTGATTTTATCCAGGCACATAAAGATGTAGATACACTGCTGGTACATTGCTACGGCGGTCAGTCACGTTCCAGAGCAGTAGGCGCATTTGCCGTTAAAATGCTGGGCGGTGATAACTCCAAATATTTTGAAACCGGGACGCCCAATGAATATGTCTATGATGTACTGGAATCTGCATGGATTCGGCGAATCCTGTGCGAGTCATAAATTTTTTTAAGAAAATCGAAATGACAAGCCGAAAATCATGCGATATAATAAATGCAAGCTTAAAAAGAGCGAAAGAATGTGTATTTGAAATTGTGTATAAGTTATCCGACGGGATAGCTATGTCCAATTTCAAATACACATTCTTTTTTTGTATCTTGACAACTGAATTCAATGACAGAGTGATTTGATGCTGCGGATTGTGTGCATTGCGGTCAGCCTGACTTGCGCACCCACAGCTGAAATAGTGCATAGCACTGAGGAAAATTACGCTGATATGAAAAAATCTATCAGAACGATGCGTACAGCAATGTTTATTTGTCTAGTGATTTTTTATGTGTCATTCCTATGATACAGCCAATAGCGGTATAGTTTGCGATTCCTTTACAATTGAATAGATGCAGTGTTATCAAAAAACGCATCGTGGATGGTTTATCATACTATTCTCATTTGAAAATCATGATTTTCATAGCCGCCACAGGCGGCGTATGAGAATTAGTATTATAATGAACATTGTATGATTGAAAAGGCGAATTCCATCCTCTGTACAGCACACCAAATTCACACTATATTTTCAAATAATCAACATTCAGCGGTTGTACTTTATAAATATTTTCGCTATAATATTATGATATAGCACATAAATATATCAACATCTGAATTATTTTTCTATGGTATAGACAAAAGCAAGCTATCATACGCAGAAAAACGAAATCTGAAAATAACAGAGGTGTATGTATGAAAAAGCAAAAGGCAATTTTAATGGCATCCATGCTGTTTGCATCAGCACTTACAGCGCAGAAATTTCCGGCAGCTGCAGCTGTTCTTCCATCTGAGGTGGCAGAGGGAACTTACCTGATCCGAAATGTGAACAGCGGAATTTATATGGATGTGGAGAGCGGAAAAGCGGAAAACGGTACGAATGTTCAGCAGTGGGGCGGTTCTGTAGGAGGCGCACAGAATGTCTGGCATATTGTTCCTGCCGAAGATGGCTATTCGTATATTTATTCCATGGTCGGAGACGGCAATACGTACTGCCTGACCATTGGCGGTGGTGCAAATGGAAAAGATGCCTCTATCTGTATTCAGGAAAAAAATAATTCTGATGCTCAATTATATAAATTTGCTGCCAACAGCGATGGAAGTTTTCGTATTTTGACAAAAGCTTCCGATGATAAAAACGCAGTGGAAGTGATCAATGCGGAAACGGCAAATGGTGCAGATGTGCAGGCCTGGGAATCAAATGGTGTGAACTGTCAGGATTGGGAACTGATCCCCATTTCCTATGTTTCCGGCAATCTTGTGGAAACAAAGGGAACAAAAACAGGAAACAGTGATTGGATTGCTGGAGATATAAACGAGGACGGTACTGTAAACGGTTTTGACTTGGCTTTGGCACGGCAGCTTTTCCTTTCCGGCAATGGAACGGAAGCACAGCAGGCGATCGGAGATGTTGATGCAGATGGCAGCTTTCATACAGCTGACGTGACACAGCTGCAAAAATTCCTTTTGAATGATGGGAATTTGTCGAAGCGTGAAATAGAAATGTTATATACGTATGCTGCTGCGGACGGTACCTTTACTGAAGGCGTATCAGAAACTACAAATGCAGGATTTCTCAGTGAATCATATCTGAATCTGGACAATAAAGTCGGCACGGACGTCTCCTGGAATATTGCTGCACCGGCTGATGGACTGTATGCTGTTACATTCCGCTATGCAAATGGCGGCACATCCGGAAGAGCAATGCAGTTTACAGTGGGAAACCAACTGGTATGCTGGACTGCCGAATTCCCATCCACAGGTTCCTGGACGGACTGGAAGGAAATTACGCTGATTCTCCCGCTGCAAGCAGGTGTCAATCATTTGACAGGTACTTCTCTGACAGAAGACGGAGCGCCTAACTTGGATCAGCTGCAGATCACACATACCAATGAATCAGAAAGTCCCTCACAGCCCCTTGCCCCGATCGTAGGCATTCCGGCAGAATCTTCCGGCGACAATGGCGGAACTCCCGGCGTTGGCAGACAAATGGAAGCTTTGGATCGTGGTGTTACGGCAGCATATACAGGCAGCGGTATGCTGGTATCCTGGAGAAGTCTCGCAACAGATTCAGCCAATACGACCTTTAAGCTTTATCAGAATGGTACCTTTATCGCAGATATCGGCGCAGACGATGCCACCAATTATTTTGTAGATGGTGCTTCTGCCGGGGACAGCTTTACCATTGATACATATGTAAACGGCGTTATGACAGAATTTGCACAGGCTGCCACAATCCTCGGCACAAAAAATTCCGGGCAATCCGGTGCTTATATGGATATTCCCATGAACAAGCCGGCAGATCAGATCATGCCGGACGGAACTACCTGTACCTATACACCCAACGATTGTTCTGTGGGCGATGTGGATGGCGACGGTGCATATGAAATTATTGTCAAGTGGGATCCATCCAATTCCCAGGACAATTCCAAGGATGGTTATACTGGCACGGTTTTCCTGGACTGCTATGAGATGAACGGCACCCAGCTGTGGCGTATTGATCTGGGAATCAATATTCGTGCAGGTGCTCACTATACGCAGTATCAGGTATATGATTTTGACGGAGACGGAAAATCAGAGCTGATGTGCAAAACATCTGACGGCACCGTGGACGGAACAGGTGTTACCATTGGTGATGCCAGTGCAGATTACCGTACTACAGCAGGACGCATTTTAAGCGGTAATGAGTATCTGACCTTGTTTGACGGGCAGACTGGTGCTGCATTGGATACCATTGATTATGAGCCGGGCAGAGGCGATGTTGCTGCCTGGGGTGACAGCTATGGCAACCGTGTAGATCGGTTCCTGTCAGGCGTGGCATATCTGGACGGAACAAAACCCTCAGCCATTTTCTGCCGGGGCTATTATACCAGAACTGCCATTGCTGCCTATGATGTCGTTGATAAAAAAATTGTGAAGCGGTGGCTCTTTGACACCGGAAACGATTCCACGAATCCGTATTACGGACAGGGTAATCACAGTCTGGTGGTTATGGATGTGGACAATGACGGCAAGGACGAGATCATCTATGGCTCCTGTTGTATTGATGATAACGGAACCGGTCTGTGGAGCACAGGTCTTGGTCACGGAGATTGTATGCAGGCTGGCGACCTGATCCCTGATCGGGAAGGTCTGGAAGTGTTCCAGGTACATGAGGAACACTTCTGTGCAGAGATCCATGATGCAGCTACCGGTGAGATTATCTGGAGCGTAGATGGCAGCGATGATGTGGGAAGAGGCATTGCGCTGAATCTGACAGCGGATTATCCGGGAATGCTCTTTACCAGTGTGGCGGATAATGGCGTATATTATTACAATCCTGAGACAAAGACAGTGGAATCCACTGGAAAAACCTGGTCTGACTGTGCCAAGTGGAGCATGAATTCCGCAGTTTGGTGGGATGGTGACCTGGAACGGGAAGCGTTGGATCGAACCATGGTAGAAAAAATGGGCGCAAGCCGTGTATTTACCGGTGACGGTGTGACGTATAACAATAGTTCTAAGGCAAATGCCTGCCTGACAGCTGACCTTTTCGGTGACTGGCGGGAAGAAATGATCTTCGCCACAAGTGACGGCACGGCACTGCGTGTGTTCGGAACGACCTATACCACCGATGTGAAGCTTTTCAC
>JBJFHO010000209.1:0-3470 GCA_051893675.1 Ruminococcus sp. | reverse complement strand
GCACGGCACTGCGTGTGTTCGGAACGACCTATACCACCGATGTGAAGCTTTTCACACTGATGCATGATTCTCAGTATCGTACCGGTGTGGCAATTGAAAATGTCGGCTATAACCAGGCACCGAATACCAGCTTCTTCCTGGGCACAGGATACGCCCTGCCGGAAACTCCCACTATTTACACTGTTTCCAGTAATTCATAAGAGTCTGCTTGAAGGAATTGGAGGAATAAAAATGATTCGATCGTTACAGCAGCGTATTCTGGCACTATTTCTCTGCCTGACTGTTTTTCTCATGGGGTTCACCGGATTTTCTGTGTTAGCAAAGCCCCTTGCCGTATCTGCGGCGCAGACAGACTGGGACTTTGATTTCGGCGCAGCGGTACAAGACGGCTGCACCAGTGTCAGTGCATCACAGGGATATGATGCCGCAAAAGGCTATGGTTTCAGAAACACATCCGGCGTCAAGGATGTAACAGCATCGGGCAGCGGTGCACTCAGTGATGCGGTGCAATTTACAGATACGGAAAATGCAGACAATACGTTTGACGTTGACCTGCCTACCGGACTGTATCGTCTGACTGTAACACTGGGCAACACCAATCGTACCAGCGTTTATGCAGAGGGAATGCTTCAGATCGTCAACATGACTGGCAACAATGCAACAGATACCATTGTGATTCCCATTACAGACGGACAGCTGAATATCCGTGCTGCTGCCGGAAAAGAAGGCTATGCCTTTACTATGAGCGAATTGAAAGTTGAACAGCTCTCTGCCGACCCGACACCGCCGCATACTGTGTGGCTTTGCGGCGATTCCACTGTCTGCAACTACTATCCGAAGGATACCAGCGTGCAGGCAGGCTGGGGACAGGTGCTGGATCAGTATATTGACAGCAGCTGGCTGGTACGTGACATGGCGGCAAGCGGTCAGTATGCCAAGGGATTTCTGGAGGCAGGACAGTTTGATGCCATTGAAGCCTATGGAAAAACCGGTGATATTTTCATTATTTCCATTGGCATCAACGACACGAACTATTCCAATGAAGAGGAATATTATGCAGCTGTTACAGATATGGTGCTGCGTGCAAAAGCCAAGGGCATGACAATTTATCTTGTGAAACAGCAGGGGCGTGCTACGGATGTTACCAATTATCCCAACCTGACTGGCCGCTGGTTTGGTACGACGCTGGATACCATCGGGATGGAACAAAATGTTACAGTCATCGACTTATTCAATCTGTTCTTTGATTATGCGAAGTCCATCGGACAGGAAGCAACAACGGCACTTTATATGGACGGTGATACACTGCATCCGAACCGTCAGGGTGCCATGAAACTGGCAGAGCTTGCGGCTTCTCAGATTGATTGGACGCTTTCCGATGGTTCTGACAATACAGAGCCGGAGGCTGGTGCTGAAATTGCAGAAAACACATACTATCTTTTGAAAAACAGCAACAGCGGTCTTTATATGACAGTAGAAAATGGGGTTGCTGAAAATAATACCAACGTTTCCCAGCAGAAATTGACCGGATTGTCAGAAGCGTTTCTCTGGCAGGTAAAAGCATCTGCAGATGGATATTATTATATTTACAGCGCACTGAATGGCGGCAGTCAGCTTCTGCTGGATCTGTCCTATGGAAAAACGGAGAATGGTACCAATATCGGCATTTACGAAAATACCAATGCAGATGCACAGCTGTATAAGTTCCTGCAGGCAGAGGATGGAAGCTATTCCATTGTAACAAAATCCAGCCAGGATAAAAGCTGCGTGGAAGTCATTGATGCTTCCAAAGATGCAGGTGCAAATATTCAGCAATGGGAACGCAACGGAAATACTTGTCAGACATGGATCTTGGAACCTGTGACACTTTCTGAAGCAAAAGAACCAGGTATTACTGGCGATCTGAACCAGGATGGTGTGATCAACGGATTGGATCTGGCACTCATGCGGCAGCAGCTGGTACATCCCTTTTTGGATTCTTCCGGAAAGCGCCGTGCGGATACAAATGCAGATGGGGATGCGAATATCACAGACTGCATGGCGATTCAGCAATATTTGATTCACGCAGAGCAATTTGACAAGACAAAAAATAACAGCAGTATTTACTTTGCGGAGGACATGTCTTTTGCAAACGGTTCCCTGGAAACTGTCAATGCCGGTTTCAAAGATGATGCCTATGTAAACCTGGACAATAAGGAAGGCAGTCTTATTGCATGGAATGTCAATGTTCCGGTCAGCGGAAATTATCTCTGTTCATTCCGGATCGCAAATGGCAGCACAGAAAACCGCATTATGAAAATTCAGGTCAACAATATGGAAGACTATTGGATGCAGGATTTTCTTTCCACAGGCGGCTGGACAGAATGGACAGAACGTGGCATTGTTCTTCCGCTGAATGCCGGAGAAAACTGCATTATTATGACTTCTGCTACTGCGGAAGGCGGACCGAATCTGGACACACTGCATCTGGAACTGACGGAAGAGCCGGTTGCGGAACCTTATATTGAACCCATCGCACCCGCAGAGCCAGTGACTCCAGAGGAAAATGGCTGCACAGTTTATATTGCAGGTGATTCCACCGTGCAGACTTATCGGGAAAGCTATGCGCCGCAGCAAGGGTGGGGTGCATATCTGGGTGATTATCTGGGAGATAATGTTACTGTTTCCAATCATGCCATTGCAGGCCGCAGTTCCAAAAGCTTCTATGACAACGGTCGGCTGGATACGATTCTGGAAAGTATGCAGCCCGGTGATTACTTGCTGGTTCAGTTCGGCATTAACGATTCTGCCTATAACAATGAGGAGCGTTATGCCCCGACCTGCGGAACTGTTCCAGGAACAGAAGGCAGCTTTGAGTACTACATTGCCAAATATATTGAGGGCACAAAGGAAAAGGGCGGAATCCCCATTCTGGTGACAACCGTCCTCGGGCTGAAAGCTTATGACAGCAGCACCGGTCAATTTACGGGCAGCTATCCCGAATACTGTAATGCCATGAAACAGCTGGCAGTATATTATGATATTCCTTGTATTGACCTGAATGCGCTAATGGTAGATCACTACAATGCCATTGGATATGACACTGCATATACATATCACCTGATCTCCACAGAGCTTTCTGATACGGACATGACACACTTTACAGAAACTGGTGCAAATGCAGTAGCAAAGCTTGTAGCAGACGAAATGAAAAGACACGGGATTCCCTTGTTTTAAAACGTTATTCTCAAATAATTTGTCACTCGATTCATAATATGTTTCGCATAAAAACAGAACACGTTCTAGTACCCTGTCACATCTAAAAATGTATCTTACCCGCTTTTAAAAAGGTTGTTCATGCTGCTGGTCCAGCTGAGCACAGCTGGCTCGCCATCTTTAGGGCGAGTCTGCCGATGCCATTTCCGCTGGGCATCGGGCTGGCGCAGGTCCAGGGCTGCGTAAGCCCTGGTGGGGTCAAGGGGCAAAGCCCC
>JBJFHO010000208.1:0-1735 GCA_051893675.1 Ruminococcus sp. | reverse complement strand
TCGCGGTCAATCTTACGGCTGCAGCCGGAACTGCGACCTATATTGATTGTGATGTGGAGGAACCAAACGGACGGCTGTTTTTGAAGCCTCAAAATATTCAGGAAAAAACGGTATGTTCTCTTTTACCTGAATTTGATACGGATAAATGTAACGGCTGTAAAAAATGCGTTCAATTCTGCCGTTTTCATGCCCTGATGTATGTCAAGGATAAGCCTATGGTATTTTCCGAGGTCTGCCACAGCTGCGGCGGCTGTATGATGGTTTGCCCGGAAGGTGCCATAACTGAAAAACCAAAGCCGGTTGGAGTTCTCGAAATCGGAAAACACGATAACATTCGTGTGGTGACCGGTATTCTGAATCCCGGCGAATCATCCGGTGTTCCTGTCATTCGGGAAGCCCTGAAACAGGCGCAGGGGCTGACAGTGATCGACTGTCCTCCGGGCAGTGCCTGCTCTGTGATGGAAAGTATTATGGATGCGGATTACTGTGTTCTGGTGGTTGAGCCAACCGCTTTTGGTTTCCATAATTTCAGGATGGTCCATGAGCTTGTAACCCTGTTAGGTAAGAAATGCGGCATTCTTATCAACAAAGAGAGCGTTCCGTATCCGCCTCTGGATGCTTATTGTACAGAAAACAATCTAACTGTTTTAGGAAGAATTCCCTACGATCCTGTTGTAGCTTCCATGACTGCAAATGGAGAGCTGACAGCAGAAAGTGAAGATGATGGATACCATGCGGATTTTTGCGCCTTACTCCGGCAGATAGAGGAGATGCTATGAAACGTTTATTGATTCTCAGCGGTAAGGGAGGTACCGGAAAAACAACGGTTGCGGCAGCATTTATACGTTTTGCTCAGGCAAAAGCAATTGCTGACTGCGATGTAGATGCTCCCAATCTGCATCTTATCACAGGGCAGACTGCAGAGCCATCGATCACAGATTTCCTGGGTGGTGAAAAAGCGTCCATTGACATGGACAGATGCAGCTGCTGCGGACTTTGTCAAAGTCACTGCCGGTTCCATGCGATTGAAAACGCAAACGGAATATATACCGTCAATGAATATTCCTGCGAAGGCTGCGGTGTCTGTACCAGTGTCTGTCCGCAGGGTGCCATCGAACTGCATACGGATATGGCAGGGAAAAAGAAACTCTATCTGGGTGATGGGGTATTTTCCACGGCAAAGCTGAAGATGGGCCGTGGGAATTCCGGTAAACTCGTCACAGAAGTGAAGATGGCCCTGTTGAAAAACGCACCGGATACAGCCCTTGCAATCATCGACGGTTCTCCCGGTATCGGCTGTCCTGTCATTGCTTCTGTCACCGGCATGGATCTGGTGCTTGTGGTAGCAGAGCCAAGTCTCAGCGGCATCAGCGATTTAAAACGACTGGTCAGGACCACCGAAACATTTCAGACGAAGCTGGCAGTCTGCGTTAACAAATGGGACGTCAGTCCATATAACACAAAAACCATCCAGGAATTCTGTGAATCAGAAAAGATTCCTTTTGTTGGAAAAATACCGTATGACAAAAAAGCATCCGAAGCAGTCAATGCCGGTCTCAGCCTTGCCGATATTGAGTGCCCTGCAGGGGATGCACTGAAAAAAATTTTTGAAAACACAAGCAAGTTGCTTGAATGATATGTAAAGGAGTAGATTATTATGAAAATTGCAGTAGCAGCTACGGGAAACCTCGTTGCAGGACATTTTGGACATTGTGAGAATTTTATTTTCTTTGAT
>JBJFHO010000207.1:0-1735 GCA_051893675.1 Ruminococcus sp. | reverse complement strand
GCAGAGTCCAGGGACAGCGTCCCTGGTCGCCGTCCGCAGACGGCGAAACACCCTGGCGCATCCTTTTGCGCCGCGGAGAAAAGGGGTGAGAAAAGCGACAGCTTTTCGAGGGGAAAGCGGACAAGACCGCTTTCCCCTGTTTCCCTCAAACCAAGTGTAAATCTTGAAAACGTTCCAGTGAAACGTTTTCAAACTAAGGCGGCACTGCACAATAAATGCCTAACAATTTTGTGCAGTATTGCCCTAAAATAGATTCTTCCTCCAAAATACCAAGAAAGGATTTCCATGAAAAGACAATACACTCCCACCCGGCGGGAAAAGCCTGAGCGCTGGTTTCCCCAATACTGGCGGCGGCTGGATAAATCCCTGATTTTCGCCGCAATTCTCTGCTCCGGGCTGAGTATTCTCCTGCTGTACTCCATCTGGCAGAACAATATCATCAGCGCCGTAGACGCCAGCCAATACCGCACGCAGCTGTTCTCCTGCATCCTGGGACTTATCTGCGTTCTGATACTCTCCGTTGTGGATTATCACAAGATCGTGCGGCTCTGGTTTCTCTATGCACCCATTGCCCTGTTTCTGACCCTACTCTGCTTCACCTCCCTGGGACACAAGCGAGCCGGTGCAGATGACCAGGCATGGCTGAATCTGGGATTTATTCAGTTCCAGCCCTCTGAGGTGCTGAAGCTTGCCTTTATCCTCACTTTTGCCTTGCATCTGGCAAAGGACGAAGCCAACATGAACAAGCCCCTGCACATGCTGCTGCTCTGCATTCACGGCGCCATTCCCACGGGACTCATCGCACTGCAAGGCGACTACGGTACAGCCATCGTCTTTGCGGTCATCTTTCTGGGGATGCTGTTTTCGGCGAAAATTTCCTGGAAATATGTTCTGGGCTTTCTCGTTGCAATTCCGGCGGCGCTCATTGCCGTGTGGAATTTCATTCTGGGAGACACCCACAAAAAACGTATCCTGGTACTGCTTCACCCCGGCATGGATCCGGAAGGCATCGAATATCAACAGGATCTGGGTTTGAAAGCCCTGGCAAACGGCAAGCTATTCGGCGTGGGTCTGTTTTCCGGCGAGGATGCCTATGTCTCTGTGCCGGAAATCCACAATGACTTTATGTTTGCACATGTAGGTCAGGCGCTGGGCTTTGTCGGGGCTATGGCAGTGGTGCTGGTAATGGCGTTCCTCTGCCTGAAAGTTCTCTATGATGGCTACCGTTCCAAGGATAAGCTGGGCATGTTTATCTGCGTCGGCGTATTCGCCATGCTGTTCATCCACTGCGTTATGAATATCGGCATGGTACTGAAAGTTGCACCGGTTATCGGTGTGCCCCTGCCATTCATCAGCGCCGGCGGTACAGCAACTGTGAGCATGTACATCGCCCTGGGCTTCGTGGTAAGCGCATATGGGCATAATGATAAACGGTATCGGGTGTTTGAATAAAGCCATAATGATGCATAATGATTCGAGCAGTTTTTCGGATGCATCCCGCACAAATACGGTGCAAATGTAGTACCCTGTCATATCTAAAAATGTATCTTACCCGCTTTCAAAAAGGTTGCTCAGGCTGCTGGTCCAGCTGAGCACAGCTGGCGAGGTCCAGGGCGAGTAGCCCTGGTGGGGTCAAGGGGCAAAGCCCCTTGTCGCTGTCCGCAGACAGCGAAACACTCTGGCGCATACTTTTGCGCCGCGGAGAGGGTGGTGAGAAAAAGCGACAGCTTTTTCG
>JBJFHO010000206.1:0-8145 GCA_051893675.1 Ruminococcus sp. | reverse complement strand
AGAAAAAGCGACAGCTTTTTCGAGGCGGGGCGAACAAGACCGCCCCGCCTTGTGCAGCCTTTTTCAGCAAGCGAAATTTTGTAAACGTCCCGGTGGGACGTTTACAACGAAATCAACTTTCAAACAACACTCTCAATCAAGACAAAATATCCTCATATTCCCGCTTTTTCGGACGGTTCATGAGATTCTGCACTGCCTGGGCTGCACTTGCACCGTCAAACAGCACATGGTACAGCTGCTCCGTAATGGGCATACTCACATGATGCACCTGTGCCAGCTTCCACGCTGCATGACAGCAATAGTAGCCTTCCACCGTGCCCACCTGCTTTACTGCCTCTTCAGGCGAAACACCTTCACCAATCAGAATGCCTGCACGGCGGTTGCGGCTGTGCATACTGCAACAGGTAACGATGAGATCGCCGATGCCGGACAGCCCACAGAATGTCTCCGGTTTGCCGCCCATTTTCACACCCAGATTGGTAATCTCGTGAATACCACGTGTCATCAGTGCAGCCTTGGTATTATCGCCGCATTTCAGTCCGTCACAGACGCCTGCCGCCAGAGCAATGATATTTTTCAGTGCACCGCCGATCTCACAGCCCACCGGGTCAGTATTGATGTAAATCCGCAGGGTATGGCTGGAAAACATATCCTGTATCATTGCCGCAGCAGCTTCGTTTTTCGATGCTGCAACCACTGTGGTGGGAACACCCCGCCCCACTTCCTCGGCATGGGACGGCCCTGTGATCACGCCTACAGCATTGTCGGGATATTCCGACTGAATCACCTGGCTCATTGTCAGAAAGGTATCCTCCTCCAGTCCCTTGCTGGCATTGACCAGCACCATCTGAGGCGTAATGTACGGTTTCAGCCGCTGTGCCACAGAGCGGATGAACTGGGACGGCACAACAAATACAATGAGATCGCTGCCCTCCATACACTGGGGATCGCAGGTGAAGCCGATCTCTTTGGGAATCGCTACGCCGGGCAGCTTTGTCTTATGCTCCCCGTCCCGGAGAATCGCCTGAACAATTTCCTCTGAAATATCCCAGACTGTCACCGCATGGTGGTTCTGATTTGCAATGATCGCAAGACTTACGCCGAATCCCCCGGCACCAATGATGGTTACTTTTGCCATAATTACCCTCCTTCTGTCACTCGTGGGTCTTGGATGAATGAAATGAGAATTTATTTTCGTTTCCGGCTCTCAGCCGCTGGATATTGCTGCGGTGCATCCAGATGACCCATGCCGCCATCAAAGCAGAGAGTCCGGTATTCAGCCAGATATACCACATGGGAAGATCGCCTCGCTGCCACATCTGGAACAGGAATGTAATCACCGGGCAGAAAGCCGAAGCAATGATAGAACCCAAAGAGACATATCTGGAAATTGCCAGAACGACAATGAAAATCAGGATCAGGCACAGAAAAACTTTCCAGTCGATACCCAGAAAGACGGATACGCCTACCAGAACGCCCTTTCCGCCTTTGAAATGATAATAAATGGGGAACACATGCCCCAGAATGGCGAAGATGCCGGCAATATAGCCGATAAAATGCACATCCTGCTGGGCTGTCAGCCCAGTATCCAGAAGCACACAGATGCCCCGGCTCAGCCACACGGCAACGATGCCCTTTGCCAGATCGCCCAGCAAGGTCAGGGCAGCGCAGCCCTTTCCGAAACAGCGCAGGGTATTGGTCAGACCGGCGTTATGGCTGCCATAGTCCCGGATATCCTTGTGTTTCAGCAGACGCACCACCAGTATGGCACTGTTGAAACTGCCCAGCAGATAGGACAGCACTGCCGATAAAACAATTGCCAAAATCAGCATAACTGCAACCTCCGTTATTTCTCATCTCTGGCACGTTCCCGTACCACAAACCGCACAGGCGTTCCCGTCAGCCCGAAGGTGGAGCGAATCTGATTTTCAATATACCGCTGATAGGAGAAGTGGAACAAGTCGGCACGGTTCACGAAAATGACAAACGTAGGCGGCTTGGTGCTCGCCTGGGTCATATAATAGATCTTCAGGCGGCGTCCCTTATCCGACGGCGGCTGGACACGGGTGGTGGCATACGCCAGCACATCGTTGAGCATACCTGTGGAGATGCGCATACTGTTCTGCATGTGGACTTCCTGAATCTTCTCGAACAGCTTCTGTACACGCTGCCCTGTCTTTGCAGAAATGAACATGAACGGCGCATAGGACATGAAGCTGAAATCATTTTTCAGCTTTTCCTCATATTCCTTCATGGTGTTGCCGTCTTTTTCGATGAGATCCCACTTGTTCACCACAATAATGGATGCCTTGCCCTGTTCATGGGCATAGCCTGCCACCTTGGAATCTTGTTCCGTAAAGCCCTCTGCCGCATCAATGAGAATCAGACACACATCCGCACGATCTACCGCCATATAGGCACGCAGCACGCTGTAATGCTCAATACGCTCGGTAACACGTGCTTTTTTGCGAATACCGGCAGTGTCGATGAGTATAAACTTACCATTTTCATTTTCCACTGTAGTGTCCGTTGCATCACGAGTGGTTCCGGCAACGTTGGATACAATGGCACGGTCTTCTCCAGCAATACGATTCACCAGAGAGGATTTTCCCACATTGGGCTTGCCGATAATGGCGACCTTGATGGCATCCTCGTCCTCTTCCAGTGCATCCTCCGGCGGCAGAAGATCATACACTGCATCCAGCATATCGCCAGTGCCGTGACCGTGCGCCGCAGAGATGGGATAGGGATCGCCAATGCCCAGATTGTAGAACTCGTACAGTTCCAGGGGCGGTTCGCCGATGGAATCGCATTTATTGACAGCCAGCACCACAGGCTTGCCGCTTTTCTGGAGCATACTTGCCACAGCGCTGTCGTCAGCCGTGACACCGCAGCGCACATCTGTGACCAGAACGATCACATCGGCACGTTCAATGGCAAGCTCCGCCTGGCGGCGCATCTGTTTCAGGATCACGTCATCGGTGACTGTTTCGATACCGCCGGTGTCCACCAGCATAAACTGCCGGTTCCGCCATTCGCCCTTGGCATAAATACGATCACGTGTCACGCCCGGCGTATCCTCGACAATGGACAGCCGCTGACCGATCAGCTTATTAAACAAGGTAGATTTTCCCACATTGGGACGCCCTACCACTGCAATCACTGGTAATGCCATAAATTTGTCATCTCCTTTTTTCGTTATTTATCCTGTTTTTACGTGTCGTTGTGCACGGGCGAACAATGTTCGCCCCTACAACGTTTTACCATATTATAGCAATTCCCCAGAATTCCCCGCAATTCTACAGCAAACAAAAAAGAGAGACGGCACAGGCCGCCTCTCCTCCTCGTACAAAAAAGAACATTTTGTCAGCGCTTATTCTGCATCGTCCATTTTCAGAACAGCAACGCCCTTGTAAAATCCGCAGTTCTTGCAAACCTTGTGCGGAGCCTTAAATGCGCCGCAGTTGTCGCATGTGCTCATTGCAGGTGCATCGAGCTTCCAAACAGCAGAACGTCTCTTGTCACGTCTTGCCTTGGAGACCTTATTCTTCGGTACAGCCATGTTTTGGCACCTCCTTCTACTTTCGACAGTCGCAGGTGCCCTCGTTCAGATCGCACCCACAGATATCGCACAGACCCTTGCAGTCCTCCCGGCAAAGCATCTTTGTCGGCAGCATCAGCAGAAGATCTGAGATTGCTGTCTCATTCATATCAATGCTGTCGTGTTGTGCCACCAGGTATGTGTCATACACGTCCCCTTCGCTTTGCAGTGACTGTACAACTGTGTGAGAAAAGTCATACGAATAGTCACGTGTCAGCTCTTTGAGGCAGCGGTCACAGACCACATGCAGCGTACAGGAGACGGTGTAATCCAGTGTCACAATGCCGGCACGGTTCCGAATGGAACCCGATACCGTCACTGGTGCATCAAACTGATATCCACGTACATCGGCAAGCTCCTCCGGTGAGATCTGATATTCCACCGGCATCTGCATGCCCTCAATCTGAAAAAGCTCCCGCAGCTGTAAAACCATACCTGCTTCCTTTCACGCATTGCATTCCCTATTATAGCAAATTTCCGCCCGACTTGTCAAGCCCTTTTTCAAAAAATCCGAAAAAGTGGTGATCTCAGCCTTTCTTATACTATTCTCGTTTGAAAATCATGATAAAAAATCATGATTTTCATAGCCGCCACAGGCGGCGTATGAGAATGTATGAGACGGATTTTATGCCGTTTTACGGCATAAAATGGCGTGTGCGTTAGCACACGCTCTCTATCAAACTATTTCAATAGTTTGATAGAGAATTAGTATTAGTCCATGTACTTTGTCACAGAAGCCGGCAGTTCAGAGGCATCTGCAGAAACGGTGAAAGTCACGGAAGAATCGTCGCCAGTCAGCTTGTCCAGCTTTTCCAGCATGCGACCCAGTGCCTCGAAATCAGCACCAGCAATCTTCAGGATACCGTCAACATAGATCTCCTTGATGTCATAGTTGCCAGCCAGCATACCTGCAACGAAGCCATAGAATGCATCGAAGCTGTCGATGCTGAACTGCTCTGCATCACACCATCTTACCTTGTAGCTGATGGAACGGCGCAGGGTCTCACCTTTTTCGATGCAAACGAGACAGCCGTTGGTATCCTTGACTGCTGCGTTGATTTTATCGATAATGATCTTGGTCTTTCCGGTGCCCTTTTTTCCTGTAATCAGTTGAATCATAATTTTACTCCTTTCGTGCCGGGATCCGGCATGTCTTTTAGAACCTGCGGAAACAGATTCTTATGGCAATACCGTACAAAAATTGCACGATGCTGCCTTATCAGTTACAGCCGCTTTGCAGCTGTGAAACTCATCATTTACTTGGCGAGCAATGCCTCCAGAGCTGCCTTCTGATCCTCATAGCCCGGCTTGCCCAGCAGTGCGAACATGTTGCGCTTGTAGCTTTCCACGCCCGGCTGGTTGAAGGGATTGACGCCCAGCAGATAACCGGAAACAGCACATGCCTTTTCGAAGAAATAGATCAGATAGCCCAGGCTCTTCTCCGAAACATCCTCGACTTCCAGGATCATATTCGGAACGCCGCCGTCGGTGTGCGCCAGGATAACGCCTTCCAGTGCCTTGCGGTTTACAACAGACATATTCTGACCAGTCAGGAAGTTCAGACCGTCCAGATTCTCTGCGTCCGGCTCCAGGTAGAAGTCCTGCTTCGGCTGCTTGATATCCACAACAGTCTCAAACAGAATGCGGCTGCCCTCCTGGATATACTGACCCATGGAGTGCAGATCGGTGGAAAATACGCCGGATGCCGGGAAAATACCCTTGTTATCCTTACCCTCGCTCTCGCCGAACAGCTGCTTGTACCACTCGGACATCATAACGAAGCTGGGGTCATAGGAAACCAGCATTTCCACGCTCTTGCCCTTGCGATAGAGAATATTCCGCAGTGCTGCATACTTGTAGCAATCATTGTTGTCAAAATCTGCTGTCAGATCCTTCTGTGCCTGTGCAGCGCCTTCCATCAGTGCAGCAATGTCGCAGCCTGCCACAGCGATAGGCAGCAGACCAACTGCAGTCAGTACAGAGAAGCGTCCGCCTACATCATCCGGTACCACAAAAGTCTCATAGCCCTCTGCATCGGACAGTTCCTTCAGCGTACCCTTTGCCTTATCGGTAGTTGCAAAGATATGATCCTTTGCGCCATCCTTGCCGTACTTCTTTTCCACCAGCTGCTTGAACACACGGAATGCCAGCGCCGGCTCAGTTGTTGTACCGGACTTGGAAATGACATTGACAGAGAAGTCTCTGCCCTCACAGATGGAGATCACTTCGTTCAGATAGGTGGGGTTGATGTTATTTCCCACATAGTAGATATCCGGTGTATCCTTCTTCAGATTATTATAGAACGGCGATTTCAGAAATTCGATAGCAGCACGTGCGCCCAGATAGGAGCCGCCGATACCGATCACTACCAGAACCTCAGAGTTGCTCTGGATCTTCTTTGCAGCCGCCTGGATGCGTGCGAATTCTTCCTTGTCATAATCCGTCGGCAGGGTCAGCCAGCCCAGATAATCCGAGCCCAGACCAGTCTTGTTGTGCAGCATTTCCGCAGACGCTTCTACCTGATGACGAATTCCATTCAGCTCATCATCGCCAACAAAATTTGCCAGATATTTTGTATTCAGCTTGACAGACATAATACGATTCCCTCCACTTTCTAAAAGGCTATAGCAGCCATACAACGCACCGTTTTCGGGGCGCAGGGTATTGCTCAACCACTTTACCATATCTATCATACTATATTCTGCGCCCGATTGCAAGCGGAATCCAGATTCTTGTATAATCTGTACAACTTAAACAATTATAATTTTAGCATTTTGACGGCGATTTTTTGTAACGCATCCCAGAAATTTCGTGCCCGGACGGATTCTGCGGCGACAACTGTCGTTTCAAAGAGCAAGGTATCGCCCTGATAGAATGCCGCATCTCCCAGCTTCTGTCCCTTGCGGACAGGCGCTTCCACATACCGCGGCAGAACCAGCACAGTTTCCGGTTCGCTGCAGGATTTCGGCACCACAAGTCCCTGCAATTCTCCCGGTTCCACTAGTACTGCCCGATCTACACCGCCACGGACTTTTACCGGGTAGAGGAATTCTGCGGAAAAGCCCGGCTGCACTACTTTCCATCCGGCAAAGCCACGGCGCAGGAGAGATTTTGCCAGAGCAAAGCGGTCGTCATCCGTCTGACAGCCCAGCACTACGGCAATGCACTTCATATGCTGCCGTTCCGCCCCGGCGGCAATACTCCAGCCGTCTGTCTCCGTGTGGCACGCCTTAAAACCGATGCTGGTATCATCCGTCCTTGCCAGCACATTTTCATTGACCAGTTCTGTGGCTTCGCCCCGGAGAAAATCACGCCACGTCTGGAAATACGGCGTCAACACATCATATCGGGACAATGCAGCACACAACAGGGCAAGGTCTCTCGCCGTAGTATACTGTCCCTCCTCATGATTTCCCTGGGGACTGTTGAAACGTGTATTGTACATCCCCAGATCAAAGGCACGGGCGTTCATGTCCATGACAAAGCTTTCCGTATCGCCGCTGACTCCCACTGCCAGTGCGACGGCGGCATCATTGGCATTGCCGATAATCATACCTTTCAGCAGATCGCCTACTGTCATAGTCTCCCCCGGCACCAGCCAGATGACGGCGCCCTTGATACCGCTGACGGCTTCATTGGCAGTCAGCTCTGTTTCCAGTGTCCAGCGTCCCGACTCCAGCTGTTCCGCCGTCAGGAGTGCTGTCATAAGCTTTGCCATCATGCCGCAGGAAAGCTGTGTATCTGCACCCGATTCCAGCAGAACCGTACCCGTCTCTGCCTCCATGAGCACATACGCCGCCGCTGCTATTTCCGGTTCTTCCGCAGCAAGTACACCATTGCGTCCCAGCAGGACAAAACTGCACAGCACTGCCAGCATCGCCGCCAGCATCCGTTTCATGGCATTCACCTCCGAAACAGTTTATGCGGTGGCTTGTGAAAATATCAGTCCTGTTTGTCGTCGCCGTATTTCCGTTTCAGCTTACGGAATGGGTGTTTCAGTGCCCGGTGCATCTCTGCATACCCGATCTTGTTGGGATATTCCGCCCACAGACGTTCGAAAAATGCACATGCGCAGTATGTTTCTTTCTTATGTTTCTTTCTATTGTTTCTTTCTTGGTCTACCGTATGGGAGAGACTTATATCTACCGTATGGTTTATACTTGTATCTACCGTATGGGATATACACCGTACAGGAGATACTCCATCGGGAGATACCCAACGCTGCCAATCTTTTTATGCGGTGCTGCCCCAGGCAAACCGAAACGGACAACCAATGGTCGCCCCTACAATGGGTTTGAACAAAAAGTAAAGTTTTAGTGGTAACAGTCTAATACCCTGTCACGCTTAAAACTTTACTTCCTGTCTGGAAATCAGAAGCGTAGGGCGGGGGCTTGCTCCCGCCGTATTTATCTGAATTCTTCAATTGTAGAAAGATAAAGTTTTAAGTGGGACTTTGTAGTAGGGGCGAACATTGTTCGCCCGCAAGTTTCGTTGAAAACGTCCCACCGGGACGTTTTCAAGGCGTTACTTGGCATGATGGTTTC
>JBJFHO010000205.1:0-1752 GCA_051893675.1 Ruminococcus sp. | reverse complement strand
GTATGCTTCTGCGGAAACGCCTTGGCAACGGCAAGCTGCTGGATATTCGCCAGGATGGTCTGGAGCGTGTGCTGTACTTCGATTTCTCCTGCGTCAACGAACTGGGGGATGTGGTACAACTGACCCTTGCCTGTGAGATCATGGGGCGGTACTCCAACCTGATTCTCATTGACGAAAAAGGCATTGTCATCGACAGCATGAAGCGTGTGGATGCCACCATGTCCAGCAAGCGTCTGGTACTGCCGGGGGTTGCCTATGAAATGCCGCCCCGGGATGACCGCCTGAATTTCCTGACCGCTTCTGACGAGGAGATACGTGCCGCAGTTGCTTCGAAGAATGCGGAGCTGTCCAAGGCACTCCTACAGACCTTTGAGGGCGTTTCTCCGGTTCTCGTCCGGGAATGGGCATATTACACCGGGCAGGGCACAGCGTGCCGTGCAGAGGCGCTCACGGACGATCAGAGCGACCGTTTGTGCTACACCATTCGTCGCTCCCGGGAAATGCTGGAGCAGGGCACGGAGGTCTACACCATGGTCAGCACCCGGGAAGGACAGCCCAAGGACTTTTCTTTCCTGCCCCTGCACCAGTATGGCACCCTTATGGTAACCAAAACCATGCCGTCGGCGTGCGAACTGCTGGACGAATTTTTTGCCAGCCGTGACCATACGGCAAGACTGAAGCAGCGTGCCAATGACCTGTTTCATCTGCTGCTCCACGCCACAGAGCGTATCCAGCGGCGTATTGTTTCCCAGTCGGAGGAACTGGATGCCTGTGAGGAAAAGGATGCCCTGCGGCATAAAGCGGACCTGATCTCGGCAAATCTCTACCGACTGCATAAGGGGGATACTACGGCAGAACTGGAGGACTTCTACGACCCGGCGTGTCCCACAGTTACCGTTGAATTGGATGCCCGTCTGACGCCGCCTCAGAATGCCCAGAAATACTATCAGGCATACAAAAAGGCGTGTACGGCGGAAAAGATTCTGACCGAGCAGATTGCAAAGGGCAGGGAAGAACTGGCATATCTGGACAGCGTACTGGATGTGCTGAGCCGTGCGGAGACGGAAAACGACCTGGAACAGCTGCGCACAGAGCTTGCAGAACAGGGATATCTGCGGCTTTTGCGGCGTAAGGGCAAGCCGCCGAAATCCCTGCCGCCTATGGAGTTTACAGCTTCGGACGGCACACGGATTCTGGTGGGACGCAATAACCGCCAGAATGACCAGCTGACCCTGAAAACGGCAAATAAAAACGATATCTGGCTGCACACCCAGAATATTCCCGGCTCTCATGTGATTCTGGAGACCGGGGGCAAAGAGCCATCCCAGCAGGTATTGGAGGAAGCGGCACAGCTGGCGGCATATCATAGCAAAGCACGGGATTCTGCACAGGTTCCGGTAGATTATTGCCCGGTGCGGTTCGTGAAAAAACCGGCAGGTGCAAAGCCGGGAATGGTGATCTTCTCCAATCAGCATACACTGTATGTGACACCGAAGCAACCATAAGAGCGCCTCTACAACCTAGTACTCTGTAACATCAAAAAAATGTATCCTACCCACTTTCAAAAAGGTTGCTCAGGCTGCTGGTCCAGCTGAGCACAGCTGGCGAGGTCCAGGGCGAGTAGCCCTGGCAGAGTCCAGGGACAGCGTCCCTGGTCGCCGCCGCAGCGGCGAAACACCCTGCGCCATACATTGGCGCACGGAGAGGGTGGTGAGAAAAAGCGACAGCTTTTTCGAGGCGGGGCGAACAAGA
>JBJFHO010000204.1:0-8222 GCA_051893675.1 Ruminococcus sp. | reverse complement strand
ATATAATCACAAAGAGAGGAAGAACGCTTTTATGATGGATCATATTCGCAATTTTTGTATTATTGCTCATATTGACCATGGAAAATCCACCCTTGCAGACCGGATTCTGGAGCAGACTTATACAGTTGCCAAACGGGATATGGAGGATCAGATCCTGGATAATATGGATATCGAACGGGAACGGGGCATTACTATCAAGGCACGTGCCGTTCGTCTGAACTATCGTGCCAAGGACGGCGAGACATATGTCTTTAATCTGATCGACACGCCGGGTCATGTGGACTTCAACTATGAGGTCTCCCGGAGCCTTGCTGCATGTGAAGGTGCCATTCTGGTGGTTGACGCTTCCCAGGGTATTGAGGCACAGACTCTGGCGAATACTTACCTTGCCATTGAGCACGATCTGGAAGTTGTACCGGTGATCAATAAAATTGACCTGCCGGCAGCAGATCCTGAGCGTGTCTGTGAGGAGATTGAAACTGTCATTGGTATTCCGGCGATGGATGCGCCCCGGATCTCTGCAAAGGCAGGTATCAACATTGAAGCGGTTATGGAACAGATCGTGACGGAAATCCCCGCACCAAAGGGCAATCCGGATGCACCCTTGCAGGCACTGATCTTCGATAGCTATTACGATGCTTATAAGGGCGTTGTTATTTATGTGCGTGTGAAAGAGGGAACTGTCAAAGTGGGGGATACCATCCGGCTCATGGCGACAGGTGCCGAGTTTACGGTAGTAGAAGCCGGCTATATGACCACAAATACACTGGTCAACGACGGGCAGCTCTGTGCTGGTGAGGTTGGCTATCTTTCCGCATCTATCAAAAGCATCGGGGATACTCAGGTGGGTGATACGGTAACGCATGCTGACCGTCCTTGTGCAGAGCCTCTGCCCGGATACCGGAAAGTCAATCCTATGGTGTTCTCCGGTATTTACCCAGCAGACGGTGCGCGCTATGGGGATCTCCGGGAGGCACTGGAGAAATTACAGCTGAACGATGCGTCCCTGTCCTTTGAACCGGAGACTTCCATTGCACTGGGCTTCGGATTCCGGTGCGGATTCCTGGGACTATTGCACATGGAAATCATCCAGGAGCGTCTGGAACGGGAGTACAACCTGGATCTTATCACCACTGCGCCGTCGGTTATTTATCGTGTCACCCTGACAAACGGCGAGGTGCAGTATATTGACAACCCAACCAATTATCCGGACCCGGCTGTGATCCAGATGGCGGAGGAACCTATGGTAAAGGCGGAGATCCTGACACCGTCTGATTTCGTGGGAAATGTCATGGAACTGTGTCAGAACCGGCGTGGCGTCTTTGAGAATATGCAATATCTGGACGATACTCGTGTATCTCTGCACTACACACTGCCGCTGAATGAAATTGTCTATGATTTCTTTGATGTGCTGAAATCCCGGACGAGAGGCTATGCATCCTTTGATTACGAGCTGAGCGATTATATGGCATCGAAGCTGGTGAAGCTGGATGTACTCCTGAATGGTGAGATCGTGGACGCCCTGTCCTTTATCATTCATGCAGACAAGGCATATGAGCGCGGCAGAAAGATCGTGGAAAAGCTGAAAGAAAATATCCCACGTCAGCTCTTTGAAGTTCCAGTACAGGCTGCCATCGGCGGCAAGATTATTGCCAGAGAGACCATCAAGGCAATGCGTAAGGATGTACTTGCAAAGTGCTACGGCGGCGATATTACCCGAAAGAAAAAGCTGTTGGAGAAGCAGAAAGAAGGCAAAAAGCGGATGCGTCAGCTTGGTTCTGTAGAAGTGCCTCAGGAGGCATTCATGAGCGTGCTAAAGCTGGACAGCGATTCGTAATTTTGTAGAAACAGAAAAACCCGGTGGAGATACAAAAGAGTATCTTCATCGGGTTTTTGATTTCTGGGAAATTATGCTTCGTCTGTTTTTTTGTCCAGAACATCATAGGGAACAGGCTTGGAGAAATAGTAGCCCTGGGTATACTCAATGTTGACCGATTCTACCGTTTCCTGTTCGTCGCTGTTCTCCACATGCTCTGCGATCAGTTCGGCATCAATACCCCGGGCAATATCCGTAATTGCCTGGAGACAGATCTTTTTCACCGGATCCTTGTCACAGTTGATGATCAGGTCGCCGTCGATCTTGATGAAATCCGGGTTGACACGGATAATAGCGGTAAAGTTGGAGAAACCTGCACCGAAATCGTCGATGGCAATTTTTACGCCGAATTTCCGGATATCGTTGAGAAATTCCACCATCTCCTGGAAGTCCCGTACTTTTTCAGATTCGAGTATTTCAAAGGTGATCCGTGCACAGGCTTCCGGCGGCAGTTCGCTGAGCAAGTCGTACAGGAACGAACGGTTGGACTTGGAACCGATGTCATATGCCGAGAGATTCAGAAAGACGCATTCCTTCCGGTCACGGAACAGCTCCAACACCTTGCGGATCATGAGCTGGGAAAGCTGGAGGTACAGGTGATAGTCCTTTGCAATCTCCAGGAACTGACCAGGCGCATAGATATTTCTGTCCTTGTCCGAAAGACGCATCAGGGCTTCGTACTTAGTAATTTCCTTGGTGCGGTTGTCACGGATGGGCTGGAAATAGGGGACGATGCGGTCATAGAGGATGGCATCGCTGATAACATTCGTCATGAACAGCTTTTCGTCCATCTGCTTGATCATTTCCGCATTATCCTTGTTGTAGATGAAAAAGCGTGCGTTGTGATCGGTCTGGGAGGACATGCAAAGCTGTACTTTTTCCAGCAGATTTTCCTCACCGATAACAACATGGAAATTGTTGACCGCAGTGATGTTGTATTCACTGCAAAAGCAATAGCCGCACTCCCGGAATACTTCTTCTGCTTTCTGCAAAAAAAGCTCGTCCGGATAATCCTTTCCGGCTGTGAAGAAGAAAGACCAGGTATCGTTGCAGTACAGATGCAATGCGTCATCATGGAGTGTATTCTTCACTTGCTGGATATTTTCCTGCATCAGGCGGTTCCAGACCTTTGTACCGCGCCGGCCGGAAATGAGGATCCCCTTTTCAATGGAGATCATACAGATCTTATCATATTGATTTTTCATATCATCGTATTTGAATTTCACCAGATTTTCCAGCCTCGTTTCCTTGTCAATAAACATGCTGTTGCGCAGGTTTTCTTCCTGATACAGAATTTGTGCAGAAAGCCCGGGATCTTTTTCGGACAGCTGTTCATTTTGAATTTTCAGAATATATTGATTGATGTCCTGCCAGTCCTCATCCAGACATTTGAGGTCCTCCAGCAGTGTGCGGTCTATGGGCAGATAGTCCGTGTCGGATTCAGAAAGTCCGAAGAGACTATGAGAACCGATATACAGGGCATTGCGCTGGTCAGCCATATTGATCTCGCCGTACATAAACGCTCCGCAGATCCGGCAGCTCCGGAACATACGCAGTTCCCATTCGGTACAGTTGCTCAGATACTTCCGGCGGAAAATGCAGGGATACGAGAAGAGAGTCTGGCATGGCGTTGTCTCCAGTGTGCGGCAGATCTGTTTCAGTTCTGCTGCCGCCGCCAGGGGACTGAGATAACCGAGACGGAAATTCATCCCCGGCTGGATATCGGTGGAATATGCTTCCATCTGATTGCGTGGTTCACAGTAGCTTACAAATCGGCTGGCGTGACTTTCGTCTGTGCACATCAGCGGAAAACGCAAAAGGAGATCGGAACTGAGAACCGGAATATCTGTTTCGCCGGTACTGCTGACGCCCAGCTTGCCGCAGAACCAGGACACGGCAGGTGTGTGTTCCACTTCGAGAATATCACTGCCCTCTGCCGCCGTCACCGTGTAGGCGTCACTAAAGGCCTCATGTCCGTTTATGATACCATGATAGCAGCCCAGGGTATCATTATGCAGTGCGGCAAGGATAAGCGTATTTTGATAAACGCCATTTTCATCAAAAGTATATGTACCATAAGGATTTGGGCTGACAAGTCCGCCTGCCATGGGAATATTGACACCCTGACTGTGCAGGTGATCCAGAAATGCCTGTGTCTGCATATATTGATCGGAGAAAAATGCCAGCATCGCTTTGGTGTTGCTGCGGATTGCCTCGCAACAGGTGCGTTCAGCCAGCTGCGTCGGCGTAATATTTGCATAGGAGATGTGGTGAGTCGTGATCTCCGTAGCATTGAACCGGGTAAACAGCAGCAGGCAGGAGTTTTCATAGACTGAACCGCGTGCGATCACGGCAGAGGCGCTTGTTCCGATGATTCTGGCATGGGGAAGCAGATTTGCAACGTGTTTTGCAATGGCGACAGAACCAAGCTGTGTATGACAGCAGGTGTGGATGAAAACAAGCCATTGTACCCCGGAATCGTCTGCGGTACAGTTTTTCCGGATAAAAGCTTCCAGACCTGCCTGATCGTCATAGAGGAAAGAAATCGTTGAGAGTGTCCGATGTTTCAATGTCATCACCTCACATGAACTGATATCACAATTCAATTATCGTCTGGTCTTTTTCCGCCGTACCTTGTCCTCGTACATACGGTCGTCTGCAATCTTGATCATCTGATCCAGATCAATATCCTTGCTGAGGGGCTGAATACAAAAGCCAATGCTGGATTCCACCTGATATGGTTTCTGGGACGATGCGTTATACTGTTCCAGATAAGTGCGGAAACGATTCCGGAAGTTGTCGAAATATGTCTGGTCTGCATCGGGGATAATACCTGCGACAGTGAATTCGTCGCCGCCGAACCGGGAGCAAACTTCCCCCTGGATGGCACTCGTCAGCAGTGCATGTCCCACTGTGGTAATGGCGTTGTCACCTTCTGTGTGTCCGAAGGTGTCGTTGATGTATTTCAATCCGTCCAGATCGGCGGAGATCAGAACAATGCTTAGGTTTTTTCCGGTGCTGTCGTCCATTTGCTGGCGGATCTGACGATAGAAGCCGCGGCGGTTCAGCAGTCCGGTCATATGGTCGTGTACATACAGCCGTTCCAGTTCGTTATTGGCACTCTTGAGCTGCATGTTGATGGATTTTGTATGCATCTGCATATGGAAAATGCCCAGGGAAGAATTGATGGCATTCATAAAGCTGGTCATTTCTTCGTATTCATCGCTGTTAATTTCCGGCTGAAATGCACAGTATCCTAGAATGAGATCCATAAAATGAATGGGACAGAAAAGGATAGGTGCCTCTCGCTTGAGCATTTCTGACAGCTGTGGTGCCAGATCGGTGCAGCGGATGATACAGGGATCACCGGGGTTCCAGTAATTGCGGTGATAGAGGATGTTGACATTTTCTCCAAAAGCGTTTTCTCCCCGATGGTTCTGTCCGAAATCAGGTGCACGGAAAATATCGTCATTGATGGCAAAGACAAGCGTATGGAAAATAAAGATGTTCAGGAGAATGGCGGGCAGTTCAGAGAGGGATGACATGCTGGTAACGTTAGATTGCAGCTGACAGGTCTTTTCCTGCCGTTCCATAGAAAGACGCAGCCGATCCAGAATATCCTGCATGGCATCGTTGACATTCCGGGCATCTGTTTTTTCACAGCCGCAGGACTGGGAGTGGATGATGTGGAAGTCCACCACATAGCTGTCTTTGTGGGGACGGCCGTTCCAGATGTCTTCAATGGTCTGCACCAGCAGTCTTCCCATTTCTTCATAGTCCTGGGTACAGGTGGTCAGGTGGGGGATGTGATAGCTTGCCTGCATAATGCCGTCAAAACCGGTGACGATGCAGTCCTCGGGAATATTGTAGCCCCGATCCTGCAAAAATTTGCTGACGACGATCGCCATGGAATCATTGGCACAGATGATCGCCTCGGGAACTTTCAGCTTCTGCACATCGAACCAGTTTTCCATGGTCTTTCTTGTGGGAGTCTCCCAGAAATCGCCGTAGCCTACGAGATTATCTTCAATGGAAAGACCATTTTCTTTCAGTACCATGCGGAATGCATCTACACGCTCTTCCGAAAAACGATTATTCTGCACGCCAGCCATCATAAATACCCGCTTGACATGGTGATCCTCGATCACATGACGGCAGAGCTTTTCAAAGGTATTAGAGTAATCAAAGGAGAAATTGACGCATCCCTCCAGGGGAAGGTCAACTGTCAGCACCGGGATATTGTGCTCCCGGCATTTTGATAAAACCATCTTTGTCACAGACTCATTTTTCAGAGTCTCTGCAAAATAAACCATGGCATCAAGTTTATCATACTGGATCAGCTGGAAAATAGAAGCCTCTCCAATTTCATTTGTATTTTCCGAAAAATAGAGATCTGTGCTGGTATTGAAAACCAGTATGCGGTATCCGTGTTCGCAAGCAAAGTGGTTCAGTGCCCGGATGCAGTTGATACGATATTCCTCTTGAATTTTTGAGATGCATACGCCGATCAGTTTGTATTCTCCAATCATAAATCGTTTCCTACTTTCCATGTGAAGTTCGTTCGAAATCAGATGCGCAGTCCGGCACAGCTTCTTTCATTACATTGTGATAAACAACAGATTCTGTTTTTGGCAAATTTGAAATTCTGTTAGAATTGCACAATTGCATATTTTTTTCTATTATAACATATTTTGCAGAACTTGTGAAGTATCCGTTTTGCACAAAATTCAGTATAGAAAAATGTGGATTCTGTTTGATTCCTATGGAATTTGCATGAAAAACAGAGAAAATAACTGCTTGATCAGGCAGAATGAATCCATAACGCAGAATTCTCTTTGCTTTTACGAAAATGAAACATACGAAAGCACTATGTATATTTTTTGTGAAATTCTTGACAACTTGCCTGCACCATGTTATACTAAAATAAGTATAACTTTTTTTCTGAAACCTGGCTGTTTCGGGATAATTTGTGAAAAAAAGATATATATCGAGTGAATATAAAACTGCGGCTTGGCAGATGCTATCAGGCCGGAAAGGGATTGAGACTATGAAAATTCGAGAGATTCAAGAGGAGATTCTGCGTTTGAAAAAAGAACGTGATTTCTGCATTCTGGCGCACAGCTACCAGACCAGTGATATTGCGGAAATTGCGGACTTTACAGGGGATTCCTATGCCCTCAGTGTCAAGGCGAAGAATACGCCCCAGAAAAATATTCTCATGTGCGGTGTACGTTTTATGGCGGAGACTGTAAAGATCCTGTCGCCGGAAAAGAATGTCTACCTGTCCAGTCCGGTTGCCGGCTGTCCTATGGCGGAGCAGATGGACAAGGAACTGATCCACGCAGTAAAAATGAAGCACCCGGATTATACAGTAGTTGCCTATATCAACACGACGGCAGAGCTGAAAACCATATGCGATGTCTGCGTGACTTCCTCTTCGGCAGTCAAGATCGTGTCCCAGCTGAGCAATGATAAGATCTTATTTATTCCCGACTGCAATCTGGGAGCTTATGTCCAGGCGCAGCTGCCGGAGAAGAATATCAAGCTGCTGCAGGGCGGATGTCCCATTCATGCGGCTGTCACTGCAAAGGATGTCCAGGCGGCAAAGAATGCCCACCCGGATGCGCTGCTGCTGGTACATCCCGAATGCCGTCCGGCTGTCTGCGAACAGGCGGATTATATCGGCTCAACATCCGGTATTGTTCAATATGCCATGGAATCCTCTGCAAAGGAGTTCATCATCGGTACAGAGATCAGCATTGCGGAGACATTGCAGAATGCCTGCCCGGAAAAGCGGTTCTATCCTCTGGCAAAGAAGCTGATCTGTGAGAATATGAAGGCAACGACTCTCATGGATGTATATCATATCCTGAAAGACGGCGAGGGAACTGAAATTACGCTGGACAGCCGTACCATTGCAAAAGCACGTCTTTGCATTGATCGCATGATCGCACTGGGAGGCTGAGATATGGGCTTTGCACCGAATACCTGCACGCATATTCTCTTTGATCTGGACGGGACTCTGACCGATTCCCGGGAAGGAATCCTGCGGTGCGTACAGTATGCCCTGGAGCAGTGCGGTATGCCGGAACCGGATGAGACGAAGCTGTATCCCTTTATCGGACCGCCTCTGCTGACTTCCTTTCAGGAATTCTGCGGTATGCCGCCGGAACAGGCATCTTTTGCGGTGGAACAATACCGTGTGCGGTTTTCCAGCATCGGCATGTTTGAAAATGCTGTGTATGACGGTATTCCAGAATTGCTGCGCACACTCAGACAAAACGACTATATTCTGGCTGTGGCAACTTCCAAGCCGGAGGTGTATACGCTGCAAATTCTGGAGCAT
>JBJFHO010000203.1:0-8287 GCA_051893675.1 Ruminococcus sp. | reverse complement strand
CCTGCCATAGCAGTAACTGCCCTTGTCTCCAAAGGTGTCACTCTGCCGGTCTGGTGATTGGGTACCGCTGAAACATGGGAACCCACTGCGGAAACCGGATAGAAGAAGGATGTACCATACTGAATTTTGGTACGCTCATAGGCATCTGTATCATCACTGCACCAGATCTGCGGACAATAGTACAGCATTCCGGCATCAAACCGTCCGCCGCCGCCGCTGCATCCCTCAAAGAGTACATGGGGAAACGCCGATGTCAGCCGTTCCAACAGGTCGTAAAGTCCCAGCACGTAGCGATGCGGCATTTCTCCCTGCCGCTCCGCCGGGAGACAGGAGGTATACCAGTCGCAGATGCTCCGGTTCATATCCCACTTTACATAGGAGATCTCCGCACTGTTCAGGACTGCACTCATGGACTGGAACAGATAGTCCCGGACTGCCGGGTTGGTCATATCCAGCACCAGCTGATAGCGGCTGCGCATGGGCTTTCGTGCAGGAATCTGAATTGCCCAGTCCGGATGTTCCCGATACAACGCACTGTCCTCCGAGACCATTTCCGGTTCGAACCAGATACCAAAACGCATTCCCATAGCAGTGATCTTCTGCACCAGCTGTCCCAGACCGCCATGGAGTTTTTCTTCGTTGACAAACCAGTCTCCCAGTCCGGAGCAGTCGTCATCCCGCTTGCCGAACCAGCCATCGTCCAGCACCAGCATATCCACACCAAGCTCTGCTGCCTGTTTTGCAATATGCAGGATCTTCCGCTCGTCAAAGCCGAAATAAGTCGCTTCCCAGTTATTGATAAGCACTGGTCGTTCTGCCAGCTTATATTCACCCCGGCAGACGTGTTCCCGGATTGCCTTATGGAACTGGTGGGACAGGGTTTCCATGCCGGTGCTGCTGTAGGACAGCATAACTTCCGGCGTATCAAATGCCTCACCGGGTTTCAGTTCCCACCGGAACAGATCGGGGTGAATCCCCATAACCAGACGCACCTGCTCCAGCTGATCCAGCTCTGCTTTTGCCTGAAAACTGCCGCTGTACAAAAGTGCTGCACCCATGCAGCTGCCGCTGGTTTCGGTACAGTCCGGCGCACAGAGAAGTACTGCCGGATTCTGCTGGTGACTGGATGTGCCTCTTGTGCTGGCACTTTCCTGTATACCATGGAGCAAGGGAACACGTTCCATCTGACGTTCCATGGCATGTCTCCCATAAAAGTGCACCCACTCCCAGTTTCCATGGGGAATATCCAGACAAAGGCTAGCCGCCTTAGTCAGTGTGACGGGCTTTGTTCCGTGATTTGCAATGGAGACACTTCTTGTGATAATATCAAGCTCTGCGAGTACGCCGTATTTCAGCGTCACCTCGATCTCCGATGCCGTATCTTTCAGGATAATTTCCAGCGTATCCGCTTCATTTTCTTCTGCGTATACGGCAGGAAGTCCGGGAATGCGGTACTTTCCCTTACTGATACGATAAGACTGATACCGCAGATCAAGGGCATTGCTGCCATCGGCATGTGTCACGGCAACCGCCGGGATACGAAAATCCCCGATACCCTCGCATGCATATTCCAGAGGCAGCGTATTCAAAGAATACGTCCGGTCATTTCCGGCTTCATAGAGATTGCCGGCAAAGCCTACATCTGGATATGACAGCAGATATTCCATGTCAAAACCGGTTTTTGCCCCGTACCAAAGGTGCTTCAGAACACCATAGGCGTCCGCTTTCATCTGATATTCGGTATGCTTTGTCACAAGCTGAAACCAGCCAGTTTTCTCATGTACTCGAATTGCCATAATCACACCTCTTCCTATTGGATCTCAAACTGATAACTCGTAAGGTCGGCGTTTAAAGTAATACTGTCCTCGCCGCAGGTTCTTGTAATCACAAGCTTATCGCCGCTCGTCTGAATCGCAATGGTTCCCTCCAGAGAAAATGCCGGATGGGTATTGCGCAGCACCATCAGTTCTTTCAGCTTCTGCACTACCGGACGTTCCTGCTCCTGTTCCACTTCTTCCATAGAATAATAGTGGCGATTGATGTCACGTCCATTTTTGGTGCGCTCCATAAGCGCAACGTCATTGCTCCCTGCCAGCATACCCACATAGTACACCTGGGGAATTCCCGGTGCGAAAAACTGAATGGCTCTTGCCAGCAGATAGGCATCGTCATTATTGCCCAGTGCGGAATAATATGTCGTGTTTACCTGATAAATATCCAGATTGTTGTACGCCTCGGAGCTGTAGATCTTCTTCACATTGGCACCCTGGCTGTACATCTGTTCCTTGACCATTTCGATCTCTTCGTCAGGCAGCAGATCCTTGACATCTACGATGCCGATGCCATCGTGAGTATCCAGTGTAGTGAACTGCTTCATGGGGCATTGTTCCATCCAGTTTTTGAGATATTCCCCTGTATGATTGTACAGTGCATGAAGCGTCAGCACCGGCAGTGCAAAGTCATAGATCCAGAAGCCCTTGTCGGCAATCTTCATAGGAATCGTGTAATGTTCATGAATCTCCGGCAGAATTTCCGCCTGTTCCTCTTGCACAATATTCTCGATCTCATAGAGCAGTTCCCAGATATCCGGTTCGATGAAGAAACAGCTGGTATCTGCTTTTTTTACGGCATAGGCAAAGGCATCCAGACGAATGACAGCTGCACCGTGACGGCACATGGATTTCAAGGTATCCCGGATAAATGCCTTTGTCTTTTCCTTGGTTACATCCAGGTCGATCTGCTCCTCACAGAAGGTACACCATACCTTTTCCTTGGTACCATCGGCAAATTCCGCTTCGATATAGGGTGCACGTGGTTTCCGCTTGTAGATCTTGTCGATCTGTTCCTGCGTCGGCTCACCGTTCTCCCAGAATTCGCTGTAGCGGATGAAGTAATCCTTGTATTCCGAAGCATCCTTCTTTTGCAGGAAATCCTGGAAATATGCAGAGCTTGCGGAAATATGGTTGACCATAAAGTCAAACATCAGATAATATTCTTCCCCGATTGCCTCGATATCGGAAAAATCGCCGAATGCTTCGTCTACCTTGTCATAGCACATGGGTGCAAAGCCACGGTCTGCCGAGGACGGAAAGAACGGAAGAATATGTACACCGCCTACTGCGTCTTTATAGTGTTTGTTCAGAACTGCGTGCAGTTCTTTCAGATTCTTTCCCATGCTGTCCGCATAGGTGATGAGCATAATTTGATTGTTCAGCTTCATGGTTTCACCTTATCCCTTTACTGCACCATTTGCAATACCACCGATGATCTGCTTCTGACAGAAGATATAGAAAATCAGAATAGGGATCAATGCCAACAGGTAGGATGCAAATGCCAGGTTATAATTCGTACCGAACTGTGTCTGGAAATTCAGCTGTGCCAGCGGCAGTGTGGTATTTTCTGAGCCGGACATAATTACCAGCGGCGTCATAACGTCATTCCATGTACCCAGTGCTGTCAGAACAGCAACAGTTGCATGCATGGGCTTCATCATGGGGAAAATGATCGTCCAGTAGGTTTTCCAGGTTGATGCGCCGTCAATGTCAGCTGCTTCCTCCAGAGCAATGGGAACATTTTTCAGATAGCCGCTGTAGAGCATAACATTCATGGGCATGTAGAATACCACATAGAGCAGGATAACGCCAAGACGGTTGTCCAGTCCCAGATGTGCTGTCTCTTTTACAAGAGGCATCATCAGGATAGCAAAGGGTACGAACATACCGCTGACAATGTAGAAGTACACGAATTTGAAGCCCTTTTTCCGTGCCATACCTCTTCCGATGGCATATCCCGTCATGGAATGAATGATCAGGGAAAGTACAATAGTCACGCCTGTAATGAGGATGCTGTTCCCCAGAGTATGCCAGAAGTTTGTGACTTCCATTGCCTCTGCGAAATTATCCAAACTCCAATGGCTGGGGAAGGACAGCGCGCCGGCAATGTCATTCGTCATTTCAGATGGATTCTTGAATGCGATCATGACCGCCATGTACAGCGGGAAAAGTACTGTGACACATCCTAATATGAGCAATACTGTAAGCAGCACATTGGTACCGCCGATCTTCTTTGCCTTTTTCATAGCTGTTCCTCCTTTTTCCCTGTCATTTTCATCTGAATGATGGCAAATGCCACAATCACAATAAAGAACAATACTGCGTTTGCACTCTGGAATCCGAATTGTCCGCCGTCCATACCGTTCTTATAAATCAGATAAGAGATGGACTCTGTGCTCTGTGCCGGACCGCCCTTTGTCAAGGAAACGATCTGGTCGAATACCATGAGCATATTCTTGGTACTCAGAATCAGGTTAATGGAAATAAACGGCAGCAGCATGGGGAATGTCAGCTTCCAGAATTTCTGCCACGGTGTTACGCCGTCGATCATACCTGCTTCGTAAATATCCCCCGGCACTGTCTGCAAACCGGAAATGTAAATGATGGTATTCATGGCGACTGCCTGCCATACACCTACGATCAGTACGCCGATCCAGGCATATTTTTCACTTGCCAGAATACTGTTTTCCAGAAAGCCGATATGGGCTGCCTTTCCCACTGCCGGAATGATGTAGGTGAAAATAAAGCTGAAAATATAACCGACGATCAATCCGCCCAGAATATTCGGGATGAAGTAAATTCCACGGAGTACGCTCTTGCCCTTGATCTTGCTGTTCAGTCCCATGGCGAGCAGAAGACTCAGGACATTGATCAGTATTGTTCCGGCAATGGCGTATTTAAAGGTGAACAAATAGGAATTGCGCACACGTTCATCACTGAACAGGTCGATATAGTTACGCAGTCCCACAAAATCAAAATCACCGTAGCCTCTGTAATTGGTAAAGCTGTAGACCGCACCAGTAATCAGCGGTATGGTATTGAATGCCACAAACAGAATCAGTGCCGGAAGAATCATCAGCAAATAGGTCTTATCCCGGCTTGATATCGCTCTTCTCTTTTTCATGACTTATTCCCCCTTTTCATAAGCCTGTACTTTTGCAATCAGGTCACGGTTATAGCGTGTCCACTCCTTATCGAACTTTGCCAGGAATGTCTCTGCCGCATTGTCGCTGTTATCCATCAGATACGTCTGAATCATGGCATCCACGCTCATTTCGCTGGGATAGTGGTGGTCATGGAAGTCGGACATTCTGCCATCGTCAATATAAGAGCGCATACCATCCAGCATAGACGGCAGGGTGAAATCCCCTTCCTTACAGGGCACTGCATTCTGGTCATCCAGATAGATCTGAATGGTCTCGTCCTCGTACAGGAACCGCAGGACTTCATAGACAGCGTCTTTGTTTTTCGTTTCCTTCATGACGCAGAACTGCAGGTCTACGCCGGAATTGAGCACATTGTCTGCCTCGTTTTCATTTGCCGGGAAGGTGAAGGAGTCGATGTTCATATCCGGATTCACCGACAAAATCTGCGGTACGGCATAGCTGCCGATGGGATACATTGCCGCTTCTCCTCTGGCAAAGGCTGTGCAGGCGTCGTTGTAGCTGTAGGCATAAGGGTTTGGTTCGCCGTAATCCAGCAGCACTTTCATCTTTTCTGCCACTTCGGCATATTCCTCCGTAAAAGTGGTCTCGCCGGCATTGACTCTGCTGCATGTATCCGATGGTGCAAGTCCTACTGCAAGGGCATTCCAGGGTGCCAGGCAAGTCCATGTGTCCTTGTATCCGAAGTACAAAGGCTGCATACCAGAAGCCTGGATCTCGTCACACAGTGCCACAAATTCGCTCCAGGTCTCGGGGATTTCCCAGCCGTTTTCCTCGAACATGTCTTTGTTGTAAAGGATGCCGGCGCAGTTTGCTACATAGGGCAGGGCATAGACACCATCCTGAGGAATGAATTCCAGTTCCTTGACGATATCCATATACGCCGGCTTGATATCGTCCACGCCCTCGAAGTCTGAAAGATCCAGAAACATGTTGGCATCCAGGAAGTTGGAATAGTTGATATCACCGCCGATACCGATGATGTCCGGGTAATCCTCACGGATAAAGCGTGTTTTCAGAACCGTCATAGCCTCGTTGGGCGATTCGATGGTCAGGTGAATGTCATCGTGAGTGGCATTGAACCGCTCTTCCATCTCCTCAAAGGCGCCGACCGCTTCCGGTTTGTACTGGAGCATAGTGACCTCCGTCTTTCCGTCACTGCGGCTCGCACTGCCGCAGCCCTGAAGCAGAAAACCCGACAGCACTGCTCCGGATAATACGATCCCTTGTACCAGTTTTCGATTTTTCATTACAGTTTCCTCCTTTGCATCCAGAATCGTATGCGTTTTTGGTGATTTCATTATAACATACCATTATGCGTTTGGTAAATAGCTTGATTCCACTATTTTTATACCAATATGCTGCTTTTCCAGCATATTGTGCATATCATCTTGCATTTTGGTATATTCCATGTTATAATAGACATATTACAGGTCATATTTCCCATATGGGATAAACAGAGGCAATGATTTTTTATCAGAATGTACAACTGAGGAGGAATTTGTATCCATGCACGATCTGATCTTTTCCGTTTTTCCAAGTGAGAATTTTGTCGATCTGGGGCTGTTCCAGTTCGGCTGGGAACAGTGCGAACCGGCGCATTCCTTTGGTCCGGCAGCACGCAACCACTTCTTGTTTCACTATGTCATTTCCGGCACCGGTACATTGATGGCGGATGACAAAAAAGGCAACACTCAGACCTATTCCATCAAGAGTATGCAGGGGTTCATGATCTTCCCCAACCAGATCACCACCTACATTGCCGACCGTGATCTGCCCTGGGAGTATGTCTGGGTGGAATTCGACGGGCTGCGTGTGAAGTCTATTTTAGAAGCAGCCGGACTGACGCAGGATTCACCCATTTATCGTGCCAAATCCAAGAGTCTGCGGGAAGCCATGGTGCAGGAAATGCTGTATCTGACGAAAAACCGGGATTCTTCACCCTTTCACCTGATCGGGCATCTCTATTTGTTCCTGGACTATCTGGCACGCTCCTCGGCTGCCATGCGCCTGTCCAAGGGCAGCCAGCTGCGGGATTTCTATATCCACGAAGCGTTGACCTACATCGAGCATAACTTTCAGAATGATATTACCGTGGAGGATATTGCGGAGGTATGCGGACTGAACCGCAGTTATTTCGGCAAGATCTTCAAAGAGGCCGTGGGAAAAACGCCTCAGGAATTTCTCCTCGCCTACCGTATGGCAAAGGCGGCGGAGCTTTTATCGCTGACGCAGCTTTCCATCGGCGATATCAGCAATGCTGTTGGCTATGCCAACCAGCTGCACTTTTCCAGAGCATTCAAAAATATTTACGGCGTTGCACCCAGAGAATGGCGCAATGAAAACCGGATCAAGATCTGATGATTTTTTTCGCATGCAAAAAACCGGCGCAGGTCATTCCCTGCACCGGGTTTTCTATATGATTATTTTAAGGCAATACCGCACAAAGATGTACGTCAGATGAAACAAAAATGCAAGCATATGACGTGCAAAGCCGTCAGGCGCTCTTTGTGCGGTGTTGCCTTAACGTGTCAGGCATTACGAAGCCCAGAGGGAGCCTTCCAGTTCTCTCAGAGACGGGATGATTTCTGTCCAGTCTGCCTCGCATTTCACACTGTATGTGGCATAGTACAGCAGCTGGTAGTACGCATCATCCGGAGTGATTTTTTCGGGATTCTGCTCCAATATGCTTTCCGTATCCACATCCGACAGGAAAAACGCCAGTTTCTCCAGATTTTCATCGCTGCCATCTGTGAATGCGGGGGTCTTTTTGACGGAGTAAGATGCATAACATAGAAGTACCTGGTATGCATCGTCAGCGTCTACAGTTTTATCCAGATTGGTATCGCCCTTTACGCCAATATAGACCATAGGCGCATCGTCCAATTCTACTGTTCCGTTATCATCGTGATAATACGCCTTCAGTTCCGCTGCCACATATGCGGTTTCTTCTGCATCGTACATTGCTTTCGGTGAATTGTACGCAAAAGTAATCTGGTCTGTCACATCGGTTTTCTTTCCGTCCTCCTGCACCAGATATGCGGTGAGCAGATCGGACGGCACGAAGCTGCGGTCATCCACAGAGAAATAGAACCCTGCATCCTTGAGCTCCACAGAAATTGAGGTGGTTGCCCCCTCTGTGCACTCCGTTGTCATACTGCTGGCAGTTGTCTCAGAAGTAGAAATGCATGCACTTGTTGTCGTTACAGAAGTGGGGCTGCACTCTGTTTCGGAGGAAGTGGTACTGCATGTTGTTGCGTTTGTGGAACTCGTGGTAGGTTTCGTTGTGGA
>JBJFHO010000202.1:0-1787 GCA_051893675.1 Ruminococcus sp. | reverse complement strand
CCAGTTTTTTTGTCGATTGATTTGCTTGACACTTATCGGCGTGTGTGCTATAATTATAGCATATAATTGGGCGTTATGTCATTGTTGAGTAGAATATTCTCGGATTATGCCTGGTATGTTTTTTTACAGGAAATCTAGAGATAATTATTTACATAGATTAGGGAGCATAAAATGAAAGGCATCATTCTCGCCGGCGGTGCCGGTACAAGACTTTACCCGTTGACCATGGTGACCAGTAAACAGCTATTGCCTGTTTATGATAAACCTATGATTTATTACCCATTGTCAACCCTGATGCTTGCAGGCATCAAAGATATTCTGATTATTTCGACACCTACTGATACCCCCAGATTTGAGGGATTATTGGGTGATGGCAGCCAGTTTGGCATCAATTTACAGTACAAAGTCCAGCCGTCTCCGGATGGACTGGCCCAGGCGTTCTTGTTGGGAGAAGAATTCATTGGCGATGACGCTTGTGCCATGGTGCTGGGAGACAACATCTTCTACGGCAATGGCTTTGGCACCATTCTCCGTTCTGCTGCAAAAGATGCAGAAAGTGGAAAAGCTACTGTATTCGGCTATTATGTCAACGACCCGGAGCGCTTTGGCATCGTGGAATTTGATAAAAACGGCAAGGCGATCTCCATTGAGGAAAAGCCGGCACAGCCCAAGAGCAACTATGCGGTAACCGGGCTATATTTCTATCCTGCCGGGGTTTCTGCAAAGGCAAAGCAGGTGAAGCCCTCTGCTCGTGGTGAATTGGAGATCACAACCTTGAATGATATGTATTTGCAGGATGGCGACCTGAATGTCAAGCTGCTGGGACGTGGTTTTGCATGGTTGGATACTGGTACCATGGATAGTTTGGTAGAGGCAGCTGATTTTGTGAAGATGATCGAAGATCGGCAGGGCATTACCATTTCTGCACCGGAAGAGATCGCATTTATCAACAAGTGGATCACCAAGGAAAAGCTTCTGGAATCGGCAGAACGCTATGGCAAGTCGCCTTATGGTGCCCATCTGAAGGCAGTTGCAGAGGGAAAAATTCAATATTGAGAATAAGGGGTAACAAAGAATGACAATTATCGTAACAGGCGGTGCCGGCTTCATCGGCTCCAACTTTGTATTTCATATGCTGAAAGCCCATCCGGATTATCGTATTGTTTGTCTGGACAAGCTGACCTATGCAGGCAATCTCTCCACCCTGGAGCCGGTTATGGGAAATCTCAACTTCCGGTTTGTGAAACTGGACATCTGCGACCGTGAGGGCGTGTACAAGCTGTTCGAGGAAGAAAAGCCGGATATGGTAGTCAACTTTGCAGCAGAGTCACACGTAGATCGTTCCATTGAGAACCCGGAGATTTTCCTCCAGACTAACATTCTGGGCACAGCTGTCATGATGGACGCCTGCCGGAAGTATGGCATTCAGCGCTATCATCAGGTTTCTACTGACGAAGTATACGGCGATCTGCCCCTGGACAGACCGGATCTGTTCTTCACCGAGGAAACACCGATTCACACATCCAGTCCCTATTCTTCCTCCAAGGCAGGTGCAGACCTGCTGGTGCTGGCTTATCACAGAACCTATGGACTGCCGGTGACGATTTCAAGATGCTCCAACAATTACGGTCCCTATCATTTCCCGGAAAAGCTGATTCCGCTGATGATCGCCAATGCTCTGGCAGACAAGCCGCTGCCGGTTTATGGCAAGGGTGAAAATGTCCGTGACTGGCTTTATGTAGAGGATCACTGCAAGGCCATTGACCTGATTATCCATAATGGCAAGG
>JBJFHO010000201.1:0-8409 GCA_051893675.1 Ruminococcus sp. | reverse complement strand
GCGAACGCAGTTCGCCCCTACATTTGCACAAAATTTGTACAATTTGTGATTGTCGGGAATACGGCGGGCGGATGATATCCGCCCCTACATTATACCACACGGTGCATCCTCAATTTGATTCCCCGGCATCCATCTGACAAAGGCGATTGCTCAGGGCGATGAGCTGTTCCATGGTAAGATTCTCCATGCGCACCGTTTCGGACAATTCTAGTTCCCGGAGCACCCCGGTCAGGAGCGATTTCTCATAGTGCATGGTAGCCGAAAGGGCATTCACCAGTGTCTTGCGCCGCTGGGAGAAGCCCTGCTTTACCATGGCGAAGAAGTGGGTGGGATTATCTGTCATATGGGCATAGCGCTGTTCCACCCGTATCTGGAGCACAGCGGAATCCACATTGGGCGGCGGCAGAAAGCTGTCCCGTTGTACAGGAAACAGCAGTTCCGCTGTGCCGTAATAATTCACCGCCACTGTAATAGCGCCGGAATCTCTGGTGCCCACCTTTGCCTGTAACTTTTCCGCCACTTCCTTTTGCACCATAACAGTAATGGTATCCACAGGGGCACCGCTTTCCAGAAGATGCATGAGGATGGGGGTGGTGATATAATAGGGCAGGTTGGCGCAGACTGCCACACGCAGTCCGGGAAATTCCTGTGCCAGAAGCTTCGGAATATCAAAATCCAGGATATCCCCGTGGAGCACGTGGAGATTGTCAAACTCCCCCACCGTCTCCTGCAGAATCGGCAGCAGCCGCTGATCCAGTTCCACTGAAGTCACCCGCTCTGCGTGAAGTGCCAGCTGCTGTGTCAGAGTACCAATGCCGGGGCCGATCTCCAATACCCCATATCCCGGCGCAGCGTTTCCCAGTTCGGCAATCCGTGGGCAGACAGATGGGTCGATGAGAAAATTCTGTCCCAGCTTCTTGGAAAAATGAAAGCCGTGCTTTGCCAGCAGCGATTTGACGGTTTTCATGTCAGTCAGATTCATCATATGCGTGATTCTCCCTGTTAATTTCATAAATGAGGATTTTTGTGAATTAGGAATGAGGAATGAGGAGTTAGGAATGGTGGTATCGCCTGCGGCGATGGATTTTTATAGAAATCGGAAATCTCGAAAGATTCTTCTGAATTTTTAAAATACGTGAGCGAAGCGAACACCATCATTCCTCATTCCTAATTCCTAACTCCTCATTCAAATGCGTGAGCGCAGCGAACACCACCATTCCTCATTCCTAACTCCTAATTCCTCATTTTATTAGAATGCTCTTTTTCAGATGGGTACTATAGAGGTAACACTGCCGCACAGGCAATCCCGTGATGCATTGCAATGCCCCACGATAGAGCATAAGCTGTTCCCGGTAGCTGTCTATCAGTTCCTCTGCACGTGTCACGTGGTCTGTCTTATAGTCCACCAGCACAAAGGCATCGTCCTCCTGGAATGCAAGGTCAATGATGCCTTTCAGGATACTGTCGGAATCCTGATAGCGGTGCAATATCTCCGCCGCTTCCGGGTATACGCTGATATCCCTGCACTGCACCAGGAATTTTTGCTCCCGGAGTACCCGGTGAGAACGGCGCAGCCTTTCATATAATTCATCCTGGAAAAATGCCGTCACAAGCTCCGGCGCAATGACATCCGCCTGCGCCTGGGTCAGAAAGCCGTATTTCTGCAATCGCTGGATCTCCGCTGATACATCCTGCTCTGCCTGCCGGAAGTTTGCATACTGGAAAAAGGTATGCACTGCCGTACCACGCTCTGCACCAGTCAGACGGCGTTCCTCCTGCAAAAAGCGTGGACGTTTCCAGACAGGCGCACGATTCTTCTGTGCCTCCTGAATTGCCGAAACACTCAGCAGAGATTCCCTTTCGCTGTCCTCGGACTGGTACTGGAAATGCACCATGCGCCGGATATCCGCTGCAATTTCCGCAGAGGGTTTTGCATATTCCCTTTCCTCCACAGCATCGGCGTCGGACTGCTCCGGAAGCTGGAATTCATACTGAATACGCACGCCCTCCGACCATGCCGGCGTCTGCCATGTCTGAGGCGGCAGCTGCACTGCATCCTCCAGGGCAGCGTCATGGCGCAGCACAAGACACATCCATACCCATTGTGCCATAGAGCCGGCAGACTGTACCAGAAGAGGCGGCAGCTTGCCGTCGGACAGAATCAATGCGCCGTATTCGGAAAGGTAATCCCGGCTCTTGGTACGAATCTTCCCGGCATCCAGCGGCAGAAACAGCTGCTGCTTTGCCCGTGTCATGGCAACATAGAGCAGCCGCAGTTCTTCACTCTTCGACAGATTCTGGTTATCCTGTTCCAGTACGGAAAAGGGCATGGTCTTGGCACGGGTATATGTCTCCGGATCTTTGATGCAGAATCCCACCATGCCACGGTCGGAGAACAGTGCGTTCTTCCGGGAATCCTCTGTGGAGAACTTTGTCTCCAGCTTGCCCAGAAATACAAAGGGATATTCCAGTCCCTTGGAACGGTGCATGGTCTTTATTGCCACTGCATTTTCCGCTCCGGCAGACAGGGATGTCTGCTGAAAATCATTGCCGCTCTCCTCAAGCCAGTCGATATACCGCAGAAAGCCGGACAGACCGCTGTGGGCAGCCTCGGCATTTTCCTCATACTGCTTTGCATACTGAATCAGCAGGTTGAGGTTGGCACGCTTCTTCTCGCCATCCTTTGTCAGCTGCATGACCGAGAGGAAATCCGTGGTGTCATAGATACGGCGTATCAATGCCTCCAGTGTCATAAGTGCCGCATCCTGCCTTAGCTTTTGCAGGGTATCGCAGAGATAACGGCACTTCTGCGCAAGCACATCCTCCAGCGGTTCTCCGGCATCCTCTGCCCCGGATGTGATGCCTGCACCCTGACAAAGGGCAGCATACAGGCTGGAACGTCTGGACAGCATCCGCACCTGGGTCAGTTCCTGCGCCGTAAAGCAGAACATGGGCGACAGCATCACTGCCGCAAGAGAAGTATCCAGCAGTGGATTGTCCAGCACACGGAGCATATCCAGCAGGATACTGATCTCCCGTGCCTGGAGATAGCCCTTTTCCTCCGGGCTCTGCACCGGAATACCAGCTTCTTCCAGCGCATGCGCAGCAGCCATACACTGGGTATTATTCCGCAGGAGCACGCAGAAATCCCGGTAGGTACAAGGTCTGGTACTGCCGTCCTTTTCTGCCACAGGACTTCCCTGCTGTATCATATTCCGGATTTGCCGGATGATATATTCCATTTGCAGATCTATGTCTGAATCTTCCTGCTCCGGTGTATTTTGCAGCACAGCCACATGCACAGTCTGTTCTTCCGGCGGCAGCAATTCTCCGATGGCAGAACCCGGACAGAGTGCCTCACTTTCATCATAGGTCACATCGCCGCAGGCAGGAGACATGAGATTGCCGCACAGGAAATTGACGAACTGCAAGATCGGCGGTGCACTGCGGAAATTCCGGTTCAGTGCAATATGCCGGCAGACGCCGTTACCGGCAGCGGCATCCTCCATGGCGTGGACAAAGTTCCGGGGATTCGCCAGACGGAAGCGATAGATAGACTGCTTGACATCCCCCACCAGAAAGACATTGTCCCCATACCGGAGTGCGCCGGTTTCGGGATCAATACAGTTCCGGGACAGCAGCTTGAAGATATCATCCTGCTTATTGTTGGAATCCTGATACTCGTCGATCATGATGAGGGCGTAGTATTCCTGCAATTCCTTTGCCAGAGGCGAGGGATGGATTCTGCCGTCCGTAGTCTGTGCAGAGAGCAGCTCCAGCGCAAGGCGTTCCCCATCCGCAAAGCTCAGGGCATTCTGCCGCACCTTTGCCTGCCAGATGGTATCCTCCAGTTCCTGCTCCATCTCGAAAAGCAGCGGCATCAGCTGCAGATGCTGTTCCAGATCGGCTGTTTCATAGGGAAATACCGTCTCCAGAAGTGTTATGATTTCCCCTTCCAAATCGTGATACTGTCCACGAAGCTGCTTTACCCGTTCGTAATCCTCCGCAGAGCGGATGGATTTTTTCTTCCGTGGAAAGGGCTTTCTGCCACGGTTGGCTTTTTTCTCCAGCAGCAGGGACAGCATCTGGTCAGAGTCCGTCCCGTCTACCTCAATGCTGCGGAGTACCCGTTCCAGACAGCGCAGATCTTCCTCCACCCAGGGCAGGACAGTGTTGTCCTCCAGCGTATCATACAGCTCTGCCGCCAGAGAGGCAGCCTCCTGTGCCTGACTGACTGCCGTCTGGACAAGCTGCTGCAATTGCCGTGTCAATGCCTGATGATAGGGCGAATTCGCCAGAGGCTGACGCAATCCATCCAGCACCTCCCTGCACCAGCTGTCCCGGAAAGGTACTGAACCAAGGAACTGATATAGTTCCATGAGAATCTGTTCCAGGGGTGTATCATTCTTTTCGCAGAAGCTGTTCCAGAGGCGTTCCATTTCCTTTGGACGTTCCTCGTGCCAGCGGTTCAGCACCTGGTCTGCCGCCTTTCCGGCGATCATCTGGCTCTCTGTCTCGTTCAGGATACGGAAGCCGGAAGTAATTCCATGATCGGTGAGGTTATCCCGGATCAGGTCGAAGCAGAAGGAGCTGATGGTGCAGATATGGGCACTTTGCAGCAGAATCTGCTGCTGATAGAGCCATTGGTTCTCCGGCTGGCTTTGCAGTTCCGTCTCCAGTGCCTGACTGAGACGGGAACGCATTTCTGCGGCAGCGTCATTGGTGAACGTCACCACGATCATGCGATCCGCAGGCACACGGCGCTGGGGATCTTCTTCCATGAGAATCCGCAGCAGCCGTTCCACCAGCACAGAAGTCTTGCCGCTTCCGGCAGCCGCAGATACAATGAGACCGCAGTCTCTTGTTTCAATTGCACAGCTTTGCTGTTCCGTCCATGCCATCAGTGGTTCTCCTCCTCTTCCTGTTCCATGGAATCCAGCAGTTCCATCATCTGTTTTTCCCGGGATACCTGTGTGCCCCCGGCGATCTGTCCGTGACACTCATTGCTGTTACCGCAGATATTGGCATAGCTGCAATAGCTGCAGGGGTTATGCTGCTGCAATTGCAGCGGAAATGCGTCGATCTCTCCGTGATAGATACCCTCTGCCGCATCCGTCAGACGGCGCAGTACATACTGCCGCAGATGCCGCATTTGTTCCGCCGTCAGGAATGTCCCGGAACGGCTGTCCAGCTGCTGGTCACCATCCAGCTTTCCCGGAATATAGATACCCCTGCCCTCTTGTTCCATGAGGGTAATGAGGTGGGGATCCCGCAGCAGAATGCCTTTCATACGGTAAGTATCATTGCACTGCTTCTGGGGTGTTACGCCGCTGCCCCGTTTCAGGTCACTCTTCACCATGCCCGACGGCATATACAATACACCGGCAGGCGATGCATCTGCCAGCGGTGTTCCCGGTGCCGTAATGGAAAACAGATAGATCAGCATCTGTAAATCCAGACCGTACAGCAGATTCCCCAGAGAGAAATCCTTTACGCCGCTTTTATAATCCACCACACGCACCCAGAGCTTATCCCCGTCCTGACATACATCTACCCGGTCGATCTTTCCCACCAGACGAATCTGCTGTCCGTCCCCGGTGAGAAGATGCAGGGGCGGAAAGTCCTGATTCTCCGGCGTGATCTGCAATTCCATGCAATAGGGCGAAAAGGCAGACTGCCGGAATTCCTCCTGCATATGGAGCAGCAGGGGCAGCATTCCCTCCACCGTATGGCGGTATACCGCCAGTTCTCTGCCGTTTTTGGAGAAGTCACCGCCCATTTCCGCCTGCCAGAACTCCGCCGCATAGCCGGAGATCACCTGCCGCAGCTGCGCCGGTGTCATCCGCAGAAAAGTATCCCTGTCGTACTCTTTCAAAAGCCGTTCCAGACAGCTGTGAATGAGACTGCCGCTGCCGGCTCCCGCAAGGCGAATCTTCTGACGGCTGTACAGCCGGAGAATGTCGTTGCAGAAGTAGGAAAAGGGGCAGTACTGATACCGTTCCAGTCCCGATGCAGACAGCTGCAGGGTATTCCCGATATACTCCTGCATTAGCTTCCTGTCATCAATGTGGAACAGAGGTGCATCCGGATTCTCCGTCTGCTTCGCCGTCAGCTCCGCCAGCGCATGGAGTCTCCCGGCATAAAAAGGTTCTTCCAGCAGCACCTTGGCAATGCTGGCAGTCTCCGGGGTATTGTCCGTATAGTTCTGGACATACTCATAGTAGGCAGCGTGGAGGGTACCTGCATAATAGGCACTTCCCTGTGCTGCACAGGTCTGTTTCAGATCTGCACCCTCCGGGAACATCCGCTGTATCTGGGCGATCACGCTGGACGGGTAGCATTTCTGGTGGGTAATATTCACGCAGGGGTAGGTCAGATATAGTGCATGGGACGCCGAGGAAAGCAGCTTATAGGCAGCAAGACGTGCATCCGCCAGCTGTACCTCCTTGGACTTCACCACAGGCAGCTCCATCTGTTCCAGCGTCAGGCAGTCCCGTTCCGAGAATATGGCACTGCCGCCGGGCATTGCCGGGAATACGCCCTCGCAGACGCCCAGCAGGAACACGATCTTCGGCGCATTCAACCGGGCAGTACTTCCCTGAGAGATCAGCACGGCATCCAGTGTTCTGGGCGGCACAGCACGCTTCACACTCCGTGTCAGCGATGCCAGTACCGCACAGAATTCCGGGAACGCCATTTCCAGAGATTCGTACAGCAGCGCCATATGATCCAGAATATCCATGAGACTGTTCCAGACATGCGCCCATTCCTGACGAGTCTGCATCCGTTTCTGTTCGTCCTGAATGGCAAGGAGCTGCTGATTGAGCCGTTCCTCCACCTTCTGTTCGCCCATGAAATCGTAGAGCATCCGGCAATATTCCCCGCCGGTATGGGCTTTCCGGCTGGCTTTCCGCAAGTTTTCTATGGGCAGCAGCAGCTTTTTCCGCACTTTCTCCGCTGTCTCACATCTGCCGCCTGTAAAGGGTTCGTTCCAGGTATTGCCGTCGATCTGCCAGGTGTAGCAGTAGTTCTCCAGCTCCGACATTTCTCTGGAAGTACAATCCGTCAGTCCGGTTTTCCCCAGACGCAGCAGCAGTTCCGTATCCGGACGCTTTGCACGGAGTAGTTCCAGAACCGTGTGCAGGTATACCATCAGGGGTGTGTAGAGCACCGACTGCTTTTCGTCCACATGATAGGGCAATTCATACCGTTCCATTGCCGTTTCCAGAATGCTCTCATAGTCGGACATCTGGTTGGTCAGCACGGCAATATCCCGGCAGCGGAGTGTGGGATCATCTGCCAGAAGCCGGCGGATGGTAGCGCAAACATATTCCGCCTCTTCATTGGGCGTTGCCGCCTCCAGAATATGCAGATGCTGGGGCTGGCCGGAAAAGGGCTGGGCATTGCGGAATACATGCTGGCTGAGCCACCGGAGATCTCCGGACTGGAAGCGATAGGGCGTTTCACAGGTCTCCAGAGACACCGGAATATGCAGTTCCGATGCAATCCGCTTGATGCGGTACAGCGTGTCCTGAACGGTCTCAAACAGGGAGAAAGGCACAGCGTCGGTGCTGTCCGTTCGCAGTGCCACGTAGACATCCTTGCAGGAAGAAAGCAGCACGGTGAGCATCTCATACTCATCCTCGGTGAAGCTTTCGAATTCGTCCAGACACAGTACATCCCCCAGAAAGGCATCCTGTCCATTGGCAATGGCTGCCGCTTCGGTCAGTTCCGTCTCCGTATCCTTCAGATGATGTTCCAGCAGCAGCTGGTCGTATTTCTGATAGATCCGGAACAAATCCAATGTCTTGTCCAGCAGACGGCCATCCAGAGCCGCACAGGAATCATACAGCAGCTCCGGCGTAATCCCGCTGCGGCGGAACAGCGCAAAGAGCGCAGACAATTCCTCTACAAAAGATGCCTGTCTGCATTGCTTGTCCAGAATCCGAAGCATATGCTCCCGTTCTGTGGTATAGAGCACCGCCTCATAGAGCAGCGCCATTTTTGTCAGTTCGTCTGCATTTGTCCTGCCGTCAGGCACACAGCCATACCGCTGAAAGACAGCACGTGCCAGAGATTTGAAGCTATGTGTTTCCAGCTGGTTGAATGCAACAGGTCCCAGAATACGGTACAGCTTCTGGTCAAATTCATAGGAGAACTGCTCCGGCACAAGAGTCAGCACATGTTCACCCTGTTCCACCTGTTCCTGTAACAGCTGAATCAGCCGGGTGGATTTTCCGCAGCCGGCACCGCCGATGATAATATGTATGATAGGTCATCACCTCATAATTGCCAAAAAAAGCCGCAGCATAGCAGAATCGACTATGGCTGCGGCGGCATAACTAGTTGATTCCACGGAAATCAATTTTATGTTTCAATTCAATCACCCCTCCACCATTGCTGCGCAAT
>JBJFHO010000200.1:0-1805 GCA_051893675.1 Ruminococcus sp. | reverse complement strand
ACCACAAATGCCATGCTGGTACGAAATGCAGAGCTGTTAAAGAGCAATACCATTGAAACGGCAAATGAAGCCAATCGGGGTATTGTAGATCTGGAGACGCTGCAAACTGTCAACGAGAATCTCATTAGTACCATTGAAGAAACCATCCAGATTCAGAAAGCCGGAAGGGAAAAGCGGCAGGCGGCTGAAGCAGAACTGGCACGTATTGAAGGCGAGCTGAAGCAGAAGCTGCTGGAGATCCGGCAGTGATGCCAAATGAAGGAGTGAAAATGTATGCCGAAAAAATATAAGGGAAGATGCAGCTTTTGCATTTTGCTGCCGGTCGTACTGCTTCTGGCAGGATGCAGCAATCAGACGGAAAATTCACTGGAATCGGTTGCCGGTCTGGAACAGCTGGGAGAAATACAAGTAATTGCCCGAGAGGATGGATCAGGTACCCGGGATGCTTTTGCAACTCTGCTGGATTTTGCGCAGAATAGTTCTTCCGGGAGCTCAGACCTTACCACAGATACGGCACAGATTGCGGAAGATGCAGAAGCAGTCATTGCCGCAGTTGCGGAAAATCCATCGGCTATCGGTTATGTATCTCTGGGCAGCCTAGACGGGATGGAATCTGTGAAGATTCTGGAACTGAACGGCATATCTCCGGATGAAAAAAGCTATTCCCTGAGCCGTTCGTTCTATCTGGCATATCACGGAAAGCAAAACGATCTGGAACAGGATTTCCTTACCTACGTGCAGGGTGCCGGACAGGAAATCGTGGCAAAAGCCTATACACCTGTTGCCAAAAGCAGTTCGTTTCTTTCCAGTCAGGCGGAGGGAACAATTTTACTGAGCGGTTCCACCTCAGTTGCACCGCTGATGGAAGAGCTTGCAGCGGCTTATATGGAAATCAATCCCCATGCTGCAATTCAGGTGGAGCAATCGGATTCTACACAAGGTCTGAATGCTGTAATGTCCGGAACATGTAACTTTGGTATGGCGTCCCGTGATCTGAAGGATTATGAAGCGGAACTTCTGGATTATACTGCAATTGCACAGGATAATATTGCAGTAATTGTTCATCCGGAAAATCCTGTGGAGAACCTGACGCCGGAAATCCTGAAGAAAATCTACACCGGAAATCTGAAAAACTGGGAACAAATCAATACCTACGGAAAAGAATAAGAGGAGAATGTTATGGAAGAAATCTTACAAACCATATTCGGACTGCTGGGCGGACTGGCACTGTTCATTTTCGGTATGAACATGATGAGCGACAGCCTGCAAAAGGTAGCCGGAGAAAAAATGAAAAAGATCCTGTCCGCTCTGACAAAAAATCCGGTTTTAGGCGTCCTAGCAGGTGCATTGACGACAGCCGTATTGCAGAGCAGTAGTGCCACAACTGTTATGGCAATTGGATTTGTCAGTGCCGGACTCATGCGGCTGCCCCAGGCAATTTCCGTGATTCTGGGTGCCAATATCGGTACAACCATGACCGCACAGCTTCTGGCATTTAAAATCAGTGATTACATCTATATTTTCGTGTTTCTCGGGTTCTTCATTGCTTTTATTGCCAGATCAGAGAAAATTCGCTATTTTGGTGAGACGATTTTTGCATTTGGTCTGCTGTTCGTGGGAATCGAAACCATGGGCGGTGTCATGAAGCCTCTGGCATCCAGTCCGGTTTTCACCGATATGATCGCCAAAGTGGCAGATATTCCCGTACTCGGTGTCGCAGTAGGCACACTGATGACGCTGGTGGTACAGAGCAGCAGCGCCACAATTGCGGTATTGCAGAACTTTGCATCACAGGCAGGTGCAGA
>JBJFHO010000199.1:0-8486 GCA_051893675.1 Ruminococcus sp. | reverse complement strand
ATGGCAAAGAAACAGGAATCCTACGAGCTGATGACGGTTTTCAGTCTGAAGAACGGGGAGGATGCGGCAAAGGCACTGGTTGAAAAGTTCCGTGACAAGATCGCATCTGCTGCCACACTGGATGAAGTAAACGAGTGGGGCAAGCGCAAGCTGGCATATCCGATCAACGATGAGCCGGACGGGTACTACGTACTGTATACCTTTACGTCCACTCCGGATGTTCCGGCAGAAGTAGAGCGTGTTCTGAACATTACAGACGGCGTTCTGCGTTCTTTGGTAACTGTAAAGTAAGTGTTTCAGAAAAGATCAGAAAGGAACCGATATGCTGAACAAAGTGATTTTGATGGGCCGTCTGTGTGCAGACCCGGATTTTCGTCAGACGACAAATGGAACATCGGTTTGCCGCATTCGTGTGGCAATTGACCGCCGGTTTTCCAATAAGCAGACGGGTGAACGTGAAACGGATTTTATCAATGTGACTTGCTGGGGACAGCAGGCCGAATTTGTCAGCCGTTATTTTCACAAGGGCAGTATGATTATTGTGGAAGGCAGTCTGCGCAACGATAATTATACCGATCAGAACGGCGTCAAGCACTACAGCATGCAGGTTCATGCTGACAACGTCTCTTTCGGCGAGTCCAAGCGTGCCGCACAGGAAAGCGGCGGCTATCAGGGCGCATACCAGCAGCCGTCTTATGCACAAGCGGCTCCGGCAGCTCCGGTACAGCCTGCGGCATCTGCGCCTGCACCTGCACCGGCAGCACAGGCACCCGGCGCATTGCAGCTGGGCGATCTGGGTGATTTCGAGGAGATCCTCAGCGACGGCGAAGTACCGTTCTGATCTGACGAACAGCGAAAGTGAATACCGCATTGCAGATAGGAGGATATATCAGCATGGAGAGAGAAAGATCTCAGCGCGGCGGAAAGAGACCGCGGAAAAAGGTCTGCATGTTCTGCGTGGATCGTGTAGAGCGCATTGATTATAAGGATGTTGCAAGACTGAAGAAGTGCATGACTGAGCGTGCAAAGATTCTGCCCCGCAGAGTTACCGGCACCTGTGCATATCATCAGCGTGAACTGACAACTGCGATCAAGCGTGCAAGACACATTGCACTGCTGCCGTATGTCAGCGACTAATTGAGAAAAAACGAAGCGCTTCGGGCAATTGTCCGAAGCGCTTTTTGCTGATGTGATTGAGAATGGGAATCAATCCCAGCCAGGTGTACCGCCCACAGACTCCGCTGCATAATGCTTCAAAATCCGGTAAGCATCTTCTCCGTCCACAACGCCGTCACCATTCACATCCGCAGCGGCAAAGGCAGCGGCTTCTCTGGCTTCATCGCCGTTGTCCGTGAAAGCGGCGTCAGCGCCCACGGAAGTTTTTGCGTAATAGCAGAGGGTCTGGTAGGCATCGTCTGGGGTGATTTGCGTGTCATTGTCGGGGTCGCCTTTTGTCTGTGCAGTGTAGGTAACGATAGTTTCGTAGGAATTTGGCGGTTGAATGGCGTTGATCATGTATGGTTCAAACCAAACGCCATATGCACCGGAAACTTGTGTCAGACTTTCTTTCATAAGGTCATATTCGGCAGACCAGATTTCATCATTTGTGGTTGCTGATGTGGCGACACCGTCAAAACTTGCAGTAGAACCATCAATGGAAACTGTCCAGGTATCATCCAACCAAGAGAAATCCTCTTCTGTGAGTTCTCTGTCTGCATAGAGTTTGAGAGTCCCGATGGGTGTAAGATAGCCTGCGTTCCATTCGAAATACAAATTCTGAATAGATACCTCTGTTATAAGTCCAGAGCGAAGCAGCTGAGCTGCCGCCGATTTTGCTTCTTCATATGTCCAGGACGGGGGACCGCCTTGTTCGTCTGTGTAGGAGAAGTTTGGATTTTCTTCTGCGCTAACGACACAAAATGTGTTGTCATCTATTGCCGAAATTGTAAATGCATCTTCAAAAGCGGCTGCAAATGCGTCTACATCTGTGCATGCGGCAATCACAACGCATTCGTTGTTGTGCGTTTGGTAGCACATCGAATCATAATCCGGCGTGTAGTAAAAACGATGCATGACATCTGCATTTGTGGCACGGGACTCCGAAACAATGGTACCGTCTGTTTCTATGGTACTGGAGATACCGGCTTTTTCCTCAGCGGAAACAATGCCATAAGGCATACTGTTCAGCACCATCCCTGTGCCGAGCAGAATTGTAAAAATCCTTCTTTTCTTTTTCATAAAAATCATCCTTTCTTATCGGTTGGGGCTGCTAACATGCAAATTATAGAGAAAAATTAGGGCAATACCGTGCAAAGCTGTCAGGCGCTCTTTGTGCGGTGTTGCCTTATATGTCACTTCTTTGACAAAATCAATCCCAGCCAGGTGTACCGCCCACAGACTCCGCCGCATAATGCTTCAAAATCCGGTAAGCATCTTCTCCGTCCACAACGCCGTCACCATTCACATCCGCAGATGTAAAGGCAATGGTTTCCGCAGCAGTGCGTGCAGCAGCTTCGGTATCCTCAGCATTTGTCAATGCCATCTTACGGCCCACAGAATGGTTTGCATAGTAGTGAAGGGCAGTATAGGCATCGTCAGCGTTGATGCTGCTGTCACCGTTGATATCCCCGGAAGTAACCTGTGCCTGTTCCGCCGTGTATACGGCATCGAACTGGTTGCTCAGTGCGATGTCATGCTGCATGGGATGCATTTCAATGGCATAGACAGAGGATATGTTGTCCAGACAGCCCTGCATAAAGTAACGCATCTGCTCCCAGCTGCTGATATCTGCGGAATCCGGCACGGAAATGGTGACGCTGTATACATCAGAGGTATTACTTGCCGAGATGTTTGTAACAGAATAGCCCTCTTCCAGCCAGCTGAAATCGGCTTCTGTCAATGGCGTGTCAGAATTCAGCCCATAACTTGTTTGCACAAACATGTGCCCGGAGTCCATTTCCCAGAAACAATGTTCCACTTCAACCGTTGTAACAGCAGGCGAGTGGAGCACATCTCTTGCAGCGGCATTGGCATCTGCCAGCGTCCACCCGGAGAGACCATAGCTCAGATTTGTTTTATTGGATGGCGCAATCACTGCCTCATTTTCGCCCAGTTCCATGCCGCAGTCTGACTTTAAAATGGCGTATTTTTCCCCGTATGCTTCGGTGAATGCCGCTTCATCGGTGTATGTCACCTTGACGGCATAGCCGTTTTCATAATCCTCCCGGTGGAGAAAGCCGGCGCTGTCCACCGGATAGATCCACTCTTCATAATAATTCTTGTGCTGATAGCCTGTACGGATGGTGCCGTCCTCGTCCACAGTGGTTTTTACCGTGGGCACATGAGAGAGCACATAATCATCGGGAAACTCCGGTACTGCTTCATTGTGCACAAAGGTGGGCGTTGCAAAATGGACATAGTCTGTGCCCCACATTTTGTTGCGGCAAAGGTCGTACAGTGTTTCGTAGTAGGCATCCTCCTGCATCTGATCGGCAGAGAGCACATCCAGATAGATATGGTATGCGTAACGGTAAAATTCAGTTTCCGGCAGATTGCTCTCTATGGGTTCAATGGCAGTCACACCAGTGATGCCGTCTTTTTCCAGCCGCTTCAGCGTGAATGCATCTTCCGCCAGATAAGTATATGCGGTAACACATGGTTCTTCTGCCCATGCCTCCGTGGAGATCAGCGCATCTGCACGGTATACTTCTTTTACACCCTCAATTTTGTAAAGATCATTGGGGTCGTGGGATACACCGGTGACAATACGGACATTTTCTTCCGGCAACTGGGAGAGATAAAAACCGCTGGATCTGGAAAATATACCGGCATGGAATTCGTTGGTATAGGGATATGCGCTTACCGGATACGCACACGCCCCGGAAATGACCTCAGCAGGGTCGAATGTTTCCGCATAGCCGTCCTCCAGCACAGTCACGATCAGATCTGTGTCCTGGTATACCCAGTATCTGGCGGAACCGGCGGTGTTTTCAAAGGTGAGATAATCATAAAAGGGGTCGTTGATGCGGAACGTCATGTAGGTGCCGTCCCCTAAGTCCGTGACGCCAAGGGAAGTCTGTCCTCCGGCAGAAACGGGCATGGCACAGCCGGCACAGAGTATGGCGGCGGTAACAATGGCTGCGATTCGATGTTGTTTTTTCATAAAAATCATCCTTTCTGTTTTGCGGTGACAATCCCTGTCAGCCGCTTTTACTATGGTATCCTTTCCTGGGATGAAAACAGGTTCAACAAAAGAAACAAGTTCCATCCTTGCTGTTATCATATCATTTTTGTGCGATTTTGTCAATATTTCATGTGGAAAATCGTCGTTTACGACAAATACACAGGGTAGAATTTGTATAAGATCATATTGTATAGGATTACGAAAACAAGTTCATACTAATCCCTTATCGTTCTGTTGAGGAAGTTGCCAGATAGCATTTTATGGGTCATGGCGCCCAACCGCAGGCAGGCTGTCGCTTGGCAAGGGCGGGCAACGAAGAGTGACGAAATGATAGCGGCAAATTCTTCAACAGGTTGATAAGGAATTAGTATCAGATTCCAATCGAAAGAAAACAAAAACAGACAGGAACACCGGTCTGTCCGGCAGTTCCTGTCTGTTGTTTTTTATTCCTGATCCGAGGGCGGATTGTTCTTTTTCACACGGTCACGAATACGCTGAACGGTTTTGCGGATATGCCATTTTCGTTTTTCCGGCTTATGGGATGGATCGCCATCCGGACTGGATGCGGTTTTTTCCCGGATCACTGTGTAGATGATGGACATCACCGGGACGCCCACGACCATGCCAATCACACCGAAGAGACCGCCGCCTACGGTAATGGCAAAGAGTACCCAGATTGCGGGCAAGCCGATGGAAGATCCCACAACACGGGGATAGATCAGGTTGCTGTCCACCTGCTGGGCAATAATGACGATAATGACAAAGGCAATGGCGTGCCAGGGATTTACCATAAGCAGGATCAGGGCACAGGGAATGGTACCCATCCAGGGACCCACATAGGGAATCATATTGGTGATACCGATAATAACGGCGATCATCATGGGATATTCCAGTCCGCCGATGCTCATGACGCAGAAAATCAGAACCCCCAGGATAAATGCGTCTGCGATCTGACCGCTGATGAACTTGGAGAAAGTGGAAAAGGTGAGAGTACCGTAGTGGGTCAGACGGCGGTAGTATTTCTGGGGCAAGAAGTGGCGCAGGATACGTGTGCCCTGACTGCGCAGCTTATTCCGTCCGGCGAGAACATAGACGGAGAAGATCAGACCGATGAAAAAGTCGATAACACCGCCGATGAGACCGCTTGCCCAGGTGCCGATGGTGCCCACAGCATCGGGAATATACGTGGTCAGGCTCATGAGCTTGGTGCGCAGGGTCGTGGGATCGAAGCCGTTTTCGTTGAGCAGGTTCAGGATCTGGTCACCCTTGTCGCTGTTCAGGAATTTCATGACATTATTATAGTATACCATAATGTTGTCCGTGAAATCCTTGATACTGGTAATAAACTGGGGGACGATAATGCGGATGATGACTGCCAGTATCAGAAACAGCAGGAAATAGGCGGAGAATACCGCCAGTGCACCTGCCGGGAACCGGGGCGCTCGTTTCTGTACTTTCGAAAAGAGCTTTTCGATCTGACAGGTGGGACGATATAACAGAAAGGCAATGATCAGTCCGATGGTGATGGGGCGGATGACATCAAAGACATATGCCACCACGCTGGTAAATATTTCCCGCTTGACGAACAGGAATGCCACCAGCAGAAGCACCACGCCGCTGAAAATAATGGTAGCAGCCCATTGCTTGTTGATCAGATCCCATTTCCGGATCTTTTTCTCTTCTTCTTCGTCCACTTCCGGCGTAGTATCAGTGGGTTCTGTTGCCATAAAGTTCCTCCTTTATATACCGTAATTATGCATTATACGTTATAAATTATGCCTTCATAAGCTCATCCGACGATCTGCTTCGCCACAGCCACAGTATCCATGGCATCCTTGGCATAGAAATCTGCGCCAATCTTTTCCGCATAATCTGCCGTGAGCACTGCGCCGCCCACAACGACCTTGCAGTCCGGACAGGATTGCTTGACCAGCTGAATGGTCTCCTCCATGGCACCCAGTGTGGTAGTCATCAGCGCCGACAGTCCCACCAGCTTTACGCCGTGTTCCTTTGCCGTATCAGCCACCAGCTGGCAAGGTACATCCCGTCCCAGATCCAGTACAGTGTAGCCATAATTCTCCAGCAGTACCCGTACAATATTCTTGCCGATGTCATGGATATCGCCCTTTACCGTAGCCAGAACGATCTCACCACGGCTTACAGGTGCAGCATTACGTTGGATCAGTGTGGTTTTGATGACCTCAAATGCAGCCTGTGCTACGCCGGCAGTCTGGATCAGCTGGGGCAGGAATATTTTCCCTTGTTCAAATAGCTTGCCGGCTTCGTCCAGTGCCGGGATGAGGATGCCGTTCACCACTTCCATGGGATCTGTTGTCTCCAGCAGCTGTGCTGTGATTTTTGCACCCTCGTTTTTCAGTCCGTGGGACATGGCATAGGGCAGATCCAGGGTCTCTGGTTTTGACTCTGGGGAAGGGGATTTCCCGGCGGAAACCGGAGCGGCAGCAGGGGCAGCTGTGGGCATACCTGCATATGCTTCCACAAATTCTGTGCAGTTCCGGTCGATGCCGTCCAGCAGCCGGTAGGCACGCACTGCCTCTGTCATAGAGGCAATGTTGGGGTTGATAATAGGCAGATCCAGCCCGTTTTCCAGTGCCATAGTCAGGAATGTCCGGGTGACAGCCTCCCGGTTGGGAAGTCCGAAGGAGATATTGGATACGCCCAGCACGGTTTTCAGTCCAAGTTCCTCTTTTACCCGGTGCAGTGCTTTTAAGGTCTCCCGTGCACCGTCCTGTTCTGCGGATGCCGTCAGGGTCAGGCAGTCGATGTAAATATCCCGCTTGGGAATGCCCAGCGCCGTGGCACGGTCGAGGATACGCTTTGCAATGGCGAACCGATCCTCGGCTTTGGGAGGAATGCCGTTTTCGTCCAGGGTCAGTCCGACTACAGCAGCGCCGTATTTTTTCACCAGAGGCAGGACATTCCGGAGAGATGCCTCCTCACCGTTGACGGAATTCACAATAGGCTTGCCGTTGTACACACGGAGTGCAGCCTCCAGTACTGCCGGAATAGTGGAATCCAGCTGCAAGGGCGTGCCGCCGATGGACTGGAGTGCCTTTACGGTGTGGATCATCATGCCCTTTTCGTCAATGCCGGGCATACCCACGTTCACATCCAGCAGATCTGCGCCGGCATCCACCTGCTGCACAGCCTGATCCAGGATATAATCCATATCATTTGCCTGCAATGCCGCCTTGAACCGCTTTTTTCCTGTGGGATTGATACGCTCGCCAATGATGCGGGGCTGATTGATAAGAACCACTTCCGAAGCGGAGCATACTGCCGCCGGGATCTCCGGAATTTCTCTATTTATAATAGTTGTCTGCTCCAGCAGGTCGTATGCCGCCTGAATATGTGCCGGAGTTGTGCCGCAGCAGCCGCCGTAGATGGTAACACCCAGCTGTGCAAATTTTGCCACAGCAGCGGCGAATTCTTCGGGAGATACCAGATATTCTCCGGTAATAGGGTCAGGCAGTCCGGCATTGGGCTTCACGATCAGGGGCAGGGTCGTCCACTTTGCCATTTCTTCCACAATGGGGTACAGTTCATCCGGCCCCAGGGAACAGTTTACGCCAATGGCGTCAGCCCCAAGGCCTTCCAGTGTCATAGCCGCCGAAGCTACGGTACATCCTGTAAAAGTACGCAGATTCGGCTCAAAGGTCATGGTACAGAGCACTGGCTTATGGGAATGCTCTTTTGCTGCCAGGAGAGCCGCCTTTGTCTCGTACAGATCGGTCATAGTCTCAATGACGATCAGGTCAGCATCCTGTCCGGCTTCGATCTCCTCCCGGAAAATATCATATGCTTCTTCAAAGGTCAGTGTGCCCAGAGGCTCCAGCAGCTGTCCGATGGGACCGATATCCAGAGCGACCTTTGAAGAAGTACCCTCACAGGCTTTTCTGGCGCAGGCAATGCCGGCAGCAATGAGTTCCTGAACGGAATAGCCGGATTTCGCCATTTTGTGGCAATTTGCGCCAAAGGTGTTGGCATAGACCACATCGGCACCGGCATCCAGAAAGGCACGGTGCACGGCAATGATACGCTCCGGCTCCGTGATATTGTACACCTCAGGCAGTGCGCCTACGGGCATACCGCCCTTCTGGAGCATAGAGCCGGTGCCGCCGTCTAAGCGGATGAATTTTCGGTTGGGGAAAAGGGAAGAGAGCATAGGGGATTGTCCTTTCATGAATTTTCAGTAATATACTGATTATTTTTTGTGTGTGCATTTACTTGAGGCAACACCGCACAAAGAGCGCCTGACGGCTTTGCACGTCATATGCTTGCA
>JBJFHO010000198.1:0-8573 GCA_051893675.1 Ruminococcus sp. | reverse complement strand
AAAACGGCATAACAAAAAAGAACAGAACATGTAAATCATGGAAAAATCATATTTTGTTTTATGAAACTTCACCGGATTTACAGGTGTGCTTTTATTATTTTTATACAAAGACAAAAAAATATCGCCCGAAGATATTGCCTTATTTGAAGAAATGGGGTATAATAGAAAGTACTTATGTGATTCGAACGCAGTGCAGGCAAGGAGGGATCGGCAGTGGACGTGCGGCCAGCGGATATTCTGGTGATGAAAAAACCGCATCCCTGCGGCAGTAATACCATGTATGTGATCCGTGCAGGAATGGATTTCAAGCTTCGCTGCACCGGATGCGGCAGAGAATTCATGGTGCCGAGAAACAAGATCGAACGCCGGATCAAGCAGATTCAGCGGGAAACACCAGAGAACTGACAGTATAAATGTGTACGCAGAAAACAGGAGAAAGGCAGGAAAGCGGCATGCTCGAAAAGCTTCGGCAGATGGAAGAAAACTATCACCTTATGCAGGAAAAAATGATGGATCCGGATGTGATGTCGGACAATCAGCAGTATGCGCAGCTGATGCGGGAATATAAGCATATGCAGCCCATTATGGAGAAGTATCATGTTTATCTGCGTGCGCAGAATAATTATAATGAGGCAAAGGAACTGCTGGATGCCGAGACCGATGCAGAACTTCGGGAAATGGCACAGGCGGAACTGGAAAGCAGCAAGGCGGAAATGGATACGCTTCAGGAAGAACTGAAGCGGCTTCTTTTACCGAAAGATCCTGACGATGACCGGAATGTGGTCATTGAGATTCGTGGCGGCGCCGGAGGTGACGAGGCTTCCCTGTTTGCAGCATCCTTGTATCGGATGTATACCATGTATGCAGAGACACGTGGATGGAAACAGGAAGTGCTGAATGCCAATGAAACAGAGCTGGGCGGCTATAAGGAGATCAGCTTTTCCATTGAGGGAGAGGGTGCCTATTCCCGGCTGAAATATGAGAGCGGTGTCCACCGGGTACAGCGTGTACCTGAGACGGAATCCCAGGGACGTATCCATACTTCCACTGTGACAGTGGCTGTCCTGGTTGAGGCAGATGAGGTGGCTGTTGAGATTCAGCCCACTGATCTGCGGATTGATGTGTTCCGTGCCAGTGGTGCCGGCGGACAGCATATCAATAAGACGGAATCGGCAGTGCGTATTACCCATCTGCCCACCGGACTTGTGGTGGAGTGCCAGGACGAGAGAAGTCAGTATAAAAATAAGGATAAGGCAATGAAGATTCTGCGTTCCCGTCTGTATGAGCAAATGCTCCGGGAACAGAACGATAAAATTGCATCGGAACGAAAGATGCAGGTGGGTACAGGTGATCGTTCTGAGCGGATCCGTACCTATAATTTCCCCCAGGGACGCATGACAGACCATCGGATCGGTCTGACGCTGTACCGGCTGGAGGATATCATGAATGGAAATTTAGACGAAGTATTTGACGCTCTCGCCACAGCGGACGAACTGGAACGGCTGGCAGGGCAGCAGGAAGAGGCGTAATAACGTGGAAACGAAACGACTTTCGGATTGTGCTTCTGATTTGCTGGAGGCTGCCGAGTTACTTAAAAATGGCCAGGTTGTGGGTATTCCTACAGAAACGGTTTATGGTCTTGCCGCAGATGCCAGAAATCCTCAGGCAGTGCGGCAGATTTTCGCTGCAAAGGGCAGACCGGCAGACAATCCCCTGATCGTACATCTTGCGGATATGCGTCAGCTGGGGGAGATTGCTGCGGAAGTGCCGCCTCTGGCAGAAAAGCTGGCGAAACGGTTCTGGCCGGGGCCTCTGACAATGATTTTGCCGAAGCAGGCACAGATTCCGGAGATCACTTCCGGCGGTCTGGATACTGTTGGGATTCGTATGCCCTCTCATCCGGTGGCACGCGCGCTGATTCTGCTGTCCGGCGTACCAATTGCGGCACCCTCTGCCAATATTTCCGGCTATCCCAGTCCTACCACAGCGGAGCATGTGATGCGGGATATGCAGGGGAAAATCGCAGCGGTAGTGGACGGCGGTGCCTGTTCCGTGGGTGTTGAATCCACGGTCATTGCACTGGAAAATGCAGATACCGTGCGGATTCTGCGGCCTGGATTTGTAACTGCGGAAATGCTGGAAACGGTTGTGCCCCATGTAACGCTGGATCCTGCCATTCTGCATCAGTTGCAGGAAGGGCAGGCTGTGCGATCGCCTGGGATGAAATACCAGCATTATTCGCCAAATGCTCATGTGATCCTCGTGGAAGGTACATGGAATGCATTTGCAGATCTGGTTCAGCAGCAGGCGGAGACAGGAATCTGCGCCCTTGTGTTTGACGGTGAAGGGAAGGAACTTTCCGTGCCGTGCCTGACATATGGTTCAGACGGACAGGAGCAGGCGCAGCAGATTTTTTCAAAATTGCGTGAATTTGATGATATGGGTGCACAGAAGGTCTATGTACGTGCGCCGAAGCCGGAAGGGATCGGTCTGGCTGTCTATAATCGTCTCATTCGTGCGGCAGGATTTGAGGTGATACAGGTATGAACAGTCTCGACGGAGTTATGGTGATCGGTCTGACCGGTCAGACGGGCGCCGGAAAAAGTACAGTTTCCAAAGTATTTGTGCAGAACGGTTTCCGGCTCATTGATGCAGATGCGATTTCCCGTCTGGTGGTAAAACGTGGTTCCCATTGTCTGGCAGATCTCCGGGAGTGCTTCTCGGATGTGATTCTGACAGCAGACGGCGAACTGGATCGCAAGGCAATGGCTGCCATTGCTTTTTCGGATCATCATAAGCTCGAAATGCTCAATACCATTATGTATCCCTATATCATGGGAGAGATCCTGCGGATGATTCACCGTTTTTCCCAGCAGAACCACAAGTTGATCCTGCTGGATGCGCCTACGCTGTTCGAAAGTAGGGCAGACGATTTCTGCGATCTCATTATTTCCGTGGTGGCAGAGCCGGAACTGCGGAAACAGCGTATCATGAACCGGGATCACATTTCCGAAGAAGCAGCGCAGAAGCGGATGCAGATGCAGCACAGCGAATCCTTTTTCCGGGAGCATTCAGACACTGTGCTTGAAAATAATACAACTTTTTCAGAACTGGAGGAAGCAGCGCAGGAATTGTCTGCAAAGCTCATTCGGTATTATGAGAGCAAATTTGGTGTACTCGTTTGACTGATATCTGATACAGCCCCTCAAATCGGGGATTCGGATCAGTTACAAAGCATGAGAATGGAGGAATTTCAGATGGAAGAAAAAACATCAGCAGCAAAGGAAAAGAAGGAACAGCTGTTTGCAGCGGCAAAACACGGCGCAAAGCGTATCTCCGGAGAAGAGCTTGCAGCAAGTACGGCGTTTGCAGCGGATTACATGGCTTTTCTGAATGCATCCAAGACAGAGCGTGAGGCAGTCAAGAATGCTGTGACACTGCTGGAACAGGACGGCTTCAAGCCATTTACACCGGGAATGTCTCTGAAAGCCGGCGACAAGATCTATGTGAACAATCGTGGCAAGGCTGTGATTGCTGCTGTTATCGGTACTGCACCCATTCGTGAGGGTGTACGTCTGTGTGCTGCGCACATTGATTCGCCTCGTTTGGATCTGAAGCAGAACCCTCTGTACGAAGATCACGAGCTGGCAATGTTCAAGACTCACTATTACGGCGGTATCAAGAAATACCAGTGGACGACGGTTCCGCTGTCCCTGCACGGCGTTGTGGTAAAGGCAGACGGTACTTCTGTCGAGGTGAACATCGGTGAGGATGCCGGTGATCCGGTATTCTGTGTTACAGATCTGCTGCCCCATCTGGCACCTCAGCAGATGAAGCGTCCGGCAAATGAGATCGTTCGTGGCGAGGAGCTGAACATTCTCGTTGGCTCTATGCCCTTTAATCAGGACGAGGAGAGTGAACAGGTAAAGCTGAACATTCTCAACATTTTAAATGAAAAGTACGGCATGACTGAGACCGATTTCCTGTCAGCAGAGCTGGAAGCAGTTCCGGCATTTCCGGTGCGGGAACTGGGATTTGACCGCAGCATGATCGGCGGCTATGGACACGATGACCGTGTCTGCGCTTATCCGGCACTGCGTGCACTGCTGGACTGCAAAACACCGGTGCACACAGCTGTGACGATTCTGACAGACAAGGAAGAGACAGGAAGCGATGGCAATACAGGTCTGTGCTCATCCTATCTGCCTTACTTCCTGGAAGATCTGGCAGATTGCTTCGGTGAAAAGGGACGCCATGTCATGCATGCCTCCCAGTGTCTGTCGGCAGATGTCAATGCGGCATTTGACCCGACCTTCCCGGATGTCATGGAGCAGAAGAACTGCGCTTATCTGAATCACGGTGTCTGCGTGACAAAGTTCACCGGCGCACGTGGCAAGTCCGGCACATCGGATGCCTCGGCGGAATTTGTGGGAACGATCCGCCGGGTACTGGATGCCGATGGTGTGGTATGGCAGACAGGGGAACTTGGCAAGGTCGATGCAGGCGGCGGCGGAACCGTTGCGGCATATATTGCAAATCTGGACATCGACACCATAGATGTAGGTGTGCCGGTGCTGTCCATGCACGCACCTTTTGAGGTGGTCTCCAAGCTGGATGTGTATATGACTTATCGTGCGTTCAGCGCATTTATTGCATCATAATCAGAAAAAAATATGGGGTGTCGGTGGAGTATGGTTTGCCGGCACTCTTTTGTATAGGAGAGAGAACATGCTGCAAATGATAAAGGGTTGTCAGGTACCATTTCCAGAAAAACTATTTGAGCAGTACGAACTGACATCTTATGGAATGGCTGCCAATATTGGAGCAGATCGGTTAAAAGCATTTTTTCAGTTTTTTATTTCCCAGCATAAGGAACCTCTTTTTTTGATTCTGGAACTTCCGACAAACTGGAATGACGAGGAGAAAAATGAGAACGGTGAGGTTGAGGTTCCACATAAAGACATTTATTATATAGATGGCTGTACACGAGAAGAAGCATTGGCAATTCTTTCAAGGGCGGGTGATAGAATGATCCATGATGGATTGTGCGAATTTGGGTTTGGTGCCCATGAAACACATGAGGAGATGATGTTAAGGAAGTATAATCTAGTAACAGTTTGTGTAAAAGACACAATGCCATATCAATCTTACCTTGAATCAAAGGGAATAATGCAGACGGAATGTCTGGTGACAGCGTGGGATACTTTTTCGGAGGAGTTTCCGGGTGTATGTGAGCGTTATTATTCAAATGGAAAAGATGTTTACTCCATTTTGAAAGAATTTAAAGATTGGGGAATATATTTTGCAGAGAGACGTGAACAGTGAGGAGGAACGTAGATGAACCTTTTCCACAAAAAATCAAAATCGCTTCCCATTCCGGACGGCTTTACGCCGGAATCTATTCGCATGGAATCCAGTACCTGTACAGGGGAGACTACCATCGGCTTTTACAGTCCGGTGGAAAAACGGCTGTGTTTTGCGGAACTGGTGTGCAATGAAGCGGATGTAGATGCATTTTATGCGAAGTATGGGCTTTTGCGCAAGTCGTAGGAAGGCGAAAAATGAAATGGGATTTTTTGATTTTTTGAAAAAGCCGAAAACTGACGTTGAATTATACTATGAAGAACGAGAGAAGCAGGAAAAGAACGTATCTTCGTTTTGCAATTTCGGGGAAAATGTAGGCTTTCGTCTTACTGTTCAAGATGTTTTCTCCATTTCCGGCAGGGGAACTGTCGTTACTGGAAATGTGGAATGCGGCACTGTAAAGGTAGGCGATGTCCTGACGTTACAGCGCATCGACGGAACCAGCCGGGAGGTTTCTGTAATGGGGATTGCACTTCTTCGCAAAATGGTAAACACAGCCTCTGCCGGTGATAACGTTGGGATTCTCCTGGGTGAAATCGGGAAAAATCAAGTCGGGGAAAAGGATATTCTGATAAAGTGAGGAGTGTTTGACTTGTGATAACTTCACCTTCGAAAGACAGTGCAAAATCCAAAACACGGAAGCATCTTTCCCTGCGAAAAAGCACACGCTGCATGATCGCTGTCATTGTGCTCATGATATTGCTGAATCTGCTGGCATGGTGCAGCACATCTTTTTCCGACTGGTATGCTGAAACTGTTTTCCCACAGCTGAGCCGTATCTTCTCAAGACTCTGCGGCTGGATTCCTTTTTCCGTGGGAGAAGTGCTGATTGCCATCGCCCTGTTTCTGGTCATTGCCCTGCCGCTGGCGTTTGTACTGTGCATGATCTTTGCCAGAGGAAAGCGCTGGAAGATGAGCTGCGGCTTCGGGCGTGCGGTGGGATGGATTCTGACGTACATACTGGCCACAGAAACATGTAATTGCTTTGTTTTGTACCACGCCACGCCTTTCGGAGAGCGATATTTCGAAATGCGTGACTATACCGGGCAGGAACTTTTGACATTGTACAGCAATCTGGTGGAAACGGCAAACGAACTGGCACCTCAGGTGCAGCGTGATGAAAACGGCAGCTTTGTGTTGCAGGACGATCTATATGAGACAGCCAATGCCGCCATGCAGAAGCTGGGGGAGACTTATTCTCAGTTTCAGGGGAATTATCCTCAACCAAAGGAAATTGGTGCGTCCTATCTTATGAGTCAGATGAATCTGGCAGGAATCTATTTCCCCTTTACCCTGGAGGCGAATTATAACGGCGATATGCTGGATATCAATAAGCCCAATACTATTTGTCATGAGCTGTCTCATCTGCGCGGCAGAATCCAGGAGGATGAAGCCGGCTTTCTGGCATACCTTGCCTGTATCGGCAGCGACAGCATTGATTTTCAGTACAGCGGCACCATCGCTGCATTGGAATATGTCCAGAATGCAGTGGTTTCCAGGGATATCACCGGGAAGGAGGCAGTGCTGGATACCCTTTGTGATGAGGTACAGCAGGATATGTTTGTCTTTCTGCCGGAGGATTACTGGGAGACAAAGCAGGAAACCGTACCAGCAGTGGTGGCGACCCAGACTGTCCGGGAAACCTCTTCCGCAGCCATGGACACTTCCTTGAAACTCAATGGTGTGGACGACGGCAAACAGAGTTATTCCCGTATGGTAACACTGCTACTGGCGTACTGGGATAGTCAGGGAAAACTTTCTTGACTTATCCCTGTTTTTGTGGTATCATGATGTACGAACTTTTTTCGGAGGTGAGAAAATGGCAGTGCCAAATGATCCGGTGATCCTTATGAGCTATCTGAATACACAGCTCCGGGATCACTACGCTTCTCTGGAGGATCTTTGCAAGACCATGGATCTGGATCCGGCGGAGATCACTGCAAAGCTGAACACCATCGGCTATGTTTACAATGCACAGCGGAACCAGTTTGTTCCTGCATGAAAAAAGCGGAATACCTCCGGCAGTTACGCCGTGTATTCCGCTTTTATTGTTGTGAAATATGTGTTACTTTTTCAAGCACTGTTTTGCCGCCTGGAGCAGCTTTTCGTTGCATTCTTTCAGCGAACAGCGTGTCAGATCTACGGTAATATCCGCATATTGTTCATATAATGGGCAGCGCTCTGCATACAGTTCTTCCAGGGTAGTACAACCGCTGTGGCAGACAACACCTCGTGTGACCAGGTTCCCCACACGCTGCGTCAGATCGCTGAGGGCATGGTGCAGGTATATGACAGTGCCGGTGCTTTTGAGATACTCCATGGCGGCTTCGTGATAGACAGCGCTGCCGCCTGTGGAAATAATAGCCTGATTGGTGTGGATGGACTGGAGCACAGTACCTTCCAGCTGAATGAACCCCTCTGTTCCGTTTTCTTCGATCAGATCCATCAGCGATTTCTCATAGGTTTCCATGATCACATCGTCTGTGTCGATAAAATGATAGGAGAGCTTTTCTGCCAGAGTCTGCCCTAATGTACTTTTTCCGGAACCCGGCATACCGATCAAGATAATATTGTGCATTGCCTTTCCCCTTCCTTTTGTCATATGAAATATCCCTATCATTTTATCACATTGCCGCAAGAATTGCAAGCCGATATGAAAACACAAAAGAAAAGTTACCCATTTGGTGCAGAAACTTTTTATTTGCAATTCCTAAAATCTTCCAAAAAGAAAAAGTGCATAAAAATATCATCCAAAATTCCACAAATGCCGTTAAAATCGTTACAATTTCATGGTACAATGAATTTGTTGCAAATTATCAGAGTAGGTACGTTGTATTTGGAAGAAAAAAAGAATTTTTGTAACAGGAGATGAAAAGGATTATGCGCAACAGACAATTTTCTTATTTGTGTTTATTGGATGAGATTACGAGAAAACTTCAGAATGGTCAGCTGCACCAGGGCGATCCCATTTCATCTGAGGCAGAGCTTGCAAAGGAACTGCGGCTGAGCAAGAGGGCAGTGCGGGAGGCAGTCCGGGATCTGAATACCATGGGGATCCTGGCATCCTCAAAGGAAGCGGGGAATGTGCTGGAAGGGCATATGTCTGAGAGCATGAGCAAATCGCTGCACGCCTTGCTGTTGTTGAAAGAAGTGTCACCTTTTGAGGTGTGTCAGATGCGCCGTTCCATGGAACTGACGGCAATGCCCAT
>JBJFHO010000197.1:0-8614 GCA_051893675.1 Ruminococcus sp. | reverse complement strand
TGGACCTCGCCAGCTGTGCTCAGCTGGACCAGCAGCCTGAGCAACCTTTTTGAAAATGGGTAGGATACATTTTTAAATATTACAAGATACTACAATTTATCACGACACGACGTGTCTCTACTCAAAAAAACAGCTCTGTTTCCTTCGAAACAGAGCCGTTTCTTTATTCCACCGAAGAAGTCGGATAAACCAGCACCAGCTTTGCGTCACACCGGCGCAGTACAATGACAGCACCCCGGACGGCATAGGCTGTGGGATCGCCGCTGCCGGCAGTCTGAAGCCGCTGGATCCGTGTTCCGGGAATCCAGCCGAGATCCTGGAGCCGATGCCGCATTGCGCCGTGTAAGTAAAGCGCTTCAATGACCGCCGTCTCGCCTCGCTTCAGCGCACACAGCGGCCGGACTGTTTCCGGATTCTGCACCTCACGTCACCTTCCTGTTGCTATTATGGTACATTCCATCATATGCAGCCACAGGCGATCCGGTGATACAAGAGACATCATGTGTTATAAAACGCATCCAGATATGCTTCCAGCCGGGTGCGGATTCCCTTTTGATTGCCGGTCATGCGGATATGGGTAATGGCTGCACCATCCAGCACATCCCCATAGCTCAGCCGGTCGCCCAGATTTGCCCCGACGGCACCGATCCAGTCTGTATAATAGCTGACAAGCCCACGGTCTGCGAATTTCCGGCGGAAAATCAACGCCTGCTGGGGATCGTAGAGATACTGCCTGTCCAGCGCCAGCTGACGGGTACGGACAATGCCACGCTTTACCGCCTCCGGCTCTGTCTCGTGAAATGCACTGTAATTGTCATCCACATCTGCCATATAATAATCGCTGTAGAACCGGGACTGATCCGTCAGCATCCCTGCCCCCAGGAGTGTGCCATCCTGTCCGTAATAATGCGCATAGCTTTCCGGCAGATGCATCCGTATCTCATTGGCACCGTAAATAAAGGGATACCGTTCATAGAGCTTGTAGGAGAGGTTGGCAAGACCATCCCACATGCTGATATTGTCCTTGACATAGAGATAATTGCTGGTGTCCGTACTGGATTCCCAGGTGATCTCCTCAGGGAATGTATAATACTCCGTCATGAGCCCATCCAGAGACATGCCCGTGTGCAGTCCCGGCTCCAGCTGGTTCTGCAGCAGCATTGCCGTCAGTCCCCGGGAAGTAAACTGCACAAAGCTGATACCATTCTGCCGTACCAGCCGCAGCTGTTCCACAGTACCGAAGTGCAGCTCCTTATCGTCCAGAAGCATCCGTATCCGATAGACACTCTGAAACTGATCCGTGGAAAATGTCCCGTAGCATGTGGCAGTCAGCTGGGAATAGGGCGTGTACATTTCCTTTTCCAGAGTAAAGGCGGCAATGCGGTCGCTGATGGTCACTACGGATTTTTCCATGATCAGCTGAAACTTTACCTGACTCATGATGTCTCCTCCGTTTCCGCCGGAGTTTCCGTCATATTTCCCTGTATCACCCATGTCATACGGCAGGGAAGAATGCCTTCTTCCGCCGATTCCTCCGCCGTGTAGGACACAAGGGATGCCGCCACGTACCGTATGCCATGGATATCCAGTACAAACCGCTGGCTTTCCTGGATTGCCGTATCCAGCGGCAGAAGTACCTTTGCCAGCTGCCCACGGAAATAAAACCGCCCTTCCATTTCAAGCCGTCTGGAACGCTTTCCGAAATTCGTCACAAAGCCACTGCCCAGCACGCCGCTCTGCTCTGCATAATTCCTGGAGCCGGTGAGTTTCCAGGATGTCACATAAAATGTAGTGTCGCCCAAAGTGACGGGAAAACATCTGGGCGGCACAGGATAGAAAAGTGCACTCATATACACGCCTCCTCTCTGCGCATCTGCATCAGACCGGAAAGGGTAAATGTGCCGAACAGCGTCATTTTATGCAGCTTCCGCACTTCTTCCGGCGTACTGCTCCGCAGACTTTTCATAGTAAAGCCGGAAGAAAGCATTCCCGACTGGATCCCCCGGAAAAAGGTATTGTACATATGGCTTTCATCTGTCTCCGGCGGTGCCAGCAGTGTCACACGCACTGCCGCCGTGAATGCGTAATACAAGTCCGTATCCGTCAGAAAGGGGCGGTCTGTCTCCACGCAATCCATGCCCAGCACAACAAATTGTGCCGGGCGCTGCACCAGAGGCGTGGGGTCATAGGAAAGATAGACGCTCATGCCTGACCGTTCCTCCAATGCAGCTTTCAGATCTCTCAGTAAATTTTCCAGCAGCACAGTGATCCGCCTCCTTTTCAGACTGCCTGAAATGCAAATGTTTCATCTTCCAACAGACTCCGGCACAGCCCACGATATGACCATACCAGTGACTGGGCAAACGCCAGCTTCTGGGCAGCATCTGTATTCTGGGCAATGGTTCCGGCAAAGGTACATGCAGCACGATCTCTCGCCGCTGTGATCTCCGTGTACCGCTGAAATGCCACCGCCGCCGCCAGATAACACAGCCGCACATCTGTTTCATCCGCATCTGCTTTCAGTGCCTGTTTTACTTCCTGTACTGCCATTTCCAGTACAGCCCCATAGTTGTCCGCCAGCAGATCTTCCCCGGCAAACACCCCGAAAAGCATTGCGATCTGTTCCTGATCCATGATAACACCTCCATCGTGACCCCTCCACCGTCTGTCGGCGGTTCCCCCTTTTCAGGAAACCTAATTTGCCTCCCCTAAAAGGGGAGGGGGACCATTGCGTAGCAATGGTGGAGGGGTTCTAATAATTACATCCGAAACGCCTTGTTTCCACCGTGATTTGCAGCTGCCGGCGTCAGCTGTGCCTGACACTGCTGCTTCTGCTTGGTGCGAAGAGTTTCCTGGAACTCCAGCAGTTCCTCCAGATCCATACGCTTTGCCGCCGCAGAGACAGCGTCCTGCTCCGTAGTTCCCTCTGTGAGGAACCGCAGGCGTACGATATCCCGGCGCACCAGTTCCTCCACCCGGGACAGCAGGGCATTTTTCTCCCGAAGCTGTGCCTCCAGCTGTCTGCAACGTCCGGCATCGCCGGAATCTGTGCCGAACTGCTTTGTGACACCAGCCTCCCGCTGGGCAGGAATTGCCACGAAGCTCCACTCATAGGCATCCGTGATATCCCCCAGCACCGTATGGCACACATTGCCGCCGTAGGTATGCCCCGGCTGATGGGCGCAGGGTGCTTTCCGGCGGTCGCTGCCGCAGACGGAACAGGTCTGGGATGCCGCTGCGCAGGAAATACTCACTTCCTTTTTGATACCGCCGTCAATTTCCCGGATGAGATCCCGGTTTGCATCGGTGCGTATCATATAGGCATGACCTTTCAGATAAGTATACACCTCCCCGGCAGTAGTCTGCCGCAAGGGATCCTCCACAAGCTCTGTGGCAAAGATACGTGCCGTCTGATTTTCGCCCTTGGGGTTATGGTCAAAGATTCCTGTTTTGCCTACAAACAGATCTTTCAGCTGTGCCAGAGCCTCCAGAGAAAACCGCTCGCCGTCCCGGTCGATCTCATTGTCACACAGCCGCACATCAAACAAAAATACTTCCTCCTGGGTATGGGTACGCCGGGTAAACTGATTCAGCTGCTCCAGCCGTGCCGCCAGGTTCTGTTCTTCCTGCATCTTTCATCCTCCTGTTAAATTCATGTGGAATGAGGAGTTAGGAATGAGGAATGATGGTATCGCCTGCGGCGATAGATTTGAAGATTAAAGGCAATGACGTGCAAAACCGTCAGACGCTCTTTGTGCGGTGTTGCCAAAATTTCAATTTTTGAATCCGTGAGCGCAGCGAACACCGCCATTCCTCATTCCTCATTCCTAACTCCTCATTCCCAATTCAAAAACCTATCCCGCCCACGGCGGTGCACGGGACTTTCCACAAATTCTGCTCAATTTCTACAACTCCTTTCTGAAAATCAGAGGCTCAGCACGTGAACAGCGTCTGCCATGATGACACGGAATGCCACACGCAGGGAAACGGTGATGACATCCAGCTGGCTGTCAATGATCTTGTCTGTTTCCAGCAGCAGATCGCCGCTTGTGATCATTTCCAGACCGAATTTGTCGTCCAGACCGATCATATAGCCCTCGGACATCCCGGCACACTTGCGCAGCTGTGCACCAAAGGGCAGCATGATCATATTGGGCTGGGTGGATGCCATTTCGGTCATCTGCTCCAGCGCCATGACCTTTGCCGCAACGGCAGGTGCAGCCAGTACAGTGTTCATGTTGAACTCCTGGAATGCGCCGTACAGCTTAGTCAGGTCGGCATAGGTCAGGGTGCCTGTTGTCTGTACGCCCACCAGAGAGCCGGCATTTGCCTCCAGCTTCTGGACTGCCTGTACCAGAATGCCATTTGCAAGGCGCACGCCTACTGCACGAAGGGCTGTGGCGAAGCTGTCCAGACGCTGGCGGCGGATTGCCTCATAGGATGCCTGAATGGCACGTCCGAATTTCTCCAGACGTGTGGTAGAGGTCGATTCCAGATAGGTCGCTGTGGGAAGTGCATTGCCCTGAGTCGTCTTTGTGCTGTAGGCAACGGTGTCATTGAAGATCGCCGCCTGATATTCACCGGATTCAGAGCTTGTCTGCACTGCCACAATGTCCGACAGTACGGACTGATCCAGACCGCTGCGGATGGTGCGGCGGATAAACTCCGGGAACAGCACAGCGCTTTCTGTGGTAGAGAAGAACTTTTCCACACGGTCGCAGTGCGGACCGCTGACACGGATATCAAAGCGCTTCAGCTGGCGCTCATAGGCATCCAGTCCAGCAAGGGGTGTTTCCGCATACTGTCCGGAGGGATCCATGCTCTCCAGCACCTCGGTGAAGCTCTTGCCTGTGATGTGATACATACCCTTTTCCAGTTTCAGATCCTTGTACATAAATCATTTCTCCTTTTCAAATTATACGTTTCTTTGGATGGAACCGTAGGGAACGACCCCTGTGTCGTTCCATCCGATATCAATATGTCTCGCGGAACGACCCCTGTGTCGTTCCATCCGATATCAATATGTCTCGCGGAACGACCCCTGTGTCGTTCCATCCGATACCAATATGTCTTGCGGAACGACACGGAGGTCGTTCCCTACGGAATGGGGACCATTGGGCAGCAATGGTGGGGAAGATGTTTCACCCAAAAAACGATGATTTAACCTTCCATCTGCATTTCCAGCTGCTGTGCCTGCGCATTCCAGAGCCGTGCCTGTGCCAGCTCGGTCTCATCCTGCAGATTGATGTTGCTCCACTCCACAGCCACCTCTGCCGAAGAACCTGCCAGACGCAGGAATGCCGTGCCGATCCGGCGAAGCACCGGCTCCAGCAGACGGCGGTAATATTCCAGCTCCGAGGTCAGAATATCCGCCTGCTGGGTGCTCATGCGCTCAGTGGATGACCAGTTCAGCCCCAGCAAAAAGGGCGGAATGGACAGCTTTGCGATCAGCTGTTCCAGCAGCTGCCGCACAGGTACTTCCGTATCCAGCAGCGCATTGTCTGCACCGATAACACGGATATCCACATCCCCGGCACAGACAAAGTCCCGGATTTCGCCGTGTGCGCCGGCACGCATTCCCTCACTCCATTCCTTGGCGATCTGTCTTGCCCGGTCGCCGGCATAGGCACGCTCTGCCGGATCATTGGATGGCTTGTAGGTCACTGCATACCGCACATTGCCCATGCGGTCATAATTCTGTCCGATGCACTCGAAAATGCGCAGCAGAATCTGGCTCAGCGCTGGCAACCCGTGGAGTACCGACACACCGTAAATACCGCCGGGCGGCGGATTCAGTGCCGTGAACAGGATGCGCTCCGGATGGGCAATGCGGACATTGTCCGATTCCTGTTCCCCACGGAGCCAGAATTCCCGCTCCATGGGCTGCTTTCCGGGGCGAATCTGCACCCGGTCTGCCGGTGCACTCTGCAATCCGGCGAGCATTCCTGTTCTGGGGTCAATGAGCATCTCCCCCAGGGCGTTGCCATATGTCAGAAGACTGTCCAGATAGCCGTCTATGAAGCACTGCAGCGATTGCCCTGTCAGCCCCACGGGGACATCCCGGACGAACTCATCCAGCTGTGCCTGCATTCTCACGGAATCGCACACCAGCCGGAAGCTTCCCGTCAGCCGGACGATTTTCCCGATGGCAGCGTCAACGATGGGCACTGCTGCACGCAGCCCTGCATACAGACTGCCTTCCACGGCATGGCACTCCTCAGAAAGCGCATATCCTGCCGCATTTCTCGGTGCACTTTGCAGTACACTTCCGGAAACCGGCGGCTTTTTCTTGCGTGGAAATAATCCCATATGATTTCACCTCCTTTCACTGCTGTCCTCACCGTTTTGCCGAAACGGCATAAAATGCGTCTGCGCCGTTCCGGCAGGCAATGGTGCGGACGAAATAGCGCATGTCATCCATGGCGTGATCATGCTCCTTTTTCGGCGCATCGCCCCGTACCGAATCACCCCAACAATACTGGCTGAATTCACGCCGGATATCCCGGCAGGCTTTGCAGAACCGGAGCTTGTCCTGTTTCAGCAGGCTGCTGACCTGCTGTATCCCGGCGTTGACATCGTTGTCTGCCGGAATGACACGAAACCGTCCGTGGCTGTGAATGCAGGCAATAAAGCTTGCCGCAGATGGGTCTACTACCACGCTTTCGATGTCATACCCGGCGGCAAGAGTTTCCAGAGCAGCATAATGCTCCTCATCCGTCCGCCGTTCGCCCTCGGTTCTTGCGTCATAATAATACTCTTTCAGCCGGTACCATACGCCGTCGCAGTGTCCCCACAGCCCGAAAGAGGACGGGTTCACTGTACCGTAGTCGCAGGAGACCCAGTAGCGGTCACATGCCGGCGCATGCTCCACCACATGCTGCTGTTCCGAGAACATGGGGTAGATCAGTCCGTCTGCCGCCGTCCACTTTCCCAGAACGAATCTGTCGTAGAACGCACCGCTGTACAGCCGTTCATACCGCTGACGCACCCGCTTGGAGAGGGATGGATTATCCGCCATGGTGAAGTGTACATAAAGAGCATGCTTCTCCTCCGCCTTGCGGATCCACTCCCGATAGAACCAATGGGTGGGACTGTCCGGATTGCAGTTGAACCACATCCGTGACCCGGTAACACTGCATCTCGCCAGTGCCTGTTCCACAAAGGAACGGGGCATCAGGGCTACCTCGTCCAGGAATACACCGCATAAGGTCATGCCCTGGATGAGAGAAGCGGAGCTTTCATCCCTGCCGCCAAAGAGATAGAACCGGTTTGTGATACCCGAAAGTGTCACGTCCACATAGTTCTTGCTGACTTTCTCCAGACAGGTAAAGCCCAGATTGCCCAGCAAGTCCATAAGCGGCGTCATGACATTGCGCTTGAGAGAGGTAATGGTCTTGCCGCAGAGGGCAAAGCTGCCGCCCTGAAAGGTCGTCATTGCCCAGCTGACAAAACCGATGGACATGGACAGCGTCTTTCCCGACCGCACTGCACCGTCGCAGATGATAGCGTCATAGCCGCTGTAGGGCTTCCGGCTCCACCAGGACATGGCAAGCTTCTGGTTCTTGGAAAAAGTCTGAAAGGTCATTCCCCATCCTCCTCCGTTCCGCCTGAGAGTGCCGACAAAAGGGCATGTGCTGCCGCCTTGCCATCTGCATCACCGCTGTACTCATAGAGTGACGCCAGCGCTTTCAGACGGTCGAAGAAGTGTACTTCCATGCCGCCGTTCTTGTCCCGCTTGATGGACGATACCGGGAACAGATCCAGACGCTGTATCTGTTCCGGCGAGGGCATCTCTTCCGCCAGCACCAGCTGCACGGCGTCATTGGTACGCCCGAATGCCAGACGCTCCAGCCCGGCACGGACGACTGCCGCCGGATTGTCCTGGAGTGCACTGCGATAGGTCTCCACCATGCGCCGGTAGCATCCCTGCCGCAGAAGCGCTGCGCCGTCTGCCGCCGCTGTCTCCGGCGGATAGCCGGCACACCGTGCCGCCTCCGTCACATCCCCTAGTCTTGCGTAGTGGCAGCAGAATAAGCTGCGCCGTTTGGATTCATTGGAGTTTGCCATATTGTTCCATTTCTCCTTTCGATTTTTTGCGATCGGTTTTGCTCTCTGCGAACAACCCCTCTCACTAATAGCGCCTCAGAGGCCAAAAGTTGCACGCCGGCGTGCAACTATGAACTCGAATTTACATAATATCTTATGAATATTTACATTCAGAGCGAAAAATACCATGATTTGGATTGACAAACCCTATTTGACGTGATATAATATATGCATAACATATATTATACGTTGTATAGTATTATAGAAACAAAAAAATCCGGCATCTGCCGTAGGGAACGACCCCTGTGTCGTTCCATCCCATACCGGTTTGCCTGGCGGAACGACACGGAGGTCGTTCCCTACAGAATGAAAGCACAATGTAGGGGGCGAACATTGTTCGCCCGGTGTTTTCCCTCTGCAAATGGTTTCCCTGTGGGCGACCAATGGTCGCCCCTACCACATTGTCACGCTTAAAACTTTACTTCCCGTCTGGACATCAGAAGCGTAGGGCGGGGGCTTGCTCCTGCCGTTCTCGAAGAACCTACAAGGAACCCATTGTAGGGGCGAA
>JBJFHO010000196.1:0-8694 GCA_051893675.1 Ruminococcus sp. | reverse complement strand
ATGTTCCATCTGTTTCCGCACCGCTGGTCACGCCATAACCCAGATATTCCAGTCCCTTTCCGGTGGTCTGAACATACTGGGTATCATAGCGGACACCGTCCCAAGTCAGCTTATAATACAGATAAATATTCTGTCGGATGGGAATATCCGTATGTGTTTCCTGCAGGTCATCGCTGTCGGTCTGTGCAGTGGTTACAGCCGGAGCAGCGGATGTTTCCTGCTCCGATGCAGTTGTCTCCCCGGACTTTGCCGTGGTCTCTGCCGCCGGTGCCTCTGTCTGTACCGCTGTAGTCACTGCCGCAGGGGCGGCTGTCGTGGTCTGACGCTGCACCTGTCCGGGAGCCTGCCCGGTCACTGCCGGCTGGTCTGCTTTCGGTACTGCTGCCGATTCTGTCTCTGCATATGCTGCATCGGAAGCTTCTGCCTGCGTCTGCACTGCTTCTGTGTCAGACTGTACTGCAGTCACTGTCTCTGTCCGGAATTCCGTCTGCTCTCCCGATACAGTCCCGGAAGCAGCTTCCTCGGAAACTGCACCAGTTGTCACAGTCTCCGGCGTTACCACCTGAAGCTGTTCCGTACCGCCCTGAGGCATTCTTCCATGCAGCGATGCCGCCGCAACAACGACACATGCCAGAGCTGCGGTACAAATCCCGGCAGAAGTCTGCCAGCGGAGATACCATGGGCGTTTTTTCACCGTTTCCTGTGATGCAGCACGCCGCATGATCTCCAGATACATCCGATCCTTTGCCGCTTCGTCCGGCTTTACCTGCTCCAGCGCCTGCTGCAGCCGGCGTTCCATTTGTTCTTCATGATTCGGCATCCAGCTCACCTCCCAGCGACTTGGACAACAGCTTTCTGCTGCGATGGAGCAGCGAGCGGACTGTTGTCTCTTTTTTTCCCAGCATCCCAGCAATTTCTGCCCCGGAATACCCTTCATAGTAAAATAAGTACACGACTGTTTTATATTGATCCGGCAAATCCATCACTGCCGACAATACGGCGGAATCCTGATCCGGCGGTTCTGATGTCCCCATGGCAGCCTCCCAGTCCTCGACCTCCTCACGCTTGGAATGCGACCAGTGCCGCAGTGCGTTTTTACAGAGATTCGAAGCTGTAACGATCAGCCACGCCCGTGCATGTTTCTCATCCGCCCAGAGCTGGGGCTGATCCATAGCACGCAAAAATGTTTCCTGAGTCAGATCCTCCGCATCCATCTGGTTTTTCATCCGTATGTAACAAACACGATATACCGTATCTACATGCCGTGCATAGAACTGCGCAAACGCTGTCTCGTCCTGCGGCATGAAAACGCCTCCTATCGCTTTCCAACAAAACTCGCCCGAAAGCTCATTCCGGTACGACTTTTCGGTTCTGCGTTCTTTTTTTCGTCAGAAACCGTTCCCCTCTTTATTTAGTATACCGTATTTTTATCAACATGATATGTATATATTGTGTCAGCCCGTGAAACAAAATCATCAGGTTGAACGATATTGACAATTGACAATATTCCACAGGATATCGCTATACCCTGGCATATTGTCGGAAGATCTGTTTTCACAGATCTGTAATCTGCCATCGCACCGAAGCCGGCACAAGCGGCTCCGGGCACAGCAAACGGAGGAAATGGAAAAAACAAATAATCACCTTTCCGGCGGAATCCGCATCGCATATTCCAATCTGCATCCGGTGTCCGGCTTCTGCGCTGGTGTGCGCATCCCTTCTGAAGCTATGGCGGTGACTGCCAGTATCATGCACAATGCACGATGCTGTCCCTTCTGCTGTCTCCGCAGCGGATACTGTGGCATATTCGATGTGGATTCCGGAAGCCGTTCTTCACGGCCTGGAAAAATCCCTTCATAATGGATACAATCGAGGGCCCCGAAATGTTGCACATCCGGAAAAAATTTTTTCGTTTTGTATGATTGCACAAAAATCGTGGTCTCAATCTGTATGATTTTTACATTTTTTGCATTCTTCGGGACTTTCAAAAAAAAGCGTTTTCTTTTGGAGAATTTTATGTTATAATACAATTATAAAGAATGTGGAATCAGGAATGGCGGTATCGCCTGCGGCAATGCACAAAAAACAGATATTCCGCATTTCCAACGCCTGATTTCAAATTAGATTCGTATCAACTGCAAAAAACATAAGGTGGTCTTTCATGAACAAATACAAAAAGCTTGTTTCCAATACGCTGATCTTTGCCATTGGTTCCTTTGGTTCCAAGATCCTGCTCCTGCTGCTGACCCGGCTTTATACGGGAAATATCAACCCGGGCGACAACAGTACCAAGGAACTGCTGGAGCTGACGGCGAATTTCCTGATTCCCGTTATCACATTTTCCATTGCAGAGGCGGTCATCCGCTATGGCGTTGACCACAATTTTGACAACCGGAAGGTCTTTACTTCTGCCTGCATCACGGAGCTGTTCGGCATCGGCGTTCTCATCCTGCTGTCTCCTCTGCTGACTCTGCTGCCCTATACAGAAGGGTATGTTGTTCTTCTGGTGATCTACTGTATCACCTCAGGATTCCGGCAGATCGCTTCGCAATTTGTCCGGGCACGTGGTCTGGTGAAGCTCTTCGCCATAGACGGCATCCTCGCCACCCTGACGCTGTTTATCTTCAACGTAACATTCATTGCCGGATTCCATCTGGGCGTCACCGGCTTTATGATCTCCGTCATTCTGTCCGATCTGCTGTCAGGTATTTTCCTGTGGGCAGTGGCAGGACTGCAAAAATTTTTCCGTCCCCGCTATATGGATCGGAAAATCCTGCATACCATGCTGCGGTTTTCCATACCCCTGATTCCGTCGGCGCTGCTCTGGCTGATCACCGGCTTTTCCGATCGGCTTTTCATCCGGTATATGTCCGGACCGGACGGTCTGGTGGGCGAAACTGCCGCCGGTGTCTACGGCGTATCCACCAAGATCCCGAACCTGATCTCCACCATATCCACCATTTTCTTTCAGGCGTGGAACATGTCCGCCATTGAGGAAAACGACTCTCGTGACCGGAGCCGGTTCTATCACCAGGTATTTGATGCATATCAATCCTTTATGTTCATTGCCAGTGCCGGGCTGATCGTCTTTGTACAGGTTCTCTCCAACATCCTCATCAACTCGGACACCTATCCCGAATATGCCACCGCATATCAGTACACCCCGGTGCTCATTGTAGGCGTACTCATGATGTGCTTCAACCAGTTCCTCAGCAGTATCTACACTGCCACCCAGCACACCACCCATTCCTTCTGGACAAGTCTTGTGGCGGCAGCAGTGAACATTGTACTGAACATCATCCTGATTCACATCTGGGGCATTATGGGTGCAGCCATCGCCACCTTTGCCAGCTATTTTGTCTGCTACTGCATTCGCATTGTGGATGCCCGGAAGTATGTGCCTTTCCCGGTGAACCACGCCAAATTTGCCGCCAACACAGCATTACTGTTCCTGCTGGGCATTATTGTCGTAGAAGAACCGCCCATGTGGATTCTCATGCTGGCTGCGGGATTTGTATTCATTGTACTGTACAATTTCAGCGCCGTGACCCAGACACTGGCGCAGCTGAAACGAAAAAAATAAAGATAGAGTAATACCGCACAAAGTCGTCAGGCATTCTTTGTGCAGTATTGCCTGAGGAGGTATTTCTATGGCAACACCACACAATGCCGCCGCAAAGGGCGATATTGCAAAAACCGTTCTCATGCCGGGGGATCCGCTCCGGGCGAAATTCATTGCAGAGCATTTCCTGGAAAATGCCGTCTGCTACAACACCGTCCGTGGCATGTACGGCTACACGGGAACGTATCACGGCGTGCCGGTTTCCGTCCAGGGCAGCGGCATGGGTATGCCGTCCATCGGCATTTATTCCTACGAGCTGTACCACGAATATGACGTGGAACGCATTCTCCGTGTAGGCACTGCCGGAGGTGTGGCAGAGCACATCCAGCTCCGGGACGTAGTACTGGGACAGGCGGCATGTACCGACTCCAACTATGCCGCACAGTATCATCTCCCCGGCACCTATGCCCCCATTGCCTCCTACGAGCTGCTGGCATCGGCTGCGGATACAGCAAAAAAGCTGGGAATTCCTGTACACGTAGGGAACCTGCTCTCCTCTGATGTATTTTACTGCGAATCGGATTTTCTACTCCAATGGACAAAAATGGGCGTGCTTGCTACAGAAATGGAAGCCGCCGCATTATATATGAATGCCGCCGCTGCCGGAAAACAGGCGCTTTGCATTGTCACCGTGTCCGACTGTCCTCTCCGGGGCGAATCCACTACTCCGGAAGAACGCCTGACTTCCTTCACGGACATGATGCATCTGGCGCTGGAAACAGCTGTTAAGTAATCATAAATAAGCAAAAACCGCTCTGTAACCCGAACATGGGATTACAAAGCGGTTTTTTGTTTCATGATACGTACAGTTCCGGTTTATACACCGGCATCTGCCTCCTGTTCTGCGGTGTAGTACACATCGTCATACATTTTTTCATAGAGACGGATGAGTGCCTGGTTGGTTTCCTCCCGTTCCTGCACAATTTTCTGGATGGCAACGATCTTTTCCACGCCGGCTTCATTTTCCGAAGCCGGCGCTGTGGGCACCTTTTCCAGCTTTTCCATGGCAAGGGTAATATAGGAAGTATCCTCCCGGATCTGTTTCAGTTCCTCGAAGATCTGCGCCGCTGTCAGATTCATGGGCGCTTTTGTTTCGCTGTTAGACATCATAACGGTTTCCTCCCGTTCACCGGGCGGACACGTCAGACAGATGGTATTCTCATCCACAAACCGTGCCCGTCCCTTTTTCACAAGACCTTTTGCCCGTTTCGGATAGGTCGGTTCGTATACATTTCCCTGCAAATCAATGACAGTCATACATTTCATAACAGGATGATTCCTTTTTTATACGAATCCCTGAAATGGAAATAAATAAAATTGCGAGCAGAAATTTTGACAGTCTAGGAGAATACCGCAAGATGGGCTTTCGCCCATCGAGGATAAAGGGCAACGAATGGCGAAATTAATGCCGCAAGTTTATCTATTGGAGTTTGAGGGGTTCGTATTAGTATCGGACGCTGTTTTTTGTGATGGGTGCCGTCCCCTGTCCGGTTTTATTATAGCACGGGGAAATGGTCGGTGTCAAGATGGTTTTGCCGTAGAACACACAAATCAATTTTTTTAAGGCAATCACCCCAGACGATACCACAATTATGCATTATGCATTCATTCGTCCCTCTTCTTCCGTTTGCCCGAAAACAGCCCGAAAATGGAACTGCACAGGGGCACTGCCAAGGAAAATCCAGCGGCAATCCCAAGCTGCTGTCCCGTCAGGAGCACTGTGGAAAAAATCACCCGGAGCATGGGCACATAAATTGCCGCAGCCAGTACCGCCAGGGATACCAGCACAGCCCCCACCAGCCACAGGTTATTGCCATAATGCATGGAAAACAGCGTGCGCCGCTCCGATTTACACTCAAACACATGTACCAGCTGGGACAGAATCAGTGTACACAGCGCCGCCGTCCGTGCCGCCTCCAGCGTACCGCCCATGCTTGCCACAACGGAAAAAGAACCCAATGTGCCGATGCCGATGAAAATACCCCGGAAAAAGATACGTCCCATAAGCCCATCGGAGAAAAAACTTTCATCCGGCTTTCTGGGCGGTTTTTGCATTGCCTCTGGTTCCGGCGGCTCCAGACCTAGTGCAATTGCCGGCAGACCATCCGTCACTAGATTCACCAGAAGCAGCTGCGTGGGCAGCAGTACCACAGGCATGCCCATGAGAATTCCCAGAAACATGGTGAGCACCTCGCCGATATTGCAGGACAGTAAATACCGCACAAACTTTCGGATATTGGCATAGACACAACGTCCCTGCTCCACGGCATCCACCAGCGTGGCAAGGTTATCATCCGTAAGTACCACATCTGCCGCCTGACGTGCCACATCCGTGCCGCTCTGTCCCATCGCTACGCCTACATCTGCCTCCTTGATCGCCGGAGCATCGTTTACACCGTCTCCGGTCATGGCAACAATTTCACCACGGCGGCGGTAGGCACGCACCAGCCGCAGTTTGTGCGCCGGATTTACTCGTGCAAATACGGCATACTGATCGAGACAGGCATCCAGCTGCGCATCGGTCAGAGCGTCCAGTTCTTCCCCGGTCATTGCCTTTTTCCCCCGGAGTAGTCCTGCCTGTTTTGCAATTGCCGTGGCAGTGTTTTTGTGATCTCCGGTGATCATGACCGTGCGGATCTGCGCACGTGCACAGGTGCGGATGGCAGTCCGTGCGGCTTCTCTGGGAGGATCCAGCATACCTGCAAGCCCCAGATAAATGCAGGTGCTGCCGTCCTGCTTTGCAAAGGCAAGAACCCGGAGTGCCTGATCAGACAATGCCAGCACCTGACGGCGGATCACAGCTTTTTCCGACTCTGTCAGAGGTACAATTCTGCTGCCTTCCATCTGAAAGCTGCACAGTGGCAGGATACAGTCCGCCGCACCCTTCCAATATGTACAAGTTCCGGCACCATCGGAAACTGTCACGGACATACGGCGTGTTTCACTGTCGAAAGGCTCCATATGCTGTACCGGATGGGTACGAAGCAGCTGCTTCCGGGAAATACCGCCTTTTTCCGCTGCCACCAGCAATGCCACCTCAGTGGGATCTCCTGTGGCACTCCATGTGCCACGGTCTGTACGTGCACTGCGGTTGCGCTGGGATTTCTGCGGCGCTTCGCTGTGAATTTCCGCTGTACTGCACAATGCGCCGCAGGTGAACAGTTCCCGGAGCGCCGGCTTTGATGCCGGGTTTACCCCATGACCTTCCTGCAAAATTGCCCCAGCCATCTGGAGACCTGTTCCCGTGACGGAGAATTCCTCACCGCCGGCAATGACATGTGTCACAGTCATGCGGTTTTCTGTAATCGTCCCGGTCTTGTCGGAGCAGATAACACTGGCACAGCCCAGGGTCTCCACACTATGGAGACGGTTTACCAGTGCACCACGCTTCATCATACGGCTGACTGCCAGTGCCAGAGCAATGGTTACTGTTGCCGGGAGTCCCTCAGGAATGGCGGCAATGGCAATGGTAATACCTGTCATAAGCATATCGAACACCGGCTCGCCGCGGAGCACCCCGGCAAGAAATACGGCAGCGCAGACACCCAGGCAGAGCAATGCCACTACCTTTCCCAGACCGGCAAGGCGTTTTTGCAGAGGCGTCATTTCCTGCTGGACATCCTGGAGCATTGTGGAGATCTGCCCCATCTGGGTATGTGTACCCGTGGCAATGACTGTAGCTTCGGCGCTGCCCCGGAGAACTGCCGTGCCGGCATAGACAATATTTTTCTTGTGCAGATCGTTCCGGGTATCCTCTGGGCTGCCTGCCTGTTTGGATACTGCTTCGGATTCGCCGGTGAGTATGGATTCGTTCACAGCAAGCCCGGCGGCACTGGTCAGTGCGGCATCCGCCGGAACATTATCCCCGGCTTCCAGACGAATGGCATCACCGCAGACCAGTTCCCGTGCGGGAATGGTCTGCCATTTTCCGTCACGGCAGACAGCAGCAGTGGGTGCCGTAAGATTCCGGAGAGACTCCAGCGTCTGCTCCGTGCGGAATTCCTGCAAAAAGCCCAGGATCGCATTCAGGAGCACAATGAGGATAATGGTGACAGCATCTGTCAGTTCCCCGAGAAAGGCGGAAACTGCAGTGGCAGCCAGCAGGATCATGACCATGACATCACGGAACTGACCGAGAAACATCCGCAGTGGGTGCAGTTTTGCAGCGGCGGCAAGCTCATTTTCACCGTCCCGGCGCAGCCGTTCCTGCGCCTGTTTGGAGGTTAGACCGGGCATAGAGATTCCCTCTTTCTACAGTGTTTTATCACATGTATATGCCGGACAAGGGAAAAGCATGACCAAAAGAACCGAAAATTTAGTTCCTGCCGCATGAATAATATTTCTCTCCCGTTCTCATAAAGGTTGCTCAGGCTGCTGGTCCAGCTGAGCAACCTTTTTATAAACGGATAGGAAACATTTTTGATGTTACAAAATACCACACAACAAAATGCGCACAGGCTATTTCGCCCATGCGCATTTCATCTATCCAAGAAGACTACTTCAGGTTGTCAAATTATTGCATCATACCATCATCCGGCTGCATCTTGCCGCCGAAATCACCCTGACGACCGCCGCCGTGCATGCCGCCGCCTGGCTGCATACCACCCTGCATACTGCCGGAGCCGCCGTTTGCTGTCACTTCCGTACCACCGGTGACAGTCCCGCCCTGACCGAAACAGTCCTCATTGTACGTGCCGTCATAGGTGCCGCCCACCACAATGGTAAACGCATCTGCGGACGCATCGCCAATACCAAAGATCACATCCGAAACTTCCTTGGGCGTTGTCACTGCAGCAAGAACAGTTCCGTCCTCACCCACAATACAAATGGAATCCCCGGCGGAAGCGCTGCAATTGGTAGCAACGAGACAGCCGCTTTGAGGATATTCCATCATGCCCCGGCTGGATAGCGCCAGCAGAGTACCGCCGCTGTAGGTTGCAGTGCCATTGGCATCCAATGAGCCGTCTCCGCCGCTGATGGGGCCGCATACGATCACCGTGCCCCCAGTCATATCCCAGGTGCCGTTGGAATCCAGACCATCCCCATCGGCACAGACATACAGATAACCGCCG
>JBJFHO010000195.1:6346-8797 GCA_051893675.1 Ruminococcus sp. | reverse complement strand
CTGCCGGATGCAGGTACGTTTGAAGAAATTACTGATTTCACTCCAGCAGACGGTGACAAGGCTGCCGCTTCGGCACTCTATGTGGACGAAAATGGACAGGCAGCTGTCCTCGTTACCGCAGACGGCTATAACAAAGGCGGTTTACAGGTCATCATCGGCGTAGACAAGGACGGCGCTGTTACCGGCGTATCCTTTGTTTCCGTTTCTGAAACACCGGGTCTGGGTACCAAGGTGGAATCCAATCCGGAACTGCTGGTAGACAAGCTGGTGGGATTAACTGACGCTGCCGCTGTGGACGGCGTGGATAATATCACCGGCGCAACCTATTCTTCCAAGGGTATGAAAGCCGCCGTCAACTGTGCACTCGAAACAGTCAGCGCAAATCAGGAGGTGATCGGCGCATGAATTACGGAAAAGAATTCACCAAGGGCATTATCAAAGAAAACCCCACCCTCGTGGGACTGCTGGGTATGTGCCCGACACTGGCGGTAACTACCGGCGCATTCAACGGCATTGGCATGGGACTTTCCACCATGTTCGTGCTGATCTGTTCCAATATCGTCATTTCCCTGCTGCGGAAGGTGATCCCGGAACAGGTAAAGCTCCCTTGCTATATCGTCATTATCGCATCCTTTGTGACCCTCATTCAGTTTCTGGTACACGGCTTTGTGCCGTCACTGTACACCAGTCTGGGGGCATTCCTAGAACTCATTACCGTAAACTGTATTATTCTGGGGCGTGCGGAAATGTTCGCATCCAAGAATAATGTCCTGGCGTCTGCACTGGACGGCGCAGGCATGGGTCTGGGCTTTACTCTGGCGCTGTTCCTCATGGGCAGTGTCCGTGAGATCCTGGGCTCCGGCACATGGTTCGGGCTGACTGTTCCGGGTATGGTAAACCACACCATGAGTCTGTTTGTCATGCCGGCAGGCGGCTTCCTGGTACTGGGCTTTGTCATTGCCATTGTCTGTGCGCTGGCGAAGAGAAAGCCCCCGAAGAAGATCGGCTGTGCATCCTGTCCCAATGCGGCAGTATGCGGTGCAAAACAGGAGGAGGCTGACGCATGAGTACGTATATTACCATTATCATTGCAGCCGTATTGACGAACAACTTTGTCTTGTCCAAATTCTACGGCATCTGCCCGTTCCTGGGCGTTTCGAAAAAGCTGGATTCCAGTATCGGCATGGGTGCAGCCGTTGTCTTTGTCATGTTCTGCGCCTCTCTGGTGACCTATCCCATTTACTACTTCATTCTGGAACCCCTGGAGCTGACTTATCTGCGGACGGTGGCGTTTATTCTGGTCATTGCGGTATTTGTTCAGCTGCTGGAGATCGTCATCAAGAAGCTTATGCCGCCGCTGTATAAAACGTTGGGCGTATATCTGCCCCTGATCACCACCAACTGTGCCGTACTGGGCGTGACCATTATGAACATTGACGAGAGCTACAGCTTCGGGCAGTCCATGGTGAATGCCGTATTCTCCGGTCTGGGCTTTGCCCTTGCTATGGTGATCTTCTCCGGCGTGCGCTCCCGTGTGGACGACGCAGAGGATTCCACACCCAAGACATTCCGGGGCGTTCCCGCAACGCTCATTGCAGCCGCTATTGTGTCCATGAGCTTTCTGGGCTTCGGCGGACTGGGTTCATAAGGAGGATGTGCCATGGAATATATCTATCCCATCTTGATTTTTGTGGTTATGGGCATTGTGTTCGGCGTACTGCTGGTGGTTATCTCCAAGGTATTCGCTGTGAAAGTGGATGAGCGTGCCGTGAAGATCACAGAAGCACTGCCCGGTGCCAACTGCGGCGCCTGCGGCTATGCAGGCTGTGCGGACTATGCCGACGCCATTGTGAACAAGGGCGCACCCATGAATGCCTGTCTGCCCGGCGGTGCCAATGCAGCAACAGCCATCGGCGACATTATGGGCGTATCTGTTTCCGCTGCGGAACGGATGGTGCCGGTACTCCACTGCAACGGTACCTGCAATGCCACAAAGCGGAAGTTTGACTTTGACGGTGTGCAATCCTGCGCAGCAGCGAAGCGGTTCTACGGCGGCACAGGCGTCTGCGCCTATGGCTGTCTGGGGCTGGGAGACTGTGTCAATGTCTGCGAGAATGACGTGATCTCCATCCAGAACGGCATCGCCACATTCTGCACGGAAAAATGCGTCTCCTGCAACAAGTGCGCCAAGGTCTGTCCCAATGGACTCATTGAGCTGCGCTCTGAGAAGAAAAAAGTGGACGTGCGCTGTTCTTCCCGGAATATGGGCAAGGTTGCCATGCAGTCCTGCGAAAATGCCTGCATTGGCTGCAAAAAGTGCGAGAAGATCTGTAAGTTCGAAGCCATTGTGGTGGAAAATGCCTATCCGGTTATTGACTATGACAAGTGCAAATCCTGCGGTCTGTGCGTAAAGGAATGCCCGAGAGGATGCATTACCAATCTGCGTAAACC
>JBJFHO010000195.1:0-6246 GCA_051893675.1 Ruminococcus sp. | reverse complement strand
TTTTTGGTATGCCCTCGGATTACCATTATACCAGATGCGACAGAAAATGTCAAATTATATCCTTGACATCTTCAGGGAAAACGAGTATAATAAAAGAAAGAGAGCATACCAGTAAGCGGTTTGCTCCCTAGATGGTTATGTTAGAGAATAACCGCCCAAGTTTCGCAGCAGGGGCGGTTATTTTTTATGTAATAATAGACGAATGCTTTGTAACGCACTGTCACATCTAAGAATTTATTTTGTTGCAGATAATTTGCTTCACTCTTCCGAAATCACCTGTTCCTCTGCCACCTGCTGAACAGCTTTGAGGTGCTGGATTTCTGCGTAGATACTGCTGACCGTATCAGGGGCGAGGGATACATTTGCCGCAAGCTGTTCCAGCGAGTCGATGGTATCGCAGAGTGCGGTAAACAGGGTGAAATATGGCTTTTTATAGGATTCCATGAGGGCTCTCCTTTCTGTTTTCCTCTTATTATAACCTGTTTCAGGTTATTTGTCAATAATCTGAAACAGGTTACGGTATAATAAAACCGGAAATGAGGGTGATGTGAATGCACAACCGTATCCGGGATTTGAGAGAAGATGCTGACCTGACGCAAAAGCAGATTGCAGCATATCTGAAAATGTCTCAGACGGGATATTCCAAATATGAGACCGGAGAGAATGATATTCCCACAGCTATCTGGAACGCACTGGCGGAATATTACCATACCAGTGTCGATTATCTTATGGGAAGAACTGACGTAAAAACACCGTATCCCAGAAAGAAATAACGGAGGTTTGCCATGCAATACCCACGCATCCGGAATCTTCGGGAAGATCACGATTTATATCAAAAAGACCTGGCGGCATATCTGCATTGTTCCCAGGTGGCATATTCCCGTTATGAACTTGGAACGAGGGATATTCCCACTGATGTGCTCATTGCACTGGCGGATTACTATCATACCAGTATTGATTATCTGCTGGGACAGACTGATGTGAAAACGCCGTATCCTAGGAAAAAATAAATATTTGTAGGGAATGCATTGTCCACCCCTACATAAAAAAGCCGCATCGGTTCACTGCCCGATACGGCTTTTTTCTTCTTATAACACTACTCCGTTCTGTTCCAGCAGCGCCTGTGCTGTCTCCACAGAATCCACTCCAGTGGCATTCTTCACCGGCGCAAATTCCTTGGAACGCTCTACCTCAAAGGCAAGGCAGCTGTCCTGCATATGCACCATGTCCAGTACCAGCGTCTCGAACTTATAGCCATTGGGTTCTTCCGGCTTGACATATTCTCCATCCTGGGTAATGTACGGAATCTTCTTGTGGGCAATGTGCAGGGGAAAATCCGACCCCAGCGTATCCATAAGTGCATCCACCCGGAACAGATAGTTCAGGATCACGCCAAAGCGATAGGCAAGGCTGCCGTCCTCATTGCGCAGAGTACGCATTTCCTCTGTCATCTCGTAATATTCCACAATAGAAGGCCGGTCATCCTCCAGACAAAGCACGCCTACACGCTCGTCCGGCGCTGCCTTGCTGACAACCTTTCCGCCGGATGCACAGCCCGAAGCAATAGTCGCACCAATGAATACCGGGTCTGCGATCTGCTGGAGCACGTTGTCCACCGCAAAGACATTGAGCCACTCAATACCGATCTCCTCTACGGTTTGCAGCAATCCGGCACGCTGCATGGAAGAAAACCATCCGCCGTTGCCGTTGGGGGACAGTACAATCTGATCCGGGGCATTCATGAGAATCTTCCCATCTTCATCCACTGCCGGTTCTGTCTCCTGCTTGAAGAAATGCACGTTGTCCGCACTGTATCCGAAATAATTGTGTTCCTTCAGAAACGCACGTGTTTCTGCATCGTTCTGCTCGCTGGTCATGATCAGCAGGGGAACATATGCCCCGGCTTCGTTGGTCACACGCATGAGATTCTGAATCAGGCACTGGAAAATATACAGCTCCCGTGTCTTGCCCATATTGAACATGCCCTTGGGATGCTCAAAGCCCAGCCGGGAACCCTGTCCGCCGGCAAGGAGTACTGCACCAACCTTGGCATTACGAATGGCATCCATGCCGATTTTGCGGTAGGTTTCCTCGTTAGCACGTATCTCCTCCAGCGTCAATGCACCCAGAGGTGAAAATCTGCCCCGCTTCTGAGTCAGTGTGCTGCGATCCTGAAACTGGGGACGTTCCAGTTCCAGATCAGCGATCTGTCCCAACAGCTTTTCCTGCTGCTGGGGCTGAAGTGTGTCATAAAACCGGAGCAGATGCTCCTGTCCGTGTGCAGTCAGATACTGCAACGCTTCCGGATATGTCATAACTCTTATCCTTTCTGTGTTTGTATCGGTTTTTACCCCTTTGCCGGATGCAAATATTCCCCGGCAACCGATAATTGTTGCGAATGTAGTGTATCCGTATTATACCACAATCTTTGAAAAAAAACAAGATGTTTTTTCAGAAAAATACAATTTTCCTGAAATACCGACAAGCGGCAGGGGATTCTATGCTGCCGTTTATGCGAATAGCAAAAAGGACTGCTGCAAACACCGGGGAAATTATGCGATTGCGTATCGCATGCTCCCGGATGCTGTTTTGCAACAGTCCGTTATCGTAGCTTTTGTGGGATAATCCCGCCGCCATTGCTGCGGAATTATGCATTATACATTATACATTATACATTATACATTCATCAATACGCCTTGCCCCAGAGTACCATATGCTTTGCCGGCTTGCCGCAGCAGACGCACTTGTCGGAAATGGTACGCTGTTCCAGCGGCATACAACGGGAACCTACGCCGGTCACTTCCTTCACCTTGTCCTCGCATGCCTCATCGCCGCACCACATAGCTTCTACGAAACCATCGCCCTTTTCTTCCAGTGCCTGGGTGATCTGCTCCATGGTCTCGCAGACATAGGTCTTGTTTTTGCGGTTTTCCATTGCCTTGGCGAACATACCCTCCGGAATCTCGGTTTCCAGAAGTCGGGTAACTGTTTCCAGCAGAGTCTCATAGTTATTTTCCAGAGAAACCGTCTGCTTTTCGCCGTTATAGCGTGCAGCGACTATGCACTGACCATTTTCGATATCCTTGGGGCCGATCTCAATGCGGACAGGAACGCCCTTCATCTCATACTGTGCGAACTTCCAGCCCGGTGTATTGTCGGAATCATCCAGCTTCACCCGGATACCCTTTGCCTGGAAAGCCTGATAAAGCTCATTTGCCTTATCCAGCACGCCTTCCTTATGCTGTGCAATGGGCACGATCACTACCTGAATGGGTGCTACAGCCGGCGGCAGTACCAGACCGCTGTCATCGCCGTGAGTCATGATAATTGCACCGATGAGACGGGTAGTCACGCCCCAGCTTGTCTGGTGGGGGTACGCCAGCTTATTATCCTTTCCGGCATACTGGATGCCGAATGCCTTTGCGAAGCCATCGCCGAAATAGTGAGATGTACCTGCCTGGAGTGCCTTACCGTCATGCATCAGTGCCTCGATAGCATAGGTTGCCACAGCGCCGGCGAACTTGTCGCTTTCGGTCTTCTGTCCCTTTACTACAGGCATTGCCAGAGACTTCTCGCAGAATTCCGTGTATACATTCAGCATACGCACGGTTTCTTCCATCGCTTCCTCCGCAGTAGCGTGAATGGTATGCCCCTCCTGCCAGAGGAATTCACGGGAGCGCAGGAAAGGACGGGTTGTCTTTTCCCAGCGTACCACGCTGACCCACTGGTTATACAGCTTCGGCAGGTCACGATAGCTGTGCACGATGTCTGCGTAGTGTTCGCAGAACAATGTCTCAGAAGTGGGGCGGACGCAGAGGCGTTCCTCCAGCTTTTCGTTACCGCCGTGAGTTACCCATGCCACTTCCGGAGCGAAGCCCTCGACGTGATCCTTTTCCTTTTGCAGCAGGCTCTCCGGGATAAACATGGGCATATTGACATTTTCGTGACCGGTCGCCTTGAACATGCCGTCCAGAATGCGCTGGATATTTTCCCAGATCGCATAGCCGTAGGGGCGGATGACCATACAGCCCTTGACGCTGGTATATGAAACAAGCTCTGCCTTTTTGCAGATATCGGTATACCACTGTGCGAAATCCACGTCCATTGCCGTGATTTCTTCTACCATTTTCTGATTCTTCTTTGCCATAATATCCTCCTGTACTCGCTCATGCAAGATATGGTTTCAGTATAGCATATTTTTGTGAGAATTGCAAGTGTTATATGCGAACTTGCACGCAAATCCATTTTTCTTGTTTTAATTTTTGCAGGGCGTGTCAATGTAGGGGCGAACTGTGTTCGCCCGTTGTGCGTTTTGGGAGATTTGCAGGCGAACACAGTTCGCCCCTACATAAAATGATTCATTTCACAGCATATAATTTAAAAATTGATTTCCGTGGCGAACTTGCACGCAAATCCATTTTTCTTGTTTTGATTTTTGCAGGGCGTGCCAATGTAGGGGCGAACTGCGTTCGCCCGCACTTTCACAATATCGTTTTTGTAGGGACACGGCGTGCCGTGTCCTCATGGATTATCGTTCGTTGTTCCGTTGCTTCGTTGCAAACGTCCCACCGGGACGTTTGCAAAATTTCAGTTATTGCAGATGGGCAACAAGGGGAAAGCGGTCTTGTTCGCTTTTCTCACCCCTTTTCTCCGCGGCGCAAAAGTATGCGCCGGGGTGTTTCGCTGTCTGCGGACAGCGACAAGGGGCTTCGCCCCTTGACCCCACCAGGGCTTGCGCAGCCCTGGACCTGCGCCAGCTGTGCTCAGCTGGACCAGCGGCTTGTGCAACCTTTTTGAGAAATTTTATGTTGACATAAATTGGAAATCATCGTTATGACAAGACTTTCTGATAATATGTACGCATCTGCATCATCATGCCTTCGTCGGAAAATGCCTTGGCTGCGGCACGATTATGTGCGCCCATCTGTTTCCGCAGAAGCTTATTCTCCGTCAGCTGTGCAATGGCATCTGCGCAGGATGCCACCAGATCGCCTTTGAGGCAAACGGCACTTTCACCGTTTTCCGCATATACCTTTGTGCCGTGACTGCGCACGGTAATCAGCGGCAGTCCGGCAGCCATTGCCTCCAGCGCCGCCATACCGCAGCCCTCCCGACGGGACGGCATACAGAAAATATCCGCCGCACCCAGCAGATCGGGGATATCCGTGCGGTATCCCAGCAAATGCACACGCTCCGTCAGATGCAGCTTCTGGGTCAGCTTTTGCAGAAACAACATATCCGGCCCCTCGCCGCAGATGACATAGTGGAGATTCTCCAGCTCCCGGAGCCGTGCCATTGCCTGCAATACCACCCGGAACCGCTTCTGCATCCGCAGAGTGCCTACAGAAAGCAGCAGGTCAGCGTCCTCGGGAATATGCAGCTCCCGGCGTACCTCTGCACGGCTCCGCTTGGGGGTGGCGTATTTTTCATAGTTCAGCCCCACATCCGGCAGGGAGACGATCTTCTTGGCGTGGAGACGCTTTTCCGCATAGGCGGCATCCTCCGGGCAGACGGTGAACATGATCTCTGTGCACTTGCTGTACCGACGCTCCTGTGTTCCGAAGAACATCCGTTCGCCCGGCACACAGCCACGGTATACCCGGAAATCATGGGCGGTGTAGAATACGGGGATCTGCTTTTTTTCCGCCGCTTTCCTGCCGTATATTCCGGCAATTGTGCCGTGGCAGTGGAGCAGATCGGGCTTCAATTCTCCCAGAATTGCGTCCAGTTCCCGGAATGCTTTCTGATTCTGACGCAGTCCGTGGATACTGTCGCAAAAAGGCAGGTCGTGCCATACGAGCTTCGGGTGCGCCTGGTTAAAATCATGAAGTGCAGCCGGCGAAAGATTCGGCTTCTGTAAATTACAGATCATGTGGATCTCACAGCCCAGTGTCTGGAGCGCTGTGAGATCATTTTTCGTAAATTGTACCAGCGTTGCAGCCGAAGCCGCAAAGAGAACCACACGTTTCATGAAAAATATCCTTTCGGTTCAGAATTCAATGGTTTTATTATAGCATATTTTTCGCAGAAAGTCCAGTGTATTTTTAGAATGGGAAGAGGAATGTACGGTTTCACCTAAAACTCTTTAGGCAACACCGCACAAAGAGCGCCTGAGGGCTTTGCACGTCATATGCTTGCATATTTCCGTCATATTTCACAAAAGTGCTCGTGAATACACAAAGTATTTACTGCGCTTTTTGTTTCATCTGACGAAAAATCTGACGGCGCATCTGACGTACAATCTTT
>JBJFHO010000194.1:0-1879 GCA_051893675.1 Ruminococcus sp. | reverse complement strand
AGCATTTTTGAAAAATTGCTGGATCAAAAAACTTCATTGCCGCCTGCGGCGTTATGGAATATGAAGCAAATCAGGTGGGACGTGCTCACCTTGATATTAGAAAAAGGAGGAATCCTATGGATACCATTGCAGCCATTGCAACCCCTCACGCTGCCGGCGGCATTGCCGTCATACGCATTTCCGGTGAGGACGCACTTGCCATTGCCGGAACATGTTTCCGCAGTGTTTCCGGGAAAATTCCGGCGGAAATGCAGGGTTATACCTGCGCCTACGGCACATTTCTGGACGAACAGGGCAGGGAAATGGATGACGGCATTCTCACCGTTTTTCGTGCACCCCATAGCTATACCGGTGAGGATGTTGCGGAGCTTTCCTGCCACGGGGGCATTTATGTCACAGAGCAGCTGCTTCGTGCAGTACTCCATGCCGGAGCAGTTCCGGCACAGCCAGGAGAATTCACCAGACGTGCGTTTCTTTCCGGGAAAATGACGCTCACCCAGGCAGAAGCAGTTATGGATGTCATAGGTGCTGCCGGAAAACGGGAGCTGGAATTTGCCCACGCCCAGCAGAATGGTGCCCTGTATCACCGGGTGCAGCAGATCACCCAGGGCATTGTCCGCAGTCTGGGTGATCTTGCGGCATGGGCGGATTATCCGGAGGATGAGATTCCCGCAGTAACTCCGGATAGTTTGAGAGAATCCCTTGCGCCTGTTCTGTCGCAGCTGGAGGAGACTCTTGCCACTTATGATTACGGGCGTATCCTGCAATCCGGCGTATCGGCGGTAATTGTGGGGAAACCGAACGTTGGAAAATCCACCCTGTTTAACCTGCTAACAGGCAGCCAGCGGAGTATTGTTACGGAAATCGCCGGTACAACGCGGGATGTGGTGGAGGAGCAGATAAGGCTGGGGAATGTGACGCTGCGGCTGTCGGATACGGCTGGGCTCCGGGAGACGGAGGATGTCATTGAGCAGATGGGCGTGCAGATCGCAGAGGAGCGATTGCAGGCGGCGGATCTGATTCTGGCGGTGTTTGATACCACGAGACCATTGGATGGAGACGATTTGCGGATGCTGGAGCAGCTGCCGGAGAAGCCAGTGGTTGCCATTGTGAATAAGTCTGACCAGGAGGCAAGGCTGGATATCGGGACGTTACAGGAGCGGTTCGGGCATGTGATTTTCATGGCAGCAAAGGCTGGGGATGGACTGGAAGAACTGCGGAAAACGGTAGAGGAGATGTTTTATCAGGCGAAGGTGACGCCGGAGCTGGGGATTGTGTCAAATGCACGGCAGAAGCAGTGTCTGGAAACGGCGAAGGCGCAGATATTGCAGGCTCTGGAGGCATTGGATGCCGGGGAAATGCTGGACGGCGTGACAGTAGTGCTGGAGGAAGCTGCGGATGCACTTCTGACACTGACAGGCGAGCGAGTTTCCGAAGCCGTCGTCAACGACGTATTCTCACGCTTCTGCGTAGGCAAATAACCCACACGAGCGCAGCGAGAATTCTTTTCTTTTTTCGCTTCCTTTTTTCTTTTCAGCAAAGAAAAAAGGAAGAAACACCCGACAAGCAAGCACAATTCAGAACAGCAAACGCATCGCCGCTAAAAAAATAAAGGTAGAAATTTCTGTTCCGAAAATTCAGAATATCCACAAAACGAACACAGTAAAGGCAACAGCGGCGATGCGTACCCAGGCGAACAGCGAGTGAAACGAGCGAATTCGCCGGCGCCATCTTTCGCTTGTGACATCCAGAATAATATTGTAGGAAAATCCGCTGCAAACGTTCCACCGGAACGTTTGCAAAATAACGCTTGCAGAAGAACGGACACAAGGAGGGGCGGTCTTGTTCGCCCCTCCTCGAAAAAGCTGTCGCTTTTTCT
>JBJFHO010000193.1:0-1883 GCA_051893675.1 Ruminococcus sp. | reverse complement strand
AGCTGTGCTCAGCTGGACCAGCATGATGAGCAACCTTTTTGAAAGCGGGTAAGATGCATTTTTAGATGTGACAGGGTACTAGACTGTCAAAATTTCTGCTCGCAATTTTATCTATTTCCATTTAAGGGATTCGTATTATTTTACAGAGCTTATCATATCCAGGAAATACTGGTGTACCCGGGTATCCTCTGTCAGCTCCGGATGGAATGCCGTTGCCAGCTGATTGCCCTGCCGTGCGGCAACGATTTTGCCGTCCACTTCTGCCAGTACCTCTGCATCGCCGGAAACTGCTGTGATATAAGGCGCACGGATAAATACCATGGGAATCTCACCCACACCTTTCATTTCCGCAGTCACGGAAAAGCTGCCCAGCTGTCTGCCGTAGGCATTGCGGCGTGCGGAAATATCCATAGTTCCCAGCTGCACCTTGCCGCCCTCGGCTTCCTTTGCCAGCAGGATCAGTCCGGCGCAGGTGCCGAATACCGGCAGACCATTCCGGATCCGATTCTGGATATCATCAAAGCAGTCCAGTTCCTTCAGCAGTTTTCCCATAACCGTGCTCTCGCCGCCGGGAATGATCAGACCGTCCATAGGCTGATCCAGATCACGCTTCTGGCGGATCTCAAAGGGCTCCGCACCTAGCTGGCGCAGGATCGCACTGTGTTCTGCAAATGCACCTTGCAGTGCCAGAATACCGATACGCATTACTTACCACGCTCCGCCATCAGCAGGGAAATTTCATCTTCGTTGATACCTACCATTGCTTCGCCCAGATCGGTGGACAGTTCAGCCAGCATCTTTGCATCCTGATAGTTGGTGACAGCCTTTACGATTGCAGCGGCACGCTTTGCCGGATCGCCGGACTTGAAGATACCGGAGCCAACGAAAACGCCCTCAGCGCCCAGCTGCATCATCAGTGCAGCGTCAGCCGGAGTAGCTACGCCGCCGGCTGCAAAGTTTACGACCGGCAGCTTGCCGTTGTCGTGAACATACTGTACCAGATCGTAGGGAACACGCAGTTCCTTTGCAGCGTCGAACAGCTCGTCCTCCGCCATGGACTGGAGACGGCGGATCTCTGCCTGCATCATACGCATGTGGCGTACTGCCTGTACTACGTCACCGGTGCCTGGTTCGCCCTTGGTACGGATCATGGAAGCGCCCTCGTTGATGCGGCGGAGTGCTTCGCCCAGATCCTTTGCACCGCAGACAAAGGGTACGTCAAACTTGGTCTTGTCGATGTGGTACTTGTCATCTGCCGGAGAGAGAACTTCGCTCTCGTCGATATAGTCGATCTCGATTGCCTGCAGAATCTGTGCTTCTGCGAAGTGACCGATACGGCACTTTGCCATTACCGGAATGCTGACAGCTTCCTGGATGCCACGGATCATCTTCGGGTCGCTCATACGGGATACGCCGCCGGCTGCACGGATATCTGCCGGAATACGCTCCAGTGCCATAACGGCACATGCACCGGCTGCTTCGGCAATCTTTGCCTGTTCCGGTGTGGTGACATCCATAATGACGCCGCCCTTGAGCATCTGTGCCAGGTTCTTGTTGAGTTCATAACGATTTCCCATTGCTGTTCCTCCTGAATTTGCTTTTTTGAATAATGAGGAATGAGGAGTTAGGAATGAGGAATGGCGGAGTTCGCTCCGCTCACGGATTTTATCATAATTGAAATTTCACATTCCTAATTCATTCCGCCTTGCTACTAGGATACCATGCAATTGGCTCTGTTACAATTGCCAGTTTTGCAACTTTTTTCAATACCAGATGAAAAGCGTAGGAAGTGTAAGAATTTGTTACATCTAAAAATGTATTCTACCCGCTTTCAAAAAGGTTGCACAAGCCGCTGGTCCAGCTGAGCACAGCTGGCGAGGTCC
>JBJFHO010000192.1:0-8880 GCA_051893675.1 Ruminococcus sp. | reverse complement strand
ATTTTCCCGCTCCCGGAGCAGGAAGTCTGCACAGCGGCCGATGATGACGCAGCTTTCCTGTTCTGCATGCTCCAGTACCAGCTGGCTTTGCAGCTCGTACATGCGGTCTTGCTTCAGACTGCTGCCGATGCCCAGGGGATATGCCATTTTATAATAGCCTGTGATGCCGTTTTCACTGAAACGCACCAGAGAGCTCATGGTTTCATCCAGGGCCTCTGCTTCCTTTTCCAGAACGCTGCGGTCATAGAGCGGTATGCCCAGTTTTTGCGCTACGGCAACGCCGATGTCTCTGCCACGGCTGCCAAACTGACGTGTAATGGTAATAACGTAATTTTGCATAAAAAAGCCCCTTTCTCTTTGGGCAATACCGCACAAAGAGCGCCTAGCGGCTTTGCACGTCATATGCTTGCATATTTTGCGTCATATTTCACAAAAATGCTCGTGAATACACAAAGTATTCACTCCGCTTTTTGTTTCATTTGACGAAAAATCTGACGGCGCATCTGACGCACAATCTTTGTGCGGTATCGCCTTTGCTTTTCTCCGGCTGTCTCTCTGCCGGTATGTTCATCATACCACAATTTTTCCTGCTTGTCTATATGGAATTTTTGACGATTGCTTTGCGATTTTTCTGCAAAACTTGGGCACTCTGCGGAGTGAGACAAAATGTGCGGGCTGAATTTTACAATTCGATTACAAACCGGGAAAATCCATTGCAATTTCCTTCCATATCGTGTATAATAAAAATAAAGAAATCATGCGAATGAACGGTTGAAAGGAGTGCACACATGAAAAAAATTCTTTTGCTGACCATTCAGACAACTGCCATATGGGTCGCTTTGGCGATGTTGGTACATGCATGGAATGGTGTGCATGTAAACAACTGGGAACTGCATACATTTCAGGTGGCTTCATCATTTTCCGGTATGTAAAAACGGGCAGTATTTTCCTGCAATATCAGAATTCAGGGGCGGATAGTATCTGCCCTTTATTTTATGTGGTTAAAATGGTAGTATTGTAGTATCCGGAAACGTAGGACGGGGCTTGCTCTCGTCGGATTTATCTGATATCTCCAGTATATTATAGAAAGATAAAGCTTTAAGGCAATACCGCACAATCTTTGTGCGGTATTGCCCTTGCTTTTTTCCGTGAAGTGTGTTAAAATACTATTATCCGGTGATATGCTCCCGGAAATACAGAATAACACGGAGTACAATTATGGTTGTTATTGAAATGGAAAACGGAAAAAAGATTGAAATCGAGCTGTATCCTGAGATTGCGCCGATTTCTTGTGAAAATTTTGAAAAGCTGGTTCGCCAGGGCTTCTATGATGGACTGATTTTTCACCGGGTGATTCCGGGCTTTATGATTCAGGGCGGCTGTCCCGAGGGTACCGGTATGGGCGGTCCGGGTTGGAATATCAAGGGCGAATTCGCTGCGAACGGCGTGAAAAATGACCTGAAGCATACACGTGGTGTGCTCTCCATGGCTCGTGCCATGAATCCGAACTCTGCCGGCTCCCAGTTCTTCATTATGCATGAGGATGCACCGCATCTGGACGGACAGTATGCGGCATTCGGCAAGGTGGTTTCCGGTATGGAAGTGGTAGACGAGATCGCTTCTGTAAAGACCGATTATAATGACAAGCCTCTGGAACCCCAGGTGATGAAGAAAGTTACCATTCAGTAAACGCAAATAAAAATGTCTGCCGCAGTGCACTGTTCTACAGGTCACTGCGGCAATTTGGCATGAGAGGAAGAAGTTGCATGGGTTATAAAACAAAGCAGCGGGAATATATTCTGGAATTTCTGCGCAGCTGCGGCGGACGGCATATCACCGTTGTGGAAATCGTCCGGCATTTGCAGGACTGCGGCACACCGGTGGGGACGGCTACGGTCTATCGGAATCTGGAACAGCTGGTGGAAGAGGGCATGGTGCGGAAATATGTGCTGGACGGAAAGAGCGGTGCATGTTATCAGTTTCTGGATACGCTGCCGGAAGCGTGTCAGGAACATTTCCATTTGAAATGCACCCAGTGCGGCAGGCTTTTTCATGTGAGCTGCGATTATCTGAGCCAGCTGGAAGGGCATCTTCTGGAACACCATGGCTTTGTGGTTGACCATACCAAAACAGTGCTCTATGGGCTGTGTGCGGATTGCGCAAAGAAGAACAGTGCGTGATAAGTGGCGCTGCAAAAAGAAACGGGACGATTTCGCATCGACCCGTTTTGTCTTTGAAAATCCTTATCCCAGAGGAGATGTGGGTTGATTCGGCTTGAACGGACGCTCATAGATCCGGACCGGGGCATGATCGGAAACAGCCTTTTCCTGTGTCTCTGCGATCACACGGCGGGGCGTGTAGATCTTCATTTCCGCCTCGTAGTTCTGCTGGGCTTTTCTTTCCTCTTCGTTCATGGTATCTCTCCTTTTATAAATAGGCTTTCAGGCGCTCCATGTACGCCTCTTCGTGACGGACGATCTCTTTCCCCTGATGCTTCAGGCTGTCGGAGATCTCCGGGCTGCGGTGCAGTACCTCGGTCAGCTGAATCACGCCCATATTGGTGCCCTTGAGCATGAGCTTTGCAATTTCGCCGGAACTGATACCGCCGGCGCAGTGCATCCGGATACTGAGATTGGAACAGAGCTTTGCCAGTTCTCCCTGTTCCTGGGGCTGCATGCAGTTTTCCTGCATCTGTCTGCGGATGGAATCCTTCTGCGTCTGATAATACCGGAGCTGCTTGCATAGTTCTTCCCGCAGCTCAGGATGTGCCGCCTTGTCCAGAATCGAACATGTGGCGTCCAGTCCTACGGCAGCATTTTTATAAAAGGCATCCAATACGTGCTTTTCCTGTTGTCCCATAACAGAATTCACTCCTTTCTTTGTTTCTATTGTTTCCGCTGCGGTGCGGAATATACGAATAGAGTACTGTATCATTTCCCCGTAGGAGGTTGAAAATGGAAATCAAAAATTTTGCAAAAGCCATTGGCACATACTTTTTTGCAGAGATCCTCTGTCTGTTTCTGGCACTGACGTTGTCTGCCATCGGCGGCGGTCTGGCAAGGCTTATCAGTTGCATCTGTACCATGGGTATCCTGGTCTGCCTGTGTATCAATTTTGCAGTGAATCGTGCCAAAGCAGATCAGCATCAAAAAGTTGACGGCACCATTCTGCGGCGGTTTCTGCTGAGTGGTGCAGTGACACTGCCCTATGTCATCTGGGGTATCTGTCTGCTCCTGGCACGGGGCGGTGTTCTGCCCGGGACATTTTACCGCTGGTACAAGCTGCTGGATGCACCGTTTTTGCAGCTGTGCAACCTGTTCAGCGCCGATGTGACAGCGGCTGCTCTTTCCTGGGGCGATGCCGTCATTCTGGCGGCGGTAAATCTGTTGCCCTTTGTCGTGGTATGGGTGACTTATACCCTGACACGGCGTGGCGTTGTGCCGGAGGAATTGCTGTATCGGAAAAAATAAGCGGGGAAAGAAGTATGATGTATTATATTTACATGCTGCGCTGTCAGGATGATTCCCTTTATACCGGAATCACCCCTGACTTGAAACGGCGTATGCGGCAGCACTGCGGCAGGATTCCGGGCGGTGCAAAATATACACGCAGTCATCCGCCGGCTGCGCTGGCTTGCTGCTGGGAGACTGGCAGCCATACCGCAGCGGCACGGTTTGAACTGGCTTGCAAAGGTCTGACACGGCAGAAGAAACTGCTGCTGATCAATGCCCCGGAAAAGTGGCAGGAATTCCTGCCGCAGCTGACAGAGCATGACTACAAGCCTATCCCAGTGCAGCCGTTGGAGCAGTATCTGATGGATAGTACGGAAAAGGGGAAAATCTGACAGCGGTTTTCTTGTGAAAATTGCTGTTTTTTCTTTCTTTCGACTATCAAATTTCTCAGAATTATCCTGTTTACAAGAATATGTCGATATGATATAATAGAATAGTTAGGGCAATACCGCACAAAGATTGTACGTCAAATGCGCCGTCAGATTTTCCGTCAGATGAAACAAAAAGCGGAGTGAATACTTTGTGTATTCACGAGCATTTTTGTGAAATATGACGCAAAATATGCAAGCATATGACGTGCAAAGCCGTCAGGCGGTCTTTGTGCGGTGTTGCCTTAGAATAGATTTTCCAGACGAAACAGAAAGGATATTTTACTGAGGTGCCAAAAGTATGAGTACAAAAAAATCTACCCAGAAACAAGAAATTGTAAATCCTGCCCAGGAGGAAGATACCATTGTCATTCCGGTGGTGGATATTTTTCGCCAGCTGAAAAAATATGCACTGCTGTGGATTATCATTGCTGTTGTGGCAGCAGGTCTGATTTTTGGCTGCACTATGGCAGTTTCCAATAGTCACGCCACGCCCCTGACTGCAATGGTCGGGTTCAGCTATGATGGAATCGAGAAGGGATTGGATCCCAACGGCAATGAATTTGATGCCAATTCCATTAAATCGCCGTCTGTCATTGAACAGACGCTGACAGAGCTTGGCATGTCTGCAAATAAAGTGGACAGCGTCCGGAATGGCATTACTGTTTCCGGTGTTGTTCCCAGCGATACAATTGATGAGTTGACTGCATATCAGAGTATTTTTGAAGCGACAAATTCCATTGAAGCTGCAAAGCGGATCATGGATGTGTCCTATTATCCCACACGCTTTGAGATTCAGTTTACATACCTGAACACAGGCATGAACCGCTCTCAGGCTGCGGATTTCCTCAATACACTCCTGAGCAACTACAAGACCTATTTCATGCAGACCTATGGCTATAACGATGCCTTCGGCGATGCGCTGACCGCTGTGGATTATAGCAGCTACGATTACCCTCAGGCAATGGATGTGTTCTATACGACTCTGGGCTCCTTGCAGAGCTATGTGAACCGTCTTGCTACTGAAGATGAGACACGGTTCCGTTCCACGACAACCGGCTATACGTTCTCTGACCTGAACGAAGCGATCAATACCATGCGGACTGTGGATTATGCAACTCTTTCCTCTTATGTGTTCGGCAAGAATGTCACAAAGGATAAGGATGCGCTGCAGACCTATTATCAGTATCGTATTGATTCCCTGACACGGGCAAAGCAGAGCGCAGAGGAAAAGCTGGCATCCATTACGGATTCCATCACCAATTATGAAAAGGATTCTATTGTCATTGTGGCAGGCTCGGACAATTCTTCCAATACACCGCTGACACAGCCGTCCGAGGCATATGATGACCTGATCCAGCAGAAAACCGATGCACAGAGCAGTGTTTCTTCTTATCAGCAGCAGATCACGGACTATACCACACGTCTGGAAAACCTGCAAAAGAAAACGCTGGGCAATGCAAAGGACAAGGAAAAGGTTGAAGCAGATATGGCTGCTCTGGGAGAGAAAATCAATGCGCTGATCGGTGCAGTAAACGAGACTGCCGATGAGTATTTTGAAACGGCTTCCTATGCAAATTCCTACAGCGTGCTGGTTCCGGCAAGCGGCAGTGTTTCCAACGCTGTTTCCAATGCAATTTCCACTATGATGCGTCCGCTGCTGGTGGTAGAGGCACTCCTCTTTGTGATCTATTTGGTATTTGCAGTTGTCCGTGCATTTGTGGTATCCTACCGGAGAAATGCACTCAAGGCTGCAGCTGATGCAGCAGAGCCGGAAGAGTCTGACGCTGCGGCAGAGGATGAAAAAACGGAAAAAGAATAACGCATCGTGAATATATGCAAAAAGGGATCGCTGGTTATGCAGAGATCCCTTTTCGTATATTTGTATATATGTATGAAAAAGACTTCCGCTGCCTTGCGCAGGGAAGTCTTTTCATATTTTTATGCGATTGGGTACGCTGATTAGTCGTTGAAGTAACGCTTCAGGAAGCCTTCAAACGCACAGCCGTGACGAGCCTCGTCCTTTGCCATTTCGTGAACTGTGTCGTGGATTGCATCCAGATTCAGCTGCTTTGCCTTTGCAGCAAGTGCCTTCTTGCCGGCACATGCGCCGTTCTCAGCAGCAACACGCATTTCCAGGTTCTTCTTGGTGGAATCTGTAACGACTTCGCCCAGGAGCTCTGCAAACTTTGCAGCGTGTTCAGCTTCTTCATATGCAGCCTTTTCCCAGTACAGACCAATTTCCGGATAACCCTCACGGAATGCAACACGTGCCATTGCCAGGTACATGCCGACCTCAGAGCACTCACCGTTGAAGTTCTCACGCAGACCCTGTACGATCTCTTCGTCAACACCCTGTGCTACGCCAACCACATGCTGGTCAGCCCACTGCATGTTGTCCTCTTTCTGCTCAATGAACTTTTCAGCCGGAGCGCCGCACAGCGGACATGCTGCCGGTGCAGCTTCGCCTTCGAATACATAACCACATACAGAACATACAAACTTTTTCATATGAACTACCTCCAGAAATAATCTTTTTCAGTTTGAACAGATCTGTTTTGCACGGTAAAGTGCATCGGATCTTGTCTGATTGTATTATAGCATACGTCGATGCACTTGTCAATACTGGTTCTCAACTTATAACGAAAAATTCACATTCAAAGATGAGAATTGCTCATATCATAAACAGCATACTTTGTCTTGCGTTGGCATGTGCAAAAAATACAAAACAAGAAAAATCGGCTTTCGCAGAGAACTGTATTTCATACTTGACAGCATGTCGATTTTGCATTATAATAAGTATCACGATGCAAAAATGACGGAGCGGAAAGGGGAGCTTGATATGAAAAAAAGATTCTTTGAACGACTTCGGAAAAGTGGGGATTCCTATGTGATGAATCCGGAAAATTATAACCACTATCTGGATCTGGTGGAAAACGGCGATGCAGATGCGCAGAAAACAGGATACAATTGGTTCCGGCGTATGGCAGACAATGGCTATGCCAATGCTCAGTTCATGACGGCAATGTGTCTTCGTGACGGAACGGGTACGGCAGAAAATCCTGCACAGTCTATGGAATTGCTGAAAATGTCCGCAGAACAGGGCTATCATGAAGCCCAGTTTCTGCTTGGTATGTATTATTTGCAGGGAAAAGAGGAACTTCTGAAGCAGGAAGAGGATACAGGTCTTATGTGGCTGGAGCGTGCCGTGAGACAGAATGACCATGAGGCGGAATTTGTTCTGGGACTGTATCTCATCAACCACAGCGAAGAGGAAGAGACTCTGCACCGTGGGCTATTGCTGCTTCAGGCGGCTGCTGAGAGCGGCGATGCCCATGCACAGTTTGAAACGGGACGCTGTTATTATTTCGGCGTGGGAACGGATGCCAATCGGGAAGAGGGCTTTTCCTGGATTGCCCGTGCTGCAGAGGCAGGGATTCCCGAGGCTCAGGATTTTGCCGGCATGTGCTGCCTGTACGGCACTGGTACCGAGGCGCAGGCGGAGCAGGGTATTGCATGGCTGAAACAGGCGGCGGAAGCAATGCTGCCCTCTGCACTGTATCATCTGGGTGACTGCTATTATCAGGGGGTCGGCGTGGAGATGGATTTTGCTCAGGCATTTCATTGGCTGTCCCTTGGTGCAGAAAAAAATTCCCCGGAGGCACAGTTTGCAGTGGGAATGCTGCTGCTGAATGGGGAACATATGGAGCCGGACGAGAAAAAAGCGGTAGACTGGCTGGAGCGCTCTGTGGCTCAGGGCAATGAGGAGGCTATGCTGCAGCTTGGTATCTGCTATATGTCCGGCACCGGCGTGGAAGAGGATGCAGCCCATGCGCTGGAACTGTACCGCCAGGCGGCGGAACTGGGCAGTCTGGAAGCGGTGAACATGGTAGGCCGCTGCTACATGGATGGAAACGGTGTGGAACAGGATCAGAAAGAGGCGTTCTCTTATTTTCAGAAGGCGGCAGAGGGCGGCAATGGTGCGGCGCAATATAATCTGGGGGACTGCTATTTCAACGGTTTTGGCACGGAAATTGACGAGAAGTCTGCCGTGCACTGGTATCAAAAATCCGCAGATCAGGATGTGCCCATTGCCCAGTATATGCTGGGAACATGCTATCATTTTGGTAGGGGTGTGGAACAAAATGAAAAGCTTGCTCAGCAGTGGCTGGAACGGGCAGCAAAGCAGGAGGATCGGGATGCCCAGTATGCTCTGGGCATGTGTCTGCTTTATCAGGATGTAACTTCGGAGGAAGAGGACAGCCAGGCGGTGTACTGGTTCCGGAAAGCGGCGGAACAGGGCGATATACCGTCAAAATGTCAGCTGGGTATCTGCTATATGGACGGAAACGGTGTCAAAGCAGATTCGGAATATGCAGTGAAGCTGTTTCAGGAAGCAGCTAAGGCCGGGGACAGCGAGGCACAATATTATTTGGCCAGCTGCTATCGTTTTGGCTGCGGCGTGGAGGCAGATCTGGAAGAGGCAGTCTACTGGCTGGAGCTGTCTGTAAAGCAGAACAATCCCAATGCACAGTTTGCACTGGGGACATGCTATCAGGATGGTGACGGTGTGGAAATGGATATCGACATGGCACTGGACTTGTTTGAGCGTGCCGCAGAGCAGGGAAATTCCGATGCCCAGTGTGCCATTGGATCATATTATTTCGACATAGAAGAGGACAAGGAGATGGCGCTGGAGTGGTTCCGGAAGGCAGCGCAGGACAATGAAAATGCCCAGTACATGATCGGTAACTGCTACTATGTGGGTGATGACAGCGAGGATGACGAAGAGGCGGTGGACTGGTTCGAACGTGCTGCAGAACGTGGTCATGACGGTGCCCAGTATATGATGGGATATTGCTATCTGAACGGTACTGGTGTGGATGAAGATGAGGACGAAGCACGGTACTGGCTGCATCTGGCGGCGGCAAGGGGCAATGATGATGCCAAGGAGATGCTGTCGGAATTCTTCTTTGAGGAGTTTGAAGAGGACTACGGAG